>JAUVKT010000002.1 GCA_030596125.1 Bacteroidales bacterium | reverse complement strand
ATGATATTGTCTATCGAGAATACTCCTTCCGAATAGAGTGATCCATGATCATGAAAATTTATAAAATCATATTTCCCGGGTAAATTCATAGCCCTATTTTTTTAATTTCTTCAATCCCGCATCAAGTCTGTTAAGTGTTTCTTCCTTACCAAGCCATGAGATAATATTAAACATATGGGGGCCACGGGCTGCTCCTACAATCAGTAACCTGAAGGCGTTCATCACAGCACCCATCCCAACCTCTTTTTCTTCAATCCATGTCTTCACAACCCTCTCTGTATTCTCAGATGAAAAATCATCAACAGAACTTAGCAATGCCCTGACTTCTTTCATTAGTGAGGAAGAATCTTCTTTCCATCTCTTTTTAACTACCTGGGGATCATATTCTTTTGGAGCAACAAAGAAAAAATCTGTCTGCTCCCACAGATCCTTCACAAAATTCACTCTCTCCTTTACCATACCAACCAGTTGCACCAGTCTGTCAGTTTTCTCCTCTATGCCTTTATCTTTAAGTATCTCTGAAAATTCCAATGCTATACTTTCATCAGACTTCATTTGCAGGTATTGATGATTAAACCACTTTGCCTTTTCGGGATCGAAGCGCGACCCTGAGTTACCAACCCTTTCGATAGAGAAAGCATCTGTTAACTCCTCCATTGAGAATATCTCCTGCTCAGTACCCGGATTCCAGCCGAGCAGAGCCAGCATATTGATAAAAGCGTCCGGGAAATAGCCTTCTTCCCTGTACCCTGAAGCAGTCTCACCATAAGGCCAGTAAAGTGGAAATACCGGGAATCCCATCTTATCTCCATCCCTTTTGTTCAGTTTACCCTTACCTGTTGGCTTAAGCAACAGTGGAAGATGAGCAAACTCAGGCTCTTCCCACCCAAATGCCCTGTAAAGCATAACATGTAACGGAAGAGAAGGAAGCCACTCCTCCCCCCTGATAACATGAGATATTTCCATCAGGTAATCGTCAACTATATTAGCAAGATGATAAGTTGGCATACCATCAGACTTAAAAAGGATCTTATCATCCTGCGTGGAGCTGTTAACTACTACATCGCCCCTGATAAGATCAGTCATCTTTATCTCTTCATCCGGGGGCATCTTAAATCTTACCACATAAGGCACACTACCATCTATTAAGCTTTCGCACTCAGATTTACCAAGAGAAAGGGTATTTTTAAGATTGTCCCTTACCGGTGCGTTATACATGAACTTATCACCCCTTGCTTCATAACTGTTACGAAGTTCATCAAGCTCTTCAGGTGTATCAAAAGCATAATAAGCCCATCCTTTTTCGATGAGCTCATCAATATATTTTCTGTAGATCCCCTTTCTTTCGCTTTGTCTGTAAGGACCATAAGATCCCCCTTCACGAACTCCTTCATCGACTTTTATCCCACACCATTCAAGAGACTCCATAATATAATCTTCAGCACCCTCAACATACCTTGTCTGGTCAGTATCTTCTATCCTGAGGATGAAGGTTCCATTATTCTTTTTGGCAAAGAGATAGTTATAGAGAGCTGTTCTTACTCCTCCTATATGTAATGGTCCGGTCGGACTGGGAGCAAATCGTACACGTACTTTATTATTTGTCATTTTTATTATCAGTTAACTACCTGCAAAGATATATAAACTGTTATAAGAAGGCTAAGGGTAAGAAAAATCATCTTTTTTGGTTTATTTTTGTAATAGTTTCGACCATTCAAGTAAAGATGTAAAAATATATCATAATGAGAACGATGAAAGCCCTTGTAAAAAAACAGCCCGGAAAAGGATTATGGATGGAGGAGGTTCCCATTCCCGAACCCGGTATTAATGATGTTATAATCAGGGTCAAGAAATCTGCAATCTGCGGAACCGACCTTCATATTTACATGTGGGATGAATGGGCGGCAAAAACCATTAAAACACCTATGACAATTGGTCATGAGTATATGGGTTATGTTGAAGTGACAGGAGCCGGCGTAACGACAGTTAAGGCAGGAGACCGCGTTACAGGTGAAGGGCATATTGCCTGTGGCCATTGCAGGAACTGCAGAAGAGGTAAAAAACATGTCTGTGAAAATACAGTTGGAATAGGAGTTAATATTGATGGTTCATTTGCAGAGTATGTAAAAGTTCCTTCAGAGAATGTTATACTTCTGGATAATCGTATCCCTGATGACTGGGCCGCTATTATGGATCCCTTTGGGAACGCCACACATACAGCTCTCTCATTTAACCTTTTGGGTGAAGATGTACTTATTACCGGTGCCGGACTTATTGGAAGTATGGCTGTAGCAATCGCCAAATTCGCAGGTGCCAGATATATTGTTGCCAGCGACCTTAGTGACTACAGGCTCGATATAGCTAAAGAAATGGGGGCAACCATAGTTGTAAACCCGGCAAAGGGGGAGAAAATATCTGATGCCGTACAAAAGCTTGGAATGCGGGGATTTGATGTGGGACTGGAAATGTCGGGCTCACCAAAAGCATTTAACGAGATGATCGAGAATATGTATAACGGCTCCAATATATCCCTTCTCGGAATACTCCCGTCAGACTTTCAGGTGCCCTGGAGTGATATTATCTTCAAGGCTATAACCATGAAAGGAATATATGGCAGGGAGATGTGGGAAACCTGGTATAAAATGGAGCAGATGATAATTGGTGGTATTGATCTTACTCCCGTCATAACCCACCACTTTCCTATCGACAATTTCCAGAAAGGTTTCGATGCAATGGAGAATGGTAACTGCGGAAAAGTTATCCTGGAGTGGTAAAGCAGATATGATAAAAACGGTGCTATTAAACAGCGAGAGTTTCATCTTTTCAGATTATAAATCCTGAAAAAATAACATTAACTTGTCAGACCTTATTAACCAAACACTATTTGACTTATGATAAACATCGGTTCCTACGATGAGAGGATAAAGAATTTTTCCTGGGAGATAGCTGAGAAAGAGCTTGAATACAAAAAAGGAGACATTATTAATATCGGCTGGTACTGTTCCGACAGGATTTGTGAGATGGGTAAGAGTGAGAAAATTGCCCTCTATTATGAAGGTTTCGGAGATAAAGAAAAGTCATATACTTTTAATGATATCCGACTGGCCGGAAACACAATCGGCACATTTCTTCGTGATCAAGGCATTGTAGCCGAAGACAGGGTATGTCTGTTTATGGACCGTATTCCTGAACTTTATCTCTCATTTCTTGGAGTTTTAAAAATCGGAGCTATCGTTCAACCACTCTTTTCAGCATTTGGAGATGAATCGTTGCTGGTAAGGCTTGAAAATGCCCAGACACGTGCAATTATTACCCAGCGTAAGCATCTGTCGAAGATCAGAAAAATCATCGACAGGCTCCCATCACTTGAATATATTATTATTGTTGATCATAACCCGGCTAAAGAATTAAAAGAGAAGGAGATTCCATTCAGCCTCAAAAATTCAACTCCTGTTGAAGAGATGGAGATTTACCCTACAACAGCCGAATCACCATCCGTCCTGCACTACACCTCCGGAACTACCGGTCAGCCAAAAGGTGTAAGACATGTACACTACTCACTAATTTCACAGTACCTGACTACCAAATGGGTGCTCGATCTGCAGGATGATGATATCTACTGGTGTACAGCCGATCCCGGATGGGTAACAGGAACATCATACGGGATAATCGGTCCCTGGAGTCTGGGAATTACCCAGTGTGTCCTTGATAGCGGCTTTTCAGCCGAAGCCTGGTATAAGTTTATCGAAAAGTATAAAATCACAATGTGGTACTCCGCCCCCACAGCAATAAGGTCGCTGATGAAAGCCGGAGATGAGGTGATAAAGAGAATTGACCTTAAATCGCTTCGACATCTTGCAAGCGTTGGCGAACCACTTAATGCCGAGGCAGTAATCTGGTCTGAAAAGGTATTCGGATTACCGTTCCTGGACACCTACTGGCAAACCGAAACCGGATCTATGATGATCACCAACTACCCGGGTATGAAGATCAAACCCGGATCAATGGGTAAATCATTTCCGGGAATTACAGGCGTTGTTCTCGATGCTAAAACATATGAACCAATTACCGAGCCCGGGAAAGTTGGTCTGATAGCTTTTAAACCCGGATGGCCGGCGATGATGACCACCTACTGGAATAACGAAGAGAAGTATAAAGAAAAATTTGTGAATGGATGGTACCTGGCAGGCGACAGAGCATACCTCGATACAGAGGGATATTTCTGGTTTATCGGCAGAGATGACGATGTAATTAATACCGGTGGTCACCTGGTTAGTCCGTTCGAAGTCGAATCTGCCTTACTGGAACATGAAGCAATCAGCGAATCTGCTGTTGTGGCAAAGCCCGATGAAGTTAATATGGAAGTTGTTAAAGCATTCATTACCCTGAAACCGGGTTATGAATTTGATGATGACACGGAGTTGAATATAATGAATTTCATCAGGAAAAAACTTTCTCCTCTCGCTATGCCACAGGAAATTGAATTTATGGAGTCATTACCAAAAACCAGGAGCGGTAAAATAATGCGTAGAATATTGCATGCAAAGGAGTGGGGGGAGGAAATTGGTGATACCTCCACTTTGGAAGACGACTAGAGAAAAGATGAGAGTTGCAAGTTGCAGGTTACAGGTTGCAGGTTACAGGTTGCAAGTAAACAACTAATAATTAACAGATTAACAAAATAATAAATTATGGAAGACATGAAAGATCTCATACTCAACTATGTAATAAATGAGTACCAGGAAGATGAAGATGATGAAATCACTTACGAAACTCCCCTGATATCAGGTGGGTTTGTTGACTCATTTTCAATGGTCTCTCTCAAGGTTTTCCTTGAGAAGAAATTTAAGATCAATATACCTGATGACAAGGCTACACCGGAAGCATTCGATTCTGTAAATAAAATAGTAGACCTGGTAAACGGGTATACTAAATAGCTATGAATCTGCAATATTAAATTTTTATGCCGGTGTATATAAATACCGGCCTTTTCAGGAATTCTTAAAATTGTCTAAACCCAAACAATAAGTTTATGAGCTATAGTGATAAGATGAAAACCATGTACCAGGAGCAGCTGGAAACTATTAAAAACGCCGGAATCTTCAAGGAAGAGAGATATATTCATTCATCTCAGGCAGCAGATATTGAGGTAGAATTCCCAACCGGATCTGACCTTAAGAAAGTGATAAATATGTGCGCCAATAATTACCTGGGCCTATCAAGTCACCCTGATGTTATAAAAGCTGCACATACCGGTCTCGATATGAGAGGCTATGGAATGTCGTCAGTAAGATTTATCTGCGGAACACAGGATATTCATAAAGAACTTGAAAGCAAGGTCACCGAATTCCTGGGTACAGAAGACACTATCCTTTTTCCATCATGCATGGATGCCAACGCAGGAGTATTTGAAGCACTTCTTACAAGTGAGGATATTATGATCTCAGACAGGCTTGTGCATGCCTCCATTATAGATGGTATGAGATTATGCAGTGCTGAACATGATACTTTCAAGCACTCAAATATGGAGCATCTCGAACAGAAGCTTCAGTTACACCAGAACAAAAGGATCAAGATGGTTATTACCGATGGGGTATTCTCAATGGATGGTGATATAGCCAAACTGGATGAGATGGCTGACCTGTGTCAGAAATATGACGCCCTTCTTTTTGTTGATGATTCACATGCAAGCGGTTTTATTGGTAAAACCGGAAGAGGAACACATGAGTATTGTAATGCTATAGGAAAAATTGACATCATTACAACCACCTTCGGAAAGGCACTTGGAGGAGCATCGGGTGGTTGTGTGTCAGGCAGAAAGGAAATTGTAGAGATGTGCAGGCAGAAAGCCCGTCCTTACCTTTTTTCTAACACTATTGCTCCTGTTGTGGTATCCGGAGTACTTGAAGTGTTTAATATCCTGTCGGGAAATACAGAAAGAAGAGATAAGCTTGAAAAAAACAGTGACTACTGGAGAAAAGGACTCTCCGAAGCAGGATTTGTATTGAAAGATGGTGATAGCCCGATCGTACCGGTAATGCTATTTAATGCAAAATTAGCGCAGGACTTCTCAAAAGATCTTTTTGCAGAAGGGATCTACGCTATAGGTTTCTTCTTTCCGGTTGTTCCTAACGGACAAGCACGTATCAGGACCCAGATATCGGCCGGACATGAGATTCACCATCTAGATAAGGCACTTGAAGCATTTATTAAGATTGGCAAGAAGTATGAGATACTTGGGCTAACCAAGCAGGAGATCATAGCTAAGTACGGATTATAAAGATTATGTATACCAATTTTCAGAGACATCTCCTGAAAGAGCTGGAATCGATAAAAGATGCAGGGTTGTATAAGGGCGAACGTATTATTGAATCACCCCAGGCAGCTGAGATAGTACTAAGTACCGGACAAAAGGTTCTTAACTTCTGTGCCAATAATTATCTCGGACTTTCAAACAGTAAGGAGTTGATCTCTGCAGCCAAATCGGCAATTGACACTCATGGATATGGGATGTCTTCCGTAAGGTTTATTTGCGGAACAACCGACCTTCATAAGGAGTTGGAGGTGAAAATCGCCGGTTTCTTCGGAACAGAAGATACTATTCTCTACGCTGCAGCATTTGATGCCAACGGGGGCGTTTTTGAGCCTTTACTTACCAGTGAGGATGCAATAATATCTGATTCTCTTAATCATGCCTCAATAATTGATGGTGTCAGGTTATGCAAGGCAAAACGTTACAGGTATGAAAATGCAGACATGGAAGATCTTGAGTCAAGGCTTGCTGCCGCACAGGAACAAAGATTCCGAATTATTGTGACCGATGGTGTTTTTTCAATGGATGGTAACGTGGCACCTCTTGACAGGATCCTTGAACTGGCTGAAAAATATAGCGCCATGGTTATGGTTGACGAGTCGCACTCAGCCGGTGTTGTTGGCAAAACAGGAAGGGGTGTAACCGAGCTCTTTGGTGTTAAAGGCAAAGTTGAGATAATAACCGGCACCCTTGGAAAAGCGTTTGGTGGTGCAATTGGTGGATTCACTACAGGAAAGAGGGAAATAATCGATATGTTACGACAGAGATCAAGGCCCTATCTTTTCTCTAACTCAATACCTCCCATGGTGGCCGCTGCCGGAATCAAAATGCTGGATATTATGTCAGAATCAAATATCCTGCAGGATAAACTACATAAAAATACTGAGTATTTCATAACCGGGATGATAAATCTCGGGTTTGATATTAAACCCACACAATCTGCAATTTGCGCAGTAATGCTCTATGATGCTAAGCTGTCACAAGAGTTTGCTGCCCGCCTTCTTGATGAGGGCATTTATGTAATTGGTTTTTATTACCCGGTTGTTCAAAAGGACCAGGCCAGGATAAGAGTTCAATTATCTGCTGCACACAACAGGGAACATCTCGACAGAGCCATTGCAGCATTCCAAAAGATAGGAAAAAAATTAGGAATTATCTAGATCCATGGTCAAGCCAGGTAAGGTAAGTAGTGGAGACGCAATGCATTGCGTCTCAACAAAATAAAAAAAACCCCGAAACAGATGTCACGGGGCTTTGCTTTCCATAAAAATATATTAACCACATTTAGAAGAGCCACAATTTGTACATATAAGACATCCCTCCTGATACACAAGGTTTTCAGAGCCACACTCTTCGCATTTACCTTTAGCTTTTGTCCCTGACGGGATATATTTCTTCAGAGCCCTTTCGACACCGTTTTTCCAGGTATTGATCGTTTCGTTATCGAGTCGTAGTGATCTTACAAGGCTAACAACATTTGCTATTGGCATTTCGTGTCTCAACACACTTGATATCAGCTTGGCATAATTCCAGAACTCGGGCTTGAACATATGTGACAATCCACCCATAGTATTTTTATACCCATATTTATCAGTATACTGAAAGTCGTACCTGTTATTCCCTTCATCATCTTTGGTTTTGATGATAGAACCTTTTACAATTGATTTTGGTATGGGAAACATCTCCTCGTCGCCAAGACCGGTAAAAATTTCATAGGGTCTGCCATCAAGCAGGCCAACAAAGGCCATCCATTTTTCATCATTGTTGTTAAAACGAATAATGTCTGCCTCAAGAACCTTTGGTCGTCTCTGTATTTCGTTCTGTTTCCCCTCCTTTTTGGAGATAAGAACACCGGTTCTCGATCCCTCACGGTAAACTGTCGCTCCCTTGCAACCCGACTCCCAGGCAGTAAGATAAAGATCGCTTACCAATTCTTTCTTCGCCTCTTTCGGGATATTTATTGTTACGCTAATGGAATGATCTATCCACTTCTGTATCGCACCCTGCATCCTCACTTTTTCAAGCCAGTTTACATCATTGGCTGTGGCCTTAAAATAAGGTGATTTAGCAATTACCTCATCTATTTTATAATCATCCATTGCCATAACCTCATCAACATCATATCCCTTAATTATCAGCCAGTCGGCAAACTTTTTATGAAATACAATATACTCTTCCCATGAATCTCCCACCTCATCAGTATAGGTTATGTTAACATCCTTATCATTTGGGTTAACCTTTCTGCGTCGCTTATAAACAGGCATAAATACAGGTTCGATTCCTGAGGAAGTCTGGGTCATAATACTTGTGGTCCCTGTTGGCGCTATCGTGAGCAAGGCAATGTTCCTCCTGCCATTTTTAACCATCAGATCAAATAATTCCTTATCAGCCTTTTTTAACCTCTTTATAAACGGATTATCCTTTTCACGGTCGGTATTATAAACGGCAAATGCTCCCCGCTCCCCTGCAAGCATTGCTGATGCTCTGTAAGCTTCTATAGCAAGTGTTTTATGTACTTCAACAGAAAAATCTGTAGCTACCTCACTGCCATAGATCAGGCCTAATGCAGCAAGCATGTCCCCTTCGGCTGTAATACCAATACCTGTACGTCTGCCTTCTTCGGACTTTTTCCGTATATTCATCCAAAGGGTTCTCTCTGTTCCCTTGATGTCGTCTCCTTCCGGATCATTGTTGATCTTGGTAAGTATGGCATCTATTTTTTCAAGCTCAAGGTCTATTATATCGTCCATTATTCTCTGGGCAAGATGAACATGCTCCTTAAACAGATCGAAATCAAATTTTGCCTCTTCTGTAAATGGATTATCTATATAACCATAGAGGTTTATTGCCAGCAGGCGACAGCTATCGTACGGGCAAAGAGGAATCTCACCACACGGATTGGTCGATACCGTTTTATATCCAAGGTCTGCATAACAATCAGCTACACTCTCTCTTTTTATTGTATCCCAGAACAACATACCCGGTTCAGCCGATCGCCATGCATTTTGAACAATTTTATTCCATAACTCCCGGGCATCAATATCATTGATATAAATAGGATTGTCTGAATTGATAGGATATTGCTGTCTGAATATACTGTTGCTCTTCACAGCCTCCATAAATTCATCTGTTATTTTCACCGAGACATTGGCTCCTGTTACCTTCCCTGCTTCAAGTTTAGCATCTATAAATTTCTCTGAATCGGGATGTTTTACTGATATAGATAACATCAGAGCTCCTCTTCTGCCATCCTGTGCCACCTCGCGTGTTGAGTTAGAGTAGCGCTCCATAAACGGAACAACTCCTGTAGAAGTAAGGGCACTATTAAGTACGGGTGAGCCCTGAGGGCGAATATGAGAAAGGTCGTGACCAACACCACCCCTCCGTTTCATCAATTGCACCTGCTCCTGGTCGATCTTGAGTATTCCACCGTAAGAGTCTGAATCTCCTTCATTGCCAATCACAAAACAGTTAGATAGTGATGCAATCTGATATGGGTTTCCGATACCGGTCATTGGCCCACCCTGGGGCACTATATATTTAAAATTCTTCAGCAGACTAAAAATCAGGTCTTCAGAAACAGGATTTGGGTAGTTCTTCTCAATACGGTGAATTTCTCCTGCCAGGCGGCGATGCATATCATCCGGGTCTCTTTCATAAATATTACCGTAGGAATCTTTCAGAGCGTATTTATTTGCCCATACTCTTGCAGCAAGACTGTCACCTTTAAAATAATCAATGCTGGCTTTAATTACTTCTTCATGAGAATAAATTAAACTATCTGCAGTTTTTTTCTTCTCCTCCACCGTTTCCTCAGAAACGAATTCTTCCGTTTCTATACTATTATTTTTTTCTTTCAGCTCAAGAGAAAGTTCCTCTTTCACATCTCCTTTTCCGGAGGCAACTGCAGATTTTTCAAGAAATAAGTCTCCCATTAACGCCCAAATATTTCGATTTGACTTGATTATTAGTAAGTTCGATTTTTGATAAGTAACTCTACCAGGTCCTGCTAAAATAAGAAAGGCTTGTTGATGAGACAAGCTATACTTATTAACAATCACTATGAGTTATTAACCTTCTCTGTATCTTATTGTTTACATGCACTTTATCTCCGGGAAGCCCTGAATCACATTAACATGATCTTATGTGATTTATTATCTGTTTTCACAGCCAGATTTCCCGCTTAAATCCAACCTCTACAACGTGAATAAAGTAACCCAGGTCCGAAAATATTTCTTATAATCAACCATCTCATAAAAAAAAGACCGTCAAAAAATGACGGCCTTAAATTTTGATAATTGATTATAGCCTAGAAAATATATCTTATCCCAAGTTGTGCTTGCCACCTTGAACTATTGAGACCGCTATCATCAAGATAATAAGCCTTATTATCTGTAGGCTTATAAAACTGGAATGTAGGTAGTGTCTCTTCACTTCCAGGAGTAGCCGGATCATTTATCCTGTCAACATACTTAATAAGAGAAATGTTTCCATTTGATGCATAATACTGACGTCCCCAGTTCTTATTTACCATGTTACCAAGGTTAAACACATCGAAAGTAATCTGGAGTGTCTGTCTTCTATCCTTAACATTTACAAAAACATCCTGAACGATCTTAAGGTCAAGAATATTCTCCCATGGAACACGTGAAGCGTTACGTTCTGCATATTTACCTCTTCTGGAATTCAAATAATCGTCCTGGCTGATATAAGCATCCAGATCAGTCCACTGCTGAGCAGCCGTTTGTCCGCCTGAAATATCAACAAGATGAATATCACTCTCATTAACAGGAATATAAATAAGTTGTGGCCCTTTATATGCCTGAGAAACGAAATTCCCATAATAGTCGTTATAAATATATGAAACTGGACGGCCCGACTGACCTGTATAGAAGAGGGCAATCATTGTTCTAAACATATCCAAATACTCTACCTCGTAGCTAAAAGCGCCTACAATACGGTGCCCCATATCAAAGCTGGATATTCCAAGTTCGGCTTGATTATTTGGGACAGGGCTTGATACAAGGTAGTTCCACTGTGATGAATTCTGTGAACTTGTACCGTCAAATACTGATTCTGAATGACCATATGTATAAGCCAGGCTGGTGCTCAAACCGGTTGCAAAATCTTTGCGAAGCTGAGCAGTAAAGTTATAGGTATAACCAAGGTTTGTATTGGTCCCCAGCATAATCTGCCCATAATAATCCTCTACCCCGTTATGATAAGTTCTGAACAGAGGCCTGTCATCACCCGTGCCTGTGGCATTACCCCAGGCCGGTTTTACATTAACATCTTTCCAGAGTACATTATTGATTGTTTTCGTGAAGATTCCTTCCAGTGTCAGAACAATATCTCCCGGTAGTTTTTGATCAACCGCCAGGTTAGCTCTGAACATCTGAGGCAGTTTAAAGTCCTTAGCATAAAGATCGATCTGGCTACCTGAAGCGGCAACTGAGGTTTTTGGCGGAACATATTGCAGATCAGGATCAGGCTCAAATGAACCTGGAGCAGGACCATAATCTCTATAGTCTCCCATCATTAAGCCGTTGTTTGTGTATGAACCGGCAGGCCATACAAGAGGTAATCTGGATGTAAAAACACCAACACCACCACGTATCTGGGTTGTCTGGGTGCCATTTACATCCCAGTTAAACCCAACCCTTGGAGAGATCATAAACTGAGTGAAAGGCATTTGACCTGATTTAGCGCCCTCCATATCATGAACAGCCTCAAGTTTGGCCATTGTTGTATCGTTGAATTGAGCAATTTCTGCCGGAGCATCATTGAATACAGGAATATCAAGACGTACACCGGCTGTAACTTTAAGGTTTTCATTAACCTGGAATTCATCCTGGGCATATATTCCAAACTGCATAAAGTTAAATTCTGCAGCTGCCGCTGAACCGTCACCACGAATATCATCAACCTGAGAATACCCAATACGGTAAAATGAAGGATCTCCATTCATGAAATCTGTTACTGAATCGAATGTATAATCTCCATAAGCTCTTCTCATAAAGAGGTTATATATTCCATAAAACTCATTGTGTGTACCAATAGTTAAAAAATGTTTTCCCTTACTAATCTGAAAATTATCAGTAATAGTAAAAATGGATTGTTTAAGTTCGTTACCGGTTGAATAAATCTCGCCACCTGCATATATTTTACCTGTTCCATCGAGAATAGTAACGCCCGGGAATCTTCCACCCATGGTGTTCCTGTCATCATGAATATAAGAATAACCTATCTTCAGGTTATTAGTTATATTATCAGAGAAACGACTCTTCAATTCAAGAGCGCTGGTATTAGTAGTTGAAGGGAACAATACTCCCGAATTGTAGAATTTAATATTTCTTGAATTGGATCTTGACGGGCCTATTGACTCACCGTATGTATACTGATTACGCAACATCAACTGATGATTTGAGTTAATGTTCCAATCCAGTCTCACAAATGCTTTACGTCCTATCAACTCACGTGTGTTATTCTCAAACCCACCCGGATCATGATTATAATTATCAGTCATAAAAGTACGAAGAGCCTCCAATTCTGCAACGCTTGTATTTCCCTCATAATCTGCTCCGGAGAATGGCTGTGGAGTTGCATCAGCCTGGATCTCAATATTTGCAAAGAAGAATAATTTATTCTTAATAATAGGACCACCTACATTCAGTCCGTAAGTCTTGGCTGAAAAATCAGCCAGTTTCTCCCTCTCTTCTGTTTCATCATCTGTAGGAGTTTTTCCTGCAAGGGACTGGCTACGGTATTTGAAATAACCCATCCCGGAAAGCTGGTTGGTCCCACTCTTTGTTACAACATTAATACCCGCACCACCAAATCCACCATATCTAACATCGTAGGGAGCAAGTGTAATCTGGAACTGTTCAATGGTTTCAATACTTATTGCAGATATTCCGGTCTGACCGCCATTCATTCCGTTTGGAGCAAGACCAAACACATCATTATTTACAGTACCATCAATCATAACCGAATTATAACGGTTATTCATCCCGGCAATTGAGATTCCAGCACCAACAACTCTGGCCTGTGGGGTATATCTGGTAAAATCGTTCAGGTCACCGGAAATAGTAGGAAGTTTCGCAATACTTTCTTTTCCGATAACTGTTTCGGCACCTGTCCGGTTACCATCAAATACTTCAAACTGACCTACCCTGTAGCCTACTACTGTAACCTCGCCAACATCAGTCTGTACCTCGCCAAGAACGGCAGAGATCTTGAAAATCTGACCAAGGTTAAGGTAGACGTTGCTTCGAACAAAATCATCATAACCCACAAAACTTATAGTTATTGTGTAAGGTCCGCCAACAATAAGGTTTGGCAAGCGGAAATACCCGGAATTGTCAGATACAATTCCATGCTGAGTACCTGTTGGCTGATGCACAACCAGAACCGTAGCCCCAGGCATAGCTTTGTCATTCTCATCGGAAACCTTTCCGTTAATCCCAGCGTTTGTGAGACCCTGCCCAAGAATGGTGGAGGCAGCTACGAACATCGCAAATAGCGACATTAATAACATTCGCTTTTTCATGTAATAAATATTTAAGTTAATATAAAATTCCAAATTGCTGATTAACAATCTCTTATAGATTATCTGGATTAGTATAACAATAGGTTAGAACGGGATACTAATATAACAATTTACCCAACCCCAAACTTAACATTCCTGTTACATTTTTATTACAATTTATAAACAATGGTATTAACAAATTGTTGACAACAATTATCTGGTTAGCCTGTCGGCCACAAATTGTGAAGCTCCAAGATTTTCCTTCACATATTGCAACGATATCTCCGATGATCTTATAAGCATTTTTTGATTCGTCAGGAAATCATTTATTATCGATTCAAACCGGCTATAATCATCAAATGTCATTGCCCCTCCGGTTTTAACCAATTCGTTTGCCTCATTGAATTTATTATGATTCGGTCCAAAGATAACCGGTATACCCCATGTTGCAGGCTCAAGAATATTATGGATTCCTTTCCCAAAGCCTCCTCCAATTACTGAGATATCGGCATACTTATATACTGACGACAGGAGGCCGATACTATCAATGATCAGCACCATGTAAGCGGAGAGATCCGCATCCCCGGCTTCTGAATACCTTATTACCGGCACTTTCAGCAACTTCTCAAGTTGAATAATATGTGCATCATCAACTTCATGGGGAGCAAATATCCATTTTGCATCTGTCTGTTTGGTGTTTATGTAGCGAGTTATTATCTCCTCATCCCGGGGCCAGGAGCTTCCTGCTACAACCAGCCTGTTTTCGGCTTTGAAATTTGCAAGCAAAGGATTGCCGGCAGCCAATTGTGATATTGAATAAACCCTGTCGAACCGGGTATCTCCTGAAACAGTTACCTGCCTGATTCCCGCTTTCAACAATATATTTTCAGACTCTCTGTCCTGCACAAAAAAATGGTTGAATTGCTTCAGATGATTAAGAAAATATTTGCCTGTAAATTTGAAAAAATGTTGAGATGATCTGAAAACTCCTGAGATAAGATACACAGGAACAGACTGACGGTGAAGTTCAGACAGATAATTATACCAGAACTCATATTTTATGAATACAGCCTTTGCGGGATTGGCTTGTTTAATAAAATATCTGACATTCCGTGGTCTATCGGCGGGGAGATACATTACCAGGTCGGCACTCTCAAAATTCTTCCTTATCTCATACCCTGAAGGAGAGAAGAATGTAAGCAAAATTTTAACTTCCGGCATTTTCTTTTTAATAAGTTCAATTACCGGTCTGCCCTGCTCAAATTCACCCAATGAAGCACAATGAAACCAGTAAACGGTATCGGTTAGACTGAACTTTCCTGTAATCTGCTTTTTCCACCCCTTCCTGCCTCTTACCCATAATGCGGCCTTTCTGTTAAAAGGTGAAACCAGTCGGATTGCCAGGGTATAAATAATGATTCCGAGAGTATATAGAAGCTTCATATTATCTGCCAATAGTATTGGCTCCAAAGGTAATAAAAGATTGGAATCCTCCTCCTTCTCCACGCTTCTCCCATTCCCCCACTCCCCCACTCTTTTCTTCCAATATTCCACTTTTCCGGTACTCCACCATTCCATTTCCATTATTATCTTCTATTTTTGTATAATTTTCAAAACTTAACTGAAAAGATATGGTACTCTTATTAGCACTGATTATATCAGCCGGCTTACAGATAGTGGCCGCATCAATAGCAATAAGATTTATGAAACTTACCAAATACAGGCTTTCATGGATCCTTCTTTCGACTGCATTCACATTTATGGCAGCACGAAAAATAATACAACTTATTGAAATTACCAGGGGAGAGACATCGGTTCAGCTACAGATGGTTGATGCCTGGATGGGCACATTGATATCTGTAATGATTATCGGAGGAGTAATACTTATCAGGGAAATCTTCTTTTCTCTTAAAAAAGCAGAAACAGACAGGGTGAAAAGTGAAAGACTGGTACTTCATGCCATAATCAATACCGAGGAAAATGAGCGAAAAAGATTTGCCAAGGATCTTCATGACGATCTGGGACCCCTTCTCTCTACAGTTAAAATGTCGATTTCGGCACTATCGAACCGGATAACCGATCCTGTCGATAAAGAGATAATAAACAATGCAAACCATATTGTAAATGAAGCCATTAATACCATAAAGGATATTTCAAATATATTGAGTCCGCATGTACTGTCGAATTTCGGCCTTGTCAGCGCAACAAACTCTTTTATTTCGAAAGTCAACAAAACAAAAACCCTTAACATTAATTTTAGCTCAAATATAGGTAAGGAGAGGCTAAACAATGATGTTGAAGTGGTTCTATACCGTGCAATATGTGAGTTGATACACAACTCGGTAAAACATTCAGGAGCCTCAACTGTGGAGATAGGTCTTAATAAACACGGAAAATTTATTATTTTGCAGTTTAATGATAACGGCAGGGGGTTTGATATGGAGAAGGTTGAAAATAGCGAGAACAGGGGTATGGGGATCTCTAACATAGAAACCCGGGTTCGATCGGTTAACGGGATGTTCTTCCAGGATAGCGCACCGGGGAGAGGTCTGCAAGTCCTTATCAGGATCAATATTGCCAAAAATGAAACATATATATCAGATGATGAATAATATCCGGATAATTATAGCAGATGACCATCAGCTATTCAGGAATGGCCTTAAGATACTGCTCGATGCATTTGAGGAATTCTCAGTTGTGGGTGAAGCCGGAAACGGACAGGACCTAATTAACATAATAAAGGAAACTCCGTGCGATATTATCCTGATGGATATTGATATGCCGGTAATGGACGGTATAGAAGCAACCCGTAGAGTGCTTGAGATCGAACCCGGAATTCATATTATTGCCGTTTCGATGTATGGTGAAGAAGATTATTATGATAAAATGGTTGACGCCGGAGCTAAAGGTTTTCTCTTGAAAGACTCTGACATAAATGAAGTGAAAGAGGCAATTATTAACGTTTTTAACGGGGGAAATTACTTCTCCCAGGAACTTCTGTATAATGTAATCCGGAAAATTAAAACGAGGGAGAACGAGACAAAGATGGCTAATCTCTCAAAAAGAGAAATGGAGATCCTGAATAAAATTTGTGAAGGTCTGTCGAATCAGGAGATTGCCGATACTCTCTTCATTAGTAAGAGAACCGTCGATAAGCACAGGGCCAACCTGCTGAGTAAAACAAACTCTAAAAACACGGCCAGCCTTATCCTCTATGCGATTAAAAATAAGATTATCGAAATATAAGCTGCATTAAAAACATCAAATGGCTGAATCACACTCATTAGGAAAAAGAGGTGAAAAAATTGCTGTCGACCACCTTAAAGCCAATGGCTATTCAATCCTGGAGCAAAACTGGAGCACCGGGAGGCGGGAAATTGATATTATTGCAGAGAATGAAGATTATATTGTTTTTGTTGAAGTTAAAACACGTACTGCAGACTTTCAGATTCACCCCCGCGATGCAGTATCGGTACCAAAACAGAGAAATATAATTTTTGCGGCTCAAACTTATATAGAACGAAATCTGTCATCAAAAGAGGCGCGATTCGATATTATTTCAATTGTTGTTGACGGAAAACATTTTGAACTTGAGCATATTACAGATGCTTTTTATCCTACCTTATAAATAATTAAATTTGTATAGATGATTTGTTTAACCTTGATTCAAATTCTATAGTTATGAAATTCAAACTAATACTAACGCTTCTCCTCTGTATAAGCATTATTAATGTAAATGCACAGAAGAAAAAGTCAAAAGCAGAACCGGTTGAAGGATATAAATTTACAACAGTTGTAAGCCTGCCTGCCACATCAGTAAAAAACCAGTCACGCTCCGGTACTTGCTGGTGTTTTGCTACAACATCATTTATTGAGTCAGAACTGATCCGAATGGGCAAGGGAGAATACGATCTTTCCGAAATGTTTATTGTTCGTCAGAATTATATCGACCGCCTGAACGACAACTACCTCAGACGAGGTAAGGGTAATGTGTCACAAGGATCACTTAGTCATGACTGGATAAGAGTCTTTGCCAACAAAGGTATTGTACCTGATGAAGTTTATTCCGGACTTCATTCTGATTTTGAAGTGCATAATCATAGCGAAATGGCTGCTATTATCAAGGCTGTCTCGGAGGTACCCGTAAAAAGAAAAAATCAGAGCGAAGAGTATCATAAAATTGTAAACGCCATTCTCGACACATATATGGGGGAAGTACCGGAAACCTTTACATATAAAGAAAGAACGTTTACACCTGAAAGCTTTGCTGAAGAGCTGGGTATTAACCCCGATGATTACGTGGAGATCACTTCATTCAATCATTTCTCATTCTATACTCCCGGGAAAATTGAAGTACCTGATAACTGGGCTCATGCCGACTTTTATAATGTACCTGTCGGGGAGCTGACCGAAATCATGGATTATGCGTTAAATAATGGCTATACCGTTAACTGGGATGGTGATGTTAGTGAGAAAGGATTTTCTCATACCAATGGAGTTGCTATTAATCCTGATGTCACAAAAACTGAGGATTTCTCAGAAACTGACAGGGCTCGCTTTGAAGATATGTCTCCCAAAGAGAGACTTGAAGAGGCCTACAAATTTGAGCAGCCATTTCCTGAGATAGAGGTAACCCAGGATATACGCCAGCAAGGATATGAATCTTTTGTGACAACAGATGACCATCTTATGCATATCACAGGTATTGTGAAAGACCAGAATGGCACAAAGTATTATATAACCAAAAATTCATGGGGTATTGCCCGGAATAAATTTGGAGGCTACCTTAATATGTCGGAAAGTTATGTAAAGGCCAAGATGATCTTTATAATGGTCCATAAGGACGCAATACCCGAAGCTATTAAATCAAAGCTCGGATTATAATCCGCCAGCCAAGCTAACTGAAAACATTAAGGGTCTGAATACCAGGCCTTTTATTTATGTTTTCCGCAACCTCTAATAAAAACTTTATATCTATTTGATATTCAATAGTATTTATTCTAATTTGGGTGCTACAACTCTGAAAATAGGATAAGTTAAAAGTATCTTCGTAATTCCGAAATACAATAATTTATGAAACCGAAATATAATTCATAAGATTATCCCATAGGGATAAGATATCATAACCAGGGACGTAAGTCCCTTGATAATGAACTCCAGAGAAATAAAGTTCCGTAGGAACGTTATGATTTTATATCTTTAAAGCTTAACCAAATCAAAAACCCTGAACAATGCCCAATACTTATTCACAAATCTATCTTCATTATGTATTTTCTCCAAAATACAGACAAGCACTTATTAAAGCTGAATTTGAAGAAGAGCTTTATAAATACATTGCCGGAATTATAAAAAATCTTGACCAACAATTAATCAGAATAAATGGCATGCCCGATCATTGTCATTTATTAGTACGTTTAAGACCTTCTTTGGCCCCATCAAAATTCATACAGGCTATAAAAACAAATTCGTCAAGGTGGATTAACGAAAAGAAATTTCTCAATCAAAGATTTAATTGGCAATCCGGTGGAGGGATATTTTCAGTTAGTCACAGAAATGTCCCTGAATTGATAAGCTACATTGAAAACCAGAAGGGACATCATAAAAAATCATGTTTTAGAGAAGAATATCTGAAACTATTGAATCATTATGGGATTACCTTTGAAAAAGAATATCTCCTGGAATTCTTTTAGAACAAAACATTTCGTTCCTACGGAACTCATTGCTATATCCTCTTTCAAAGTCTGAGTCTGACGACTCAGGCTATATCATATCCTGCCTACGGCAGTTTTATGTGAAAGTTGAATTTCTTGTATCTGTTTTTCACCAGCTAAGCTAACTGAAATCAAAAGGGGTCCGGCGTAGACGGACTCTTTTTTTGTATGCATAAGACGATCTAAACAGTGCTTATTGAATAAAATATGAAAATATTACCCTAGTTTCTATACATATTAATGTCATTTTAACCCTTGTTATTATACATTGAAATTATAATTACCCCTTGTTATTATACATATATTTATTATCTTTACCCATGAATTAAACAATTTAAAAACTTTTTTACTCATAAACATTATAATAAAACAATTATGTTTAACAGGTTAGCTATAGAAAAATTAAAAAACTGGGCAAAAAAAAAGGATAGAAAACCTTTGGTTTTAAGAGGAGCGCGACAAGTAGGAAAAACTACCCTGGTTGAAATGTTCTCAAAAGACTTTGAACAATATATCTATTTTAACCTTGAATTAGATAAGGATAAACAAGTTTTTGAAGAAAGTAGCGATATTGAGGAACTAACAGATGCTATTTTTTTCTTGAAAAATAAAACAAAGAAAGCCGGAAAGACCTTACTATTTATAGATGAGATACAAAATTCTCCAAAAGCTGTTAGTTGGCTGAGATATTTTTACGAGGATGTAAAACATTTATATGTTATTGCTGCCGGCTCCTTACTCGAAACCCTTATAGGCAACCATATTAGTTTTCCTGTGGGCAGAGTGGAATATATGCCTGTCCGTCCATTTTCTTATATCGAATTTATTAATGCATTAGGAGAGCAACAAAGCCTTAGCGTACTAAATAAGATCCCTGTTCCTGATTATAGTCACGAAAAATTATTAGAGTCTTTCAGGCTTTATACTTTGATTGGAGGTATGCCCGAAGTAATAAAAAACTATGTTGAAAATAAAGATATTAATGCTTTAAGCCCCATTTACGATTCTCTGATTACTTCTTATAAAGACGATGTGGAAAAGTATGCCAGAAGCCGGGTGCATATTAATACATTGAGACATATAATTGAGCATGCATTTTATGAGGCAGGCAGCAGAATTAAGTATCAGGGATTTGGGAATTCTAATTATAAATCGAGAGAAATGAAAGAAGCTTTTTTTACTTTAGAGAAAGCCCTGCTTCTAAAGTTGATCTTTCCGCTTACATCAACAAAAATTCCTTTACAGCCAAATATAAAAAAGTCGCCTAAATTACAATTGCTCGATACAGGTTTGGTAAACTTTGTCACCGGTTTACAGAAAGAAGTCTTTGGTTCGAAAAAATTGAGTGATGTTTATGAGGGAAAAATTGCCGAGCACATTGTCGGGCAGGAACTAAGAGCCTTATTAAATTCAATAAGCCGCGATATTTATTTTTGGACGCGCGAAAAATACTCAGATGCAGAAGTAGATTTTGCTTATCAATACGATAATAAAATAATACCTGTTGAAGTAAAATCGGGGGCAACAGGCAGATTGCGCTCTTTGCATGAATTTATCGACCGGGCCGATCATAATTTCGGCGTAAGAGTATATGCCGGTAAGCTAAAGATTGATAAATCAAGAACCCGTAATGGAAAAGATTATTACCTTTTGAATTTACCCTTTTATCTGGTTCATAAAATTGATAATTATCTGGAATGGTTTATTACTGAAACAGGTTCAGATAGTTGTAGAGAAATGGAAGGTGGTAAAAAAGTCTAGTCCTTTAAGCACCTCCGGGAATCCGTTGGGCTTGCCGTAGCGGCTACGCGAAGGCGATGCTGGCGGGCGGGGTAAGTCAGATTCGCGCCAGCGGGGTGAGTCAGATTCGTAATTCTCAGTTCGTTGATCGATATTCTTAAATCACCAGAAGGTTACACCCCCTGATGTCGCTGTTATCGAATCGCCCTGATACTTCAAACGTGGTGTCACTGTTTTTTCGTCCCAGGTCGGCAGTTTCAATAAATGAACACGAATAGATATTGGCAAGATCTATAATATTTATTCCACCTGTGCGTCCGTTTTCGAGATAATCCACATGATCAAGCGGGTCTCTAATAAATATCTTCATCCAGGGGGGAGTGCGAAACAGTCCGTCTCCTTCAGACCAGGCCTGGCTAAATAACTCGGTCATACCATATTCCGAATGTATTGCATCACAATTAAATGCACTTGTAAGTATGCCGTGAACCTCCTCCCTTACCATCTCCTTCCCTCTTCCCTTCATACCCCCTGTCTCCACAATAATTATTCCTGAAAGATCAGCGGGATGCTTCCCGGCCAGTTCCAGCAAAGCGTAAGTAACGCCAATCAAAATCACTTTCCTGCCTTTCTCTTTCAGCGACTTCAACCTGCCCGGAATCTCATCCGGATGCTCAGGAAAAAACCCTCCGCTCTGGTCAGGAGAACAGGCGGCCAGTTTGTTAACCATATAGATAAGTGACGATCCTTTCCTTTCGAGATAAGAAGGGAGAAGTGCAATAATTGAATACTCTGCCGGATCGCCATAGAAACGGTTAAACCCTTCAACAAAACTTCGTTCGTATAAAGAAAGTTTCTTTACATAATGACTGCTGGTTTTACTACCGGTAGTGCCGCTGCTTGTAAATATAATCTCAGGGGAAAAATCTCCGGTCTTTACCTCTTTCGTTTTAAACAGTGATATAGGCAGAAATGGAATATTCTCTGTTGTTTTAACTAAATTCCTGTCAAAACCAAGGGCATCAAGATAATCAGAATATACCCTGTTCCCATCTGATTGCAAACGGAAAATCTCCAGTGCCAGCTCCGAAAAATCACCCTCACTGTTCAGATTGAAGATCCTGTTTTCCAGTTTCGTCGTTATCATTTGGTGAATATAGTTGATCCGTCTCTCTGTATCCGCCATTCAAAAGTCACCTGGGTATATGGAAGACCTGATGTCTCCTCCACTATAAGATCAATTATTCTGAATTTTACATAATTCCCTTCGCGGGTTTTAAAAAGCCAAACCTGATTCTCCCTGATGTTGACGGCGAAAAGATCCCAGCTATAAGACCCTACCTCCAAAAATGAATCAAAAAAGGTTTTCGCATCTGCTTCACTGTCATTCTCTGACAAAAGAGCATACGATTCCATGTGGTTGGGAGTATCGAGGTAAGCCGACAATGACGGAGGCGAAGCATTGACATGAACTGTTATATCAGGTTCAGGTATTTTATTCGTTTGAACCAGCGCGCCAAGTTCAAATGAAAATCCTATTGCATAATAAAGAGTTGTTCCGTATATGATATTGTCAATCGTATCGGTACCATAATCCAGTATCTCATTATCTTTTGTACACCCTGTAAAAGAGAACATTAAAACAAAAAACAGAACCGGTGTTATTACCTCTCTCATTTCCGTATTTTTTAAGATTGAGATATAAAACATCTAACTTTATCAGGTCCGGATCCTGAAAAACCGGAGTTGTTAACTGTTGCTCCTGATTGCAGCAATTCCGGGCAACACTTTACCTTCCAGGTACTCCAGCATTGCACCTCCACCTGTTGACACATAACTAACTCTATCAGCCAGTTTATTCTTATTAATGGCAGCTACTGAATCGCCACCACCTATCAGGCTGAATGCTCCCTTTTCAGTTGCTACAGCAATTGCTTTTGCAATCTCGCTGGTTCCTTTTGAAAACTTCTCCATCTCAAAAACACCCATCGGGCCATTCCACAGAATGGTCTTTGATGATTGAATAATATTAGAAAAATCAGCTATTGTTTCTACACCTATATCAAGGCCCATCCATCCATCTGAAACATTATCTGCTGCCGATAATGATACATTAGCTTCTGCATCAAATCTATCTGCGTTTACACTATCAACCGGAAGATGCAGTTTAACATTTTTCCTTTTTGCTTCATCAATTATTTCAAGGGCAAGATCCAGCTTATCTTCTTCACATAATGAATTACCTATTTTACCACCCATGGCTTTCATAAATGTATATGCCATCCCGCCTCCAATAATAAGATGATCGACCCTGTCAAGAAGATTTTTTATTATCAGTATCTTATCTGACACCTTAGCTCCTCCCATAATAGCTGTACATGGTTTTTCCGAATCGTTAACTACCCTATCCATGCTCTTCAGTTCACTGTTAATAAGGAATCCAAAAAGTTTCTCAACAGGAAAGAACCGGGCAATAATTGTAGTAGATGCATGAGCCCTGTGTGCCGTTCCGAAAGCATCATTCACATAAACATCACACCCCTCTGCAAGGCTGCGGGCAAACTGCTCATCCCCTTTTGCCTCCTCCTTGTAGAAACGAAGATTTTCAAGGACAAGTATTTCCCCGGGATTGAGGTTTTTCTTCATCTCTATGGTTTTATCCCCAAGGCAATCATCGGCAAACAGGATATCCTTACCTGTTAATGAAGAGAGTTCAGGAATAACATGCTTTAATGAAAATTTATCTTCCGGACCCTCTTTGGGACGTCCCAGGTGTGACATAAGTATAGCCGATCCGCCGTCACTGGTAATCTTCATGATTGTAGGCAGCGCCCCCCGTATTCTTGTGTTATCAGTTACTTTTAAATCTGAATCGAGAGGGACATTAAAATCCACCCTTACAATTACTTTTTTTCCTGCAAAATTATAGTTGTCAATGCTTTTCATTTAATCTTAATTTAAATTTATACCACAATGGAATAGCTTCTGTTTCCCTGCATCGTGTAAAAATAAGTTATCATATTACTCATCAGAGAATGAATTTTCCAAATATTTATCAATTTACAAACCTACGTTTTTTTAGGTAAAATAGAATGTAATTTTCTATTTTTGTCATCTGTATCATTCTTCTCCCCAAAATGAAATTTAACGATATAATAGGGCAGAAACCAATCATCTCCAACCTTGTCAGGTCAGTTAAGGAGGAGAGAGTGAGTCATGCCCAGATTTTTGCAGGCCCTGAAGGAACAGGGAAGCTGTCGATCGCAATTGCTTTCGCACAGTATATCAGTTGTGAGAACAGATCAGATAATGACTCCTGTGGCGTTTGTCCGTCATGTGCAAAATTCGAAAAACTGATCCACCCTGATCTCCATTTTGTTTTTCCTGTATTTAAAAAGGGAAAAGCAGGCGAAGTTATAAGCAGCCATTTTATTGATAAGTGGAGGGAGATGGTAGCTGAATCGCCCTATTTTAACCTGAACAGATGGCTGAAAAAGATTGATGTTGAAAATGAGCAGGGGCTAATTTATGCTGCGGAGGCAAATGAGATAATTAAAAAACTGGCCCTTAAAACATACGAATCTGATTACAAAACGATGATCATCTGGCTTCCCGAAAAGATGCATCATTCCACTGCCAACAAGCTACTCAAAATGATTGAAGAGCCACCTGATAAGACTCTCTTCCTGCTCGTTTCAGAAGAGCCGGAATTAATTTTACCGACTATAATGTCGAGGTGCCAGTTTATCAGAATCCCCTTAATCAACACTAAAGATCTAACAACTGCCATCTCTGTAAAATTTGATATGCCCGGACCAAAAGCAAAAGACATTGCAAATTCAGCGAACGGCAACTACCTTAAAGCCGTAAGCTTTATTATTGAAGATGAATCACGCTCTGCCAACCTCAAAAGATTCATCGATCTTATGAGACTCTCCTGGTTAAGGAATATCCCGGCTATTTCAGAATGGTCGGAAGAGATCGCTGCTACCGGCAGAGAAGTTCAAAAACGATTCCTTACTTTTTCACTTGAGCAGCTTCGTGAAAATTATATGCTAAACATTGGCATGGCAGACAAAAACCTGGGTTTCCTGTCTGATAAAGAGGCAGAGTTTGCCACCAATTTCAACTCCGTCATAAACAAAAAGAATATAGCCCCCCTGGCCGATCAATTTTCAAAGGCACATATCCATATTTCAGCTAACGGCAATGCCAAAATCATCTTTCTCGATATGGCAATTAATGTAATAAAGCTAATCAGGTAACGTCTGCCTGTTATAAATAATTGAATTTAAGTCAAAATAAACTAAATTTGTTGGTCAGAAAATAAAACAGATCCAATATAAATCCACCCCTGTACTCTTAAAGGGGTTTAAAGAACATGCTGATGAAGGAGAGTGAAGAGAATAACAATGACCGGCCAGGAAGACCTGATCAGTCAGATACAAAATATATTCCGGGACATTACAAATTAAATTCAATTAACTGGTTAGCAAGACTCCCGTCTGATAACACCAATAATGAAATTCTGGAAGTCCGTTTTAAAAATACACGAAAAGGATTTTACAGAAATGTGAATGATCTCCGCCTTGATATCGGAGACATTGTTGCAGTTGAAGCTTCTCCCGGTCATGATATCGGAAGAGTTTCGATGGTTGGCAAACTGGTTAAATATCAGATGAAATGCCAGAAAAGCCCTTTGCCCGATGAAGATTATAAAAAGATCTACAGGAAGGCAAAACCCGTTGACATTGAAAAATGGGGAGAGGCAAAATCAATGGAAGTTTCAACAATGCTTGAGTCGAGAAAAATTGCGGAAGAGCTTGGTCTTAATATGAAAATCGGTGATGTTGAATACCAGGGCGACAAAACAAAAGCCATTTTCTACTATATAGCCGATGACAGGGTAGATTTCAGGCAACTTATAAAAACCCTGGCTGAAAAGTTCTGTGTCAGGATTGAAATGAGACAAATAGGAGCGAGACAGGAGGCAGGCAGAATCGGAGGTATTGGTTCATGCGGCAGAGAATTATGCTGCTCATCACATATGAAAAATTTTGTTTCTGTTACCACCGCCCATGCAAGATTACAGGAGTTAACACTCAACCCTCAAAAGCTCGCCGGACAATGTGGCAAGCTTAAATGTTGCCTTAATTACGAGCTTGACAGTTACGTTGATAAACAAAAAAAATTCCCCCCAAAAGAGATCCCTCTCGAAACGGAGGAGGGAACTGCATATTTTGTTAAATCAGAGGTACATAAAGAGGTATACTGGTACTCTTTCGATCAAAATTCGATTGTTAATTTTACTTCTGTGACAGTTGAAAGGGTTGATGAAATTCAAAAGCTGAACCGTAACAGTAAAAAACCGCAAAAACTTGCCGTGGATACTTATAAAGCTGTTACGGAACATAGTTTTGAAAATACTGCGGGAAAAGAGAGCTTGACGAGGTTCGAGAGCAAAAGCGATAAAAAGCGTAACAACAGATACCGTAATAAAAGAAAAAACAAACGTAATGACAGAAGGAAATAGGTCAGGGGCAAGATCTATAGTGCTCCTTGCACTTATAACCATTACTATATTCATCTCCTGCAATTCTGATAATCTTTACACTGCTACTGAGGAGATCCCGGGTAATAGCTGGAACAGATACAACAAGCCTGTTTTCCGGACCGAAATCATTGATACTCTGCAACATTGTGATATCTACATTACATTACGCAATACCCATAATTACCCATTCAGGAACATCTTTCTTTTTGTCACAACAACATCCCCCGAAGGGAATAATATTAAAGATACAATTGAATATAATATCACCGATGAATCAGGAAGATGGATTGGAAAGGGGCTCGGTGATATCCATGACCTTTCCCTGCCCTATAAATCAAATGTACTGTTCCCTGTGAGCGGAACCTACCGATTCAGAATCGAACAGGGAATGCGGGTGGATGACCTGGATGGAATTATGAATGTAGGGATGAAAATTATTATATCGGAAAAAGCAAACTAAACCGGTTTGGGCAAGAATAAACTTCATAGATGGGCTGAGATGGATGGATACAAACATGTTATACAGCCCCTGTTTGAGGATGTTTTCAGGAAAGATTACCTGTTAAAAGGACGGTGGAACAGCAACTTTTTTAAAAACAGCAACCCCATTATTCTTGAACTTGGGTGCGGAAAAGGAGAATATACAACCGGGCTTGCACGCTCTTTTCCTGAGAAAAATTTTCTCGGAATCGATATTAAAGGCGCCAGAATGTGGAAAGGGGCTAAAACAGCCTTTGAGGAAAACTTAAAGAATGTGGGCTTCCTCAGAACAAGGATTGAACTTATTGAGTCTTTCTTTTCGATAAACGAGATTGACGAGATTTGGATAACTTTTCCCGATCCTCAGATAAGAAAACGCAGAAACAAAAAAAGACTTACAGGAGCACGGTTCCTGAATCATTACAGAACATTTCTGAAAGAAGATGGTTTGATTCATCTCAAAACAGACAGCAGGGAACTGTACAACTATACCAATAAGCTTCTCAAACATAACAAACTCGAGGTCATTACCTCAACAAGCGATCTCTACTCCGGAAATTACGAGAATGATTTACTGTCTATCCGCACATTCTATGAGCAATTATTCCTGAATGATGGAAAAAAGATAACCTACACCTGTTTTAAACTTAAGCCCGATACCAAAATCGAAGAAATAAGCATTGAAGATGGATAACCGGAATTTCTTCGAAAGAGTTTATGAAGTGGCCCTCCTTATCCCCCATGGCAGGGTTACCTCATATGGCGCTATAGCCAGATACCTCGGGACAGCCAGATCAGCCCGCATGGTAGGCTGGGCAATGAATAAGTGCCACACTCCCGGTAAATTTATTCCGGCACACCGCGTTGTTAACAGAAACGGCCTACTTACAGGTAAATTACATTTTGGTAATTCAACTACAATGCAACAGCTACTTGAAAATGAGGGAGCTGTCATCGAAAACGACCGTATTATCAATTTTAACCAGGTATTTTGGGATCCTTCAATAGAAATAGGTTGAATTTTTGTCCTTAATAAAAAAAAAATAGCTAAACTTGCCACCTCATTATTTAAATCAAATATAAATAAGCAAATAAGAGAGAGATGTATAGCGAAAAAGAAATACTGGAAGCCCTTTCCGGGGTTGTTTACCCCGGGGGAAAAGATATAGTTACGATGGGTATGGTAGATTCCGTGAAATCGACCAAAAAAGGAATAAAGATCACTCTTAAATCAAACAAACAGAAAGATCCTGTCATATCATCCCTGAAACATGCTTGTGTTCAGGCCATTAAAAAGAGTTTTGGTGCCGACACTACAGTGTTGGAGATTGATCTGTTAACTCCTCCCCCGCCAAAGATCGCCACCGGAAAACTTGAATCAAATATGTTACCGGGTGTGAAAAATATTATTGCTATTGCCTCGGGCAAAGGTGGTGTTGGAAAATCAACTGTTGCAGTTAATACAGCAATAACACTTGCCAAACAGGGTTATGCAACAGGACTTCTTGATGCTGATATTTTCGGGCCCTCAATACCAAAAATGTTCAGTGCCGAAAACTACAGACCCGATATTAAAAATGAGGGAGGTAAAGAGCTTATAGTTCCAATGGAGAAGCATGGAATTAAGGTTCTCTCTGTAGGATTTTTTGTTGACCCCAGGGATGCTGTTATCTGGAGAGGACCAATGGCCTCAAATTTTCTGAAGCAGATGATCGAACAGGGTGATTGGGGTGAACTGGATTTTCTATTAGTGGATCTGCCTCCGGGAACAAGTGATATCCATCTTACCCTCGTACAGGAGGTTGGTGTTACCGGAGCTGTAATAGTCAGTACACCACAGGATGTTGCACTTGCTGATGCCATTAAGGGAATTTCAATGTTCAGGACCGATAAGATTAATGTTCCGGTTCTTGGCCTGGTAGAAAATATGGCATGGTTCACGCCTGCCGAACTGCCTGATAACAAGTACTATATTTTCGGTAAGGATGGATGTAAAGACCTTGCCTCCAAAATGGATATCCCCCTGCTCGGGCAAATTCCTCTTGTACAAAGTATCTGCGAAAGCGGAGATACAGGAATCCCTGTAGCACTTAATGAAAATGAAACGGCTGTCTCATTTGAAAAAATGGTTGATAAGCTTGTAAAAGAGACCGATAAGAGAAATAAAATAATGGACCCGACAAAAAGGGTAATAATAAATCAAAAATAAGAATATGAACGCTGCTGAAAAAGAGATACTTCTCAATAAAGTGAAAATTTCACTTGACAAGATCAGGCCTTACCTTCAGGCCGATGGCGGGGATATTGAACTAATTAACCTGACCGATAATTATAAGGTGGAAGTAAAATTTACAGGCGCATGCGCCGGATGTCCATATAGCGTCCAGACATTAAAGGGAGGTGTAGAGCAAACTCTGATAAAAGAGATCCCTGAAATTGTTGAGGTCGTTGCCGTATAGAGCAATATAATCGTTACTTTTAATCCCTTAATATACTATATACTCAGAGAGTCAGTTTATAGTATAAACAAACCGGTTTGATAGAAGGTATTAAGTCATATAAAGGCTTCCTCTTATTGGTAATTCTGGTAATGGGATATTCATGTTCGGTTGAGAAAAACACCAACATGAGCCGGTTCTATCATAACCTTACCTCACATTACAATATCTACTTTAACGGTATTGAAAGCTATTTACATGGCATGGAGAGTATAACAAAATCACACAGAGATGATTATACCACCATTATGTCACTATTTGAGTATAGTAATCCCGATGCAATTTCTTCCGCCTCATCGGATATGGACAGAGCTATTCAAAAAGCCGGTAAATTAATCCACCTTCACTCCATTACTGCTAAACCTGAGAGAAAAAATAACCAGCCGCTTAGTGAAAAAGAAAAAGAGATGTTCTCAAGGAATGACTATAACGACTGGGTAGATGACAGTTATCTTCTTATGGGAAAAGCTCAGATCATGAAACATGATTTCAGTGGAGCAAGGATTACTTTTCTTCATAATATCAGAGAGTCACACGATCCGGTTATTAAAGCTGAAAGTACAATCTGGCTCGCACGTGCAATAGCCGAAGCAGGTGACTATTATGAAAGTATGAGACTGCTAACCGAAATGGAAACAGGCCCCCTGTCCAAAAAGCTGCTTTCAGAATTTTACCTTACCAGGGCCGACATATATATGAAACAGCGAAAATATAATGAGGCCATACCCCCACTCTCCTCTGCCCTTGAAAATATGACCGGAAAATCTCCTAAGAACAGGCAAACATATATACTGGCAAGATTATACGAGGAGACTGACAGAAGCGCTGATGCAGGTAATTACTATAAGGAGGTATTAAAATTAAATCCTCCATATGAACTCGAGTTTAATGCGAAAATAAACCAGGCTGGTGTGTTTGATGTATCAACCGGTAACTCAGATGAAATTAGCAGGGAACTGAACAAGCTTTTAAAAGATGCGAAAAACAAGGAATATCATGACCTGATCTATTATGCCCTGGGAAACCTCTCGATGAGAGAGGGAAATATAGAAGAAGCAATTGATTATATGCGAAAATCAGCTTCTGCAAGTACTACCAACACAAATCAGAAAGGAAAATCATACCTCGTTCTGGCAGATCATTTTTTTAACAAATATGATTACCGGATCTCTCAGGTTTATTATGACAGTGCTGTCATTTTCCTGGATAATAAATACCCCGGTTATAATGAATTCTATGAAAGATCACTTAACCTGAATGAACTGTCCGTTAATCTTAATGTAATAGACAGGGAAGACAGCCTGCAATATGTTGCTTCACTTCCTGAAGCAAAGAGAGAATCCCTTATAAATGAAATAATCAGACAAATAGAAGAAGAAGAAAGGGCGCGTGAAACTCAGACTGATGACCGGTATAATATGGGAGAATTCTATGAAAACCAGAGAAGATTCAGGGATAATATAGACGCCAGCGGTAAGTGGTATTTTTATAACCAGGCAGCCCTCACTTTCGGAAGGTCTGAGTTCCGTAACAGATGGGGGCAAAGAAAGCTGGAAGACAACTGGAGAAGGTCCAATAAATCCACAATGAATTTTGATACGGAGTCAATTGACAACCTTCAGGATCCTTCAGATTCAACGGCAACAACCCTTGATAACAAATCACCTGAGTTTTACAGAAATGATCTTCCCCTTACCGATTCTCTTATCAATATCTCAAATGATAAAATTGCCGGAGCTCTGTTTAATGCAAGCAAGATATTTGCCGACCGTATTAAGGACCCCGTTAAGGCAAACGAAACTTATAACAGCCTCATTGAGCGATTTCCTGATCATGATCTGATTCCTCCGGCACTATATAACCTTCACAACCTTAACATCGATATTAACAGATCCCTTGCAGAGATCCATAAAAACAGACTTATAACACGGTTCCCGGAAACAGAGTATGCCATGATTCTTTCAGACCCTGACTATTTCCAGTCTATGATTAAAAAATCGGAGAGGGAAGAATTTATATATAACAGCGCCTATACAGCCTGGGAAAACGAAGATTATGAACTCACTATATCAATTTGCGACTCTGCTCTTGAACAGTTTCCCGAGGGCAAACTGACTGCCAGGTTTATGCTTTTACGCACTTATGCACTGGCAAAAAATATCGATGAGAGAAGCCTTAAAGCAGAACTGAATAAGATTGTGCGCCTGTTCCCTGATACCGATGAGAGCAGACGGGCCGAAGAACTGATTGCCTGGTTAAACAAGAAAGTTCCCGAACTTAAAATAGAGGAACAAAAAGAAATTGCAAGAAAGATATATTCTGCCAGTTCTGAAGGACAGCACTCTTTTGTGCTGATAATTAAAAACAGAGACCTGGATATCAACAGGCTTACATTTGATGTGATCAACTTCAATATCGATAACTTCACCAACGAAAATTACAGTACCAAAGGTGAGCTTGTCGATGATTTATACCTGATGATAACCGTTGGAACCTTTGAAAACAGTGAAACAGCAACCGGGTATTATCATATGTTCGACCCAAAAGCCATACTAAGCAATACAGACAATAGTGAGGTAATAGCTTTCATAATATCTGATGATAACCTCAAAATATTTATTACTGAAAAGGATTCCGAAAAATATCATCTGTTCTTTCTTGAAAATTACCTTATGAAGAAGTGACTAAATGAAGAAGTGACTAAAGTGAAAAGTGAGCTAAAGTGAGCTAAAGTTGGGGAGAAGAAGTGACTAAAGTGACTAAAGTTAAAAGTGACTAAAGTTGAAAAGAAGTTTAAAGTGAAAAGGTTGTAGAATGATAGAATCTGATAATCAAATATAAAAAGGGAGATGCGCAAAATCAGAATTTTATGGACTGACGATGAGATTGAAGTACTGAAATCCCATATACTTTTTCTTAATAAAAAAGGTTATGATGTTGATACCTGCTCAAATGGTCTTGACACTATTGATCTTGTTGCCGAAAATAATTATGATATAATATTCCTGGATGAAAACATGCCGGGAATGAGCGGGCTTGATACTCTTAAAGAGATAAAAGAACTTAAGCCGGCTATTCCGGTTGTTATGATAACAAAAAGTGAAGAGGAGAATATCATGGAGGCAGCAATTGGATCTAAGATAGCCGATTACCTTATAAAGCCTGTTAAACCCAGCCAGATACTCCTGACTCTGAAGAAAAATATAGACAGCAACAGGCTCGTTACAGAAAAAACAACAATCGAATACAGGGAGGAGTTTGGTAAAATCAGGTTACTTATAAATTCAGCATCAAACTTTAATGACTGGAAGGAAATTTATAAGAAAATTGTTTATTGGGACACACAACTTGATAAAACAGACGATCCCGGGCTAAGGGATATATTCCATACACAGGAGCAGGAAGCAAATAATGAATTTTCAAGATTCATTAGCACCACCTATATTTCCTGGTTTGACCCGGGAAATAGCAATAAGCCGCTGTTAAGTCCATCCGTTATTCCTCATTCTGTTATCCCCCTGATAGCAAAAGGAGAAAAAGTACTTTTTATCCTGATAGACAACCTCAGACTCGATCAATGGAAAATAATTTTTGAAGAGATATCCTCATACACAAAACTAATAAATGAAGAGCTGTACTACAGTATCCTGCCTACTGCAACACAGTATGCAAGAAATGCAATCTTCGCCGGGCTAATGCCCCTTGATATTGAAAAGAAAATGCCCCGGTACTGGGTATACGATGAAGATGAAGAGAGAAAAAACAAGTTTGAAGAAGAGCTTCTCGATGCACAGCTAAAAAGACATTCTATTACATGCAGTTGGAGCTACAATAAAATAAGTACAAATGTTGCCGGGAAAAAGGTAAACGACAACATCAGGGATATTCTTGATAATGACTTGTCAGTACTTGTATACAACTTTGTTGATATGATCTCCCATGCCCGTACAGAGGTGAAAATATTAAGAGAGATCGCTAATGATGATCCGGCCTACCGTTCACTTACCAGATCATGGTTTATCCACTCTCCACTGATAGAATTGATAAAAAAGGTTGAGGGAGAGAAAATTAAAATTATTATTACAACCGATCACGGAACAATTAAGGTTACCAATCCGGTTAAAATAATAGGAGACAGGAACACATCCGTCAATCTCAGGTATAAACATGGGAGAAACCTCGATTATCCTTCAAAACAGGTCTTTGAAGTTATTAAACCATCACAGATTCATCTTCCTCAATCAAACATATCTTCCAGATATATATTTGCAAAAGGATACGACTATCTGGTTTATCCTAAAAATTATAATCATTACGCCAATTATTACAGGAATACGTTCCAGCATGGTGGAGTATCAATGCAAGAGATGATAATACCACTTATTACACTGGAACCGGTTAGATAAAAATTTCTTAATTTTGCGAGCCATAAGCACTGAAACCATTTATTAATGGTATCTATTGAAATAAATAACCTTTCAGAGATCCGGCAGGCAGCCAAAAGATTCCTTTCAGTTGTAAGGGGAAATAGGATTTTTGCCTTCTATGGGGCAATGGGTGCTGGTAAAACCACTTTTATTAAAGCAATATGTGAAGAGCTTGGCTCTATCGACAATGTAACAAGTCCTTCCTTTACAATTGTAAATGAATATATTACATCCAATCTTGATTCTCTGTTCCACTTCGACTTTTTCAGGATTAAAACCGTAGAAGAACTTTTCGACTTCGGATTTGAAGAATATTTATCATCCGGGAAATATTGCTTTATAGAATGGCCTGAAAAGGCTGAAGAAGCACTTTCTCCTGATACTATAGTTGTTAGAATAGACGTTTATCCTGGCTCCGTGAGAAAAATTATTATAGAATTATAATACTTTTCAGACGAATCACTTAACAAACATGTTGCTGTACATCGTATAAATTTTTACCTTTGGTTAAATCAAAAAGCTTCCTGGATATGAAGGAGCATGAAAAAAATGATAAGTACCGTCTTTCCAATGCAGCCCTTATGCCTCAGGAAGAGCTTCTCGAAACGGGAAGAAAAAAGCGGAAGATCTCTATCGGTATTCCGTTCGAAAACGAAAAAACTGAGAAAAGGGTCCCATTAACACCCGAATCGGTAAATATTCTTATTGAGCATGGAAACCAGGTTTTTTTGCAGGAAAATGCCGGGCTCGGCGCTAACTACACAGATAAAGATTATAGTGAAAATGGTGCCTTTATTACCAAAACCACCGATGAAATATTCAATTGTGATCTGGTTATAAAGGTTGCTCCATTTACCGATGCGGAAGTTGCAAAACTGAAAGGAAATCAGACTATTATGTCATACCTTAAGGTGATGACACAATCAAAGTCTGTACTTAGAACCTTAATAAATAAAAATATTACTGCTATCGCCTTTGAAAAGATAAAAGACAGCCATAATGAACTGCCTGTTGTAGAATCAATGAGCGAAATCAGCGGAATAACATCTGTCCTGATTGCATCTGAATACCTGAGCAATCTCCATGGAGGTAAAGGGGTTATGCTTGGTGGTATTGCCGGTGTTACACCTACCGAAGTATTAATAATAGGGGCAGGAACAGCTGGGGAGTATGCTGCCAATGCTGCACTGGGCCTCGGATCAGTAGTTAAAATTTTTGATAATTCAGTTCATTCATTACGAAAATTCCATAATTCGACAGGGCAACGTCTCCAAACATCCGTATATCATCCTCAGGTATTAAGAAAAGCTTTGAAGTCGGCTGATGTGCTTATCGGGGCAATCCAGATTGAAGATCTGCGTCCCTGGTATCATATAACTGAAGATATGATCAGGATTATGAAAAAGGGCTCCGTTGTTATTGATCTCAGTATCGACCGGGGAGGGTGTATTGAAACTACCGAATGCCGTGAGCTCGAAGATCCCGTATTTGAAAAACATGGCGTGATTCACTTTTCTGCATGGAACCTCCCGTCAAGAGTGGCCCGTACAGCATCAATCGCCTTCAGTAATGTTTTCACACCCCTGATTCAGGAGATTGCAGACTCCGGCGGGCTCGATATCATGCTTAAGAATTCTCCCGGATTAAGATATGGCGTATATATCTATAAAGGAATGCTTACCAATGAAACTCTGGGTCAAAAGTTTGATCTTTTATCCAAAGATATTAATCTTCTTCTTACAGCGTTCTGATTGACAACTAAATATATTCCAGGTTGGCAATACGGCCTCTAACATTGAATTTTACACTCCTTCCGAGATAAAACGCCCTGTTATCATCTGAATGTCCGGCCGGAAAATTAAAAGCAACCGGAATATCATATTGTTCTACCGATTTCATAATTATCTCTTCTGCACTCATACCAAATTTCACTGACGACTCCTCTATATCGGTAAGTCTGCCCACAATAAGTCCCTTTAACCCGGCAAGTATACCTGAAAGTCTGAGACTCATCATCATACGATCGAGCCTGTAAAGTGACTCCCCAACTTCTTCAATAAAAAGTATCTTTCCCATCAGAAATTCCTTTATCTCCGTTCCGGTTACACTGCATATCATTGCAAGATTACCCCCTGTCAAAACTGCATCTGCCCGGCCCTCCCTGGTAATATCAGATTCCCATTTGTGACCCGGTAATCCTTCAAAGAGAATTTTGTGCAGAGTGGTCATTGTTTCCGGTGACCTGTTACTGTTCAGGTAGTTTACGACCATCTCCCCATGAATAAAAGGCAAATCAGCATAACGATTAACGTAAAGCCCCAGAAGAGTAATGTCGCTATATCCTATAATCCATTTAGGGGAAGATGCAAGAGCCTTGAAATTAACCCTGTCGATAATACGCGAAAGACCGTAACCTCCCCTGGCACAGAATACTGATCTCACCTCACCATCATCGATAGCATTCTGCAAATCCTCCAGCCTTTCATAGTCGGTGCCTGCAAAAAACCCATGCCTGTTATATAGATATTTACCCTTTCCAACGATCAGGCCCCACTCTTTTAATATACTAATAGCATTTTCAATAACTTTCTTATTTACAACTCCTGAAGGGGCTATTACTGCCACCCTGTCTCCCGGTTTTAATATCGCTGGTATTATCATATATCTCTTTTTATACTTCTTGTACCAAACCCTTTAACGTGAACCCTGGCAGCCACAATAAATATTGGCTATTCGCACTGATACACCTTAGAAACAAGAACATCAATCTAAAAGCTAAGATATAAATTTATTATCTTTGTCGGGATTTTATCCGGAGTATAATAACTACAAAGCCATCTTTAATGAGTGATCCGAAAAGATTTCTAATAACATCTGCATTGCCTTATGCCAACGGTCCCATTCATATCGGACATCTTGCCGGAGTTTATGTACCCAGTGATATTTTTACCCGCTACCTGAGAATAAAAGGGAAAGATGTTATTTCCGTATGCGGATCAGACGAACATGGAGTACCTATTACGCTGAAAGCACGTAATGAAGGGATTACTCCCCAGGAAGTTGTAGATAAGTTTCACAACATCAACAAGAAAGCATTTGAGGATTTTGGAATAACATTTGACATCTACTCCAGAACTTCCAACAAAATGCATTATGAAACAGCATCACAATTTTTCAGGACACTTTATGACCGTGGTGTATTTATTGAGAAATCATCCAACCAGTATTTCGACCCCGAGACTAATACATTTCTTGCCGACAGATATATAACCGGCACCTGCCCGCACTGTGGAAATGATAATGCATACGGAGATCAGTGTGAAAAATGTGGTACCTCACTGAATGCAACCGACCTGATAAATCCAAAATCAGTTATCAGTGGCAGTAAACCTGTTCTGAAAATGACAAAACACTGGTTTTTACCCCTCGACAAGTACCAGGGATGGTTAAAGAAATGGATACTCGAAGAGCACAGGGAGTGGAAAACCAACGTATACGGTCAGTGTAAATCATGGCTCGACCAGGGTTTGCAACCGAGGGCAGTAAGCCGTGATCTCAATTGGGGCGTGCCTGTTCCCGTTGAAGGTGCCGACAACAAAGTACTGTATGTATGGTTTGATGCTCCGATTGGTTATATATCTGCCACCAGGGAGCTTACCGACGACTGGGAAAAATACTGGAAAGATAAAGATACACGGATGGTTCATTTTATCGGAAAAGATAATATTGTTTTCCATTGTATTATGTTCCCATCGATGCTTAAAGCTGAAGGCAGTTACATTCTTCCTGACAATGTACCTGCAAATGAGTTCCTGAACCTCGAAAATGATAAAATTTCAACATCCCGCAACTGGGCCGTATGGCTCCATGAGTACCTTGAGGAGTTTCCCGGCGAGCAAGATGTGTTGAGATACGTTCTTTGTGCAAATGCTCCCGAAGCAAAAGATAATGACTTTACATGGAAAGATTTCCAGGCAAGAAACAACAATGAGCTTGTAGCAATATTTGGTAACTTTGTTAACAGAACACTTGTTCTTACCAATAACTATTTTAATGGTCATGTTCCTGAAAGAGGGCCTCTTACACAATACGATAAAGAGACACTGAAAGAGATTACCGTGCTTAAGGAAAAAGTGGAAAAAAGCCTTGATAGTTATCGGTTCAGGGAAGCTCTTAAAGAGGCAATGAACATTGCCAGGCTGGGAAATAAGTACCTGGCCGACACCGAACCATGGAAAGTAATTAAAGATGACCGGGCAAGGGTTGGTACAATACTTAATATATCACTGCAACTCACTGCCAGTCTTACCATAATTCTTGATCCTTTCCTTCCTTTCTCGGTAGTTAAACTGAGAGAATGGCTTAATTTCGAGCCCAGGCAATGGGATGATGCAGTCGTTGATCCGCTTTTATCTGCAGGACATAAGATAAATAGTCCGGAACTGCTTTTCAGGAAGATAGAAGATAAGGAGATTGATTTTCAGATTGAAAAACTTTTATTGACAAAAAAAATGAACAGGGAAGAAGAATCACAACTGAATCCTGCGAAGGATAATATTCATTTTGATGATTTTACAAAACTGGATATTCGCAGCGCAACAATCCTTGATGCCGAAAAAGTACCTAAAACCAAAAAGTTACTAAAACTGACACTCGATACCGGACTGGATAAGCGTACAGTGGTTTCAGGCATAGCTGAATATTTTAATCCCGCCGATATAATAGGTAAACTGGTATCTGTTGTTGTCAATCTGGAACCAAGGAAAATAAGGGGTATTGAATCACAAGGAATGATCCTTATGGCAGAAGAAAATAATGGAAAACTGGTGTTTATGTCACCGGCTGAGAGTGTAAGTAACGGTAGCGAGATTAAGTAGAACTACTTTTTCCAGATCCAGATCTCAGGATATTCAGATAACAGGTTTTTCTTTTCTGTAACAGCCATACTATATGTTTCGTATGACTCTATGGAGACACGGTAAAAACCATTTGGTGCTTTTATCAACTCTGCTTCATGCCCCTGTAAACTCATTTTATCAAATAAACGAAGGGCATTGTCAGCACTCTTGAAGCTGCCTGCAATAAGGAAAAATCCTCTGTTATCCCCTGTAGCATTGTCATCCCTGACTCCTTGTGCGTCCGAAGTCCCGGATACCTGGGACGTAGGCGCATGATCAGGGATCTCATTCCCCTCATTAAGTTCGATACCGGCAAGTGGGTTAATGCTTATCCTGTTTTTAAACAGATCGGTCTTTAGCGGAACAAGTATCATAGCTGCAATAAAAGGTACGGCAATTACCGCCCTCCATACCATCTTCCTCGAAATAGAAGAGGTCACAGGCTCCATATCATTTCTCTTCATCACCCTCCGTGCAACATCATAATTTTCAACCGGTTCCCTGTTGAAAGATTCAAGGCCGTATGCATCAAGAAGATAGTTTGACTCCCTGTCTGGTTCAAATTGCAGACTTCCTTCACTGTTATTTTGAAAATAACCGATCCTGTTGAGTGTAACCCTCTCACCCTTTTCAAGCCTCTTCTGTAATGAATTAACAAAATCATCAACCAGGCGCTTTGAATCGGCATAACCAATCTTTCGTGTCTCTGATATTTTTCCGATCAGAAGTCCGTCATTGTGCTTCAGATTCCGGTTAAATGAAATGGCTTTAACAGGAGGTGTAAAGGTGTTAGTGGAATTGTCAATGCCTGCCGGCCTGTAGTTACCTATAAAGCCACCGAAAGAAGGCAGTATTACACAATCGTGCCTGAATAACAACTCCCTGATATGTGTAGTAATATCGATCATACCAATTTCAAATTTCAAATACAAAAATAAAAAAACTATTTCGATTTTAATCAATGATTTTAATAATTGAAAATATTATCTTCGTTGTTCCGTTAGCTTCTATAATCCGGACCTTTATGAAAGAGATATCAATGGTTGACCTTAAGTCGCAGTACGACAGAATAAAACTGGAGATAGATGATGCTATCAGGTCGGTTATCAATTCAACTGCTTTTATTCGTGGTAAAGATGTTAAACTCTTTGAAGATGAGCTGGCTGAATATCTCGGGGTCAGAAATGTGATCGGCTGTGGTAACGGAACAGATGCATTACAGATAGCTATGATGGGACTTGGGCTTAAACCGGGTGATGAGGTTATAACTACAAATTTCACATTTATTGCCACTGTTGAGGTAATAGCCCTATTAGGTCTCAAACCGGTTTTTGTCGATCCCGATCCAAATACATTTAACATCTCTCCTGAAGAAGTTGAAAAAGCTATTACAGACAAAACAAAGGTAATCCTGCCTGTGCACCTGTTTGGTCAGTGTGCTGATATGGAAAAGCTTACACCTCTGGCAAAAAAGTATCACTTGTATATAATAGAAGATGCTGCACAGGCTACAGGATCAGAGTTTACCTTTAAGGACGGATCAGTAAAAAAGGCCGGTACTATTGGCAACATAGGAACAACATCCTTTTTCCCGTCTAAAAATCTTGGATGTTATGGAGACGGGGGAGCTCTCTTTACTGATGATGACGAGTTGGCAAAGCAGATCCGCAGTATTATTAACCATGGTATGACAAAAAAATACTACCACGATTATATTGGGGTTAATTCAAGACTCGACACTATTCAGGCAGCGATACTCAGGGTAAAACTAAAATATCTCGACAGTTACAACGATGCCAGAAGGGCAGTTGCAGATGCATACAACAAGGCTTTTATGTTCACCCGTGGAATAAGCTCTCCATACAGGTGTGATAATTCAACACACATATTTCACCAGTACACATTAAAAACAGAACCTGAAGACAGGGATGCCCTTAAAGAGCACCTCTCTGTAAATAGTATTCCTTCGATGATATATTATCCGGTACCTCTGCACAAACAAAAAGCTTATCAATATCTGGGTTGTGCCGATGATAAGTTTCCTGTAACTGAAGAGCTGTCAAAAAGGGTTCTTTCATTGCCTATGCATACCGAATTCGAAGATCAGCAAATAGATTATATCACCGAAAAAGTAAATGAATTTTTTGAGGAGATCTAAATTATGGATAAAGACTTTTTTGCACACGAAACAGCCGTTATAGACGAGGGATGTAATATCGGTAAAGGAACAAAAATATGGCATTTTTCTCATATCATGAGCAGGTGTGAAATCGGTGAGAAGTGCAATATCGGACAGAATGTTGTTGTGTCTCCCGACGTTAAACTGGGGAAAAATGTGAAGGTACAGAACAACATTTCGATTTATACAGGGGTTATTTGTGAAGATGACGTTTTTCTGGGTCCGTCAATGGTCTTCACAAATATTGTTAACCCCAGAAGTGCAGTTATCAGAAAAGATGAGTATGTCAGGACTCTCGTTGGAAAAGGGGCATCAATAGGAGCGAATGCAACAATTATCTGCGGACACGATATTGGTAAATATGCATTTATTGGAGCTGGCGCCGTAGTAACCCGTGAGGTAAAAGACTATTCACTGGTTATAGGAAATCCTGCCTGCCATATCGGATGGATGAGTGAATTCGGGCATCGCCTGGAATTTGATCAAAACGGTATAGCAACTTGCCCTGAAAGTGGAGAAAAATACCAACTACACGGCGACAGAGTTTCAAAAATTAATTAGTAGTTTTGTTCCCTAATCTATGAGTCAATGGCAGATAAACCTAAAAATTTTGGCCTGATAGGCGTAGCAGGATACATTGCTATAAGACATCTTAAAGCTATTAAAGAGACAGGTAACATATTACTTGCCAGCCTTGATCCCTTTGACAGTGTAGGTATAATTGACAGCTATTTTCCTCAGAGTGACTTCTTTGTCGAATTTGAACGGTTCGACCGCCATTTTGAAAAGCTTAAGCGCACCGGTACACACATAGATTATGTGTCAATATGCTCTCCTAATTTTCTCCATGACTCACATATCCGGTTTGCCCTGCGGCACCAGGCTGATGCAATCTGCGAAAAACCAATAGTTCTTAACCCTTGGAATGTAGATGCACTGCAGGAGATTGAAAGGGAGACCGGCAGAAAGGTCTATACGGTATTGCAACTCCGGCTCCATCCTTCGATCATTGCACTTAAAGAAAAAATAAGCAATGAACCTGTGGATATAATCCACGATATCGACCTTTCTTATATTACATGCAGGGGTAACTGGTACAGGTTCTCATGGAAAGGGGATATACAAAAATCGGGGGGAGTAGCAACCAATATTGGTATTCATTTCTTTGATATGCTTACATGGATATTCGGTGATGTAAAGGGTAGTTATGTACATCTCTCTGAACCGGATAAGGCAGGAGGTTATCTCGAACTTGAAAAAGCAAGGGTCAGGTGGTTCCTTAGCCTTGATTCAAATGATCTGCCCGATTCAGCAGTTAATTCCGGACAAAGAACCTACAGGTCAATTACCATTGAGGGCAAAGAGATCGAATTCAGCGAAGGTTTTACAGACCTCCATAACAGCACATACAGAGATATATTGAAGGGGAATGGTTTTGGACTTGAAGATGCAAAGAAATCAGTTGAGATTGCCCACCAGATAAGAAACAGCAAATCTGTTGTTTCAACAGGAGAAATACATCCAATGGTTAAACATTTGATAAAATAATTATGTACGAAAAATTAATTAACAAAAAGACCAAAATATCAGTAATAGGACTGGGATATGTCGGACTGCCGATTGCGCTTGAATTTGCTAAGAAAGTAGATGTTATCGGGTTTGATATTAATTCCGACCGTGTCGAACTGATGAAAAAAGGTATCGATCCCAGCAATGAACTGGATGCAGAAGATTTCAAAGAAAGAAATATTAAATTTACATCATATGCCGAAGATATAAGGGAGGCATCATTTCATATAATAGCAGTTCCCACACCTGTTAATAAGCATAATCTCCCCGATCTTAATCCTATCTTAAAAGCTTCAGAGACTGTTGGTATGATTCTTAAGAAAGGAGACTATGTTGTATATGAATCAACTGTTTATCCCGGATGCACCGAGGAAGACTGCGCTCCTGTTCTGGAGAAATTTTCTGCCCTGAAAATGGGTGATGATTTTAAGGTAGGATTCAGTCCTGAAAGAATAAACCCCGGCGACAAAAAGAATACATTAACATCAATTGTAAAGGTTACAAGTGGCTGTGATGGGGAGTCGGCCGAAAATATAGCAAAAACCTACGAGCTTATAATCGAAGCAGGCGTACACCGGGCAAGCTCTATTATGGTGGCAGAGGCTTCAAAGATTATCGAAAACACACAGAGGGATATTAACATCGCCTTTATGAACGAGCTGTCGATAATCTTTAATAAATTGAACATCAATACCTTCGAAGTTCTTGAAGCTGCCGGCACAAAATGGAATTTCCTTAATTTTTATCCCGGACTTGTAGGTGGGCATTGCATTGGTGTAGATCCTTATTACCTCTCTTTCAAAGCCAAGGAGCTGGGTTACCACCCCCAGATGATCGACTCAGGTCGTTTTATTAACGACAGTATGGGAAGGTATATAGGTAAACAAACTGTTAAAAAGATCATTGCCTCATCCAGGAGTCCCAAAGGAGCAAGGGTTCTGATTATGGGAATCACCTTTAAAGAGAATGTTTCTGACATACGTAACTCGAAAGTAGTTGATGTAGTAGATGAGCTGAATGATTTTGGCGTTATTGTGGAGGTAGCTGACCCCAAAGCAGTAGCCTCTGAGGTAAAACATGAATACGATATTGATCTGGTCGATAAACCTACAGGCGTTTATGATGCTGTAATTGTAGCTGTTAACCACGAGGAGTATATGGATCTGGATGAAACCTACTTTGCAAACCTTCTTGATAAGAAAGGAATTCTGGTTGATGTTAAAGGTATATTAAGGGATAAAATAAGTTCAATTTCATACTGGAGTCTTTAAAAATGGCTAAGAAAATTATTGTAACCGGCGGAACAGGTTATATCGGTTCCCATACTACTGTTGAACTTCAACAGGAAGGTTTCGATGTTATTATTATCGATAACCTTTGTAACTCAGAGAAAGAGGTAATTGATGGTATTGAAAAAATAACAGGTGTCAGGCCGGAGTTTGAAGAATTTGACCTGTGTGACAGGAATAAAGTTGTAGATTTTTTCAGAAACAATACAGATATTGATGCCGTTATTCATTTTGCAGCATTAAAAGCAGTAGGAGAATCGGTAAACAAACCCCTTTTATACTATCATAACAACCTGGTTTCCCTGATGAACCTTCTTGAATCAATGAACCAGTTCAAAACAGGAAGCATGGTATTCTCCTCTTCCTGCACTGTATATGGACAACCGGTCAGGCTGCCGGTTACTGAAAAGGAGCCTTTACAACCTGCTGTCTCACCTTATGGCAATACTAAACAAATAGGTGAAGATATTATAAGAGATGCGGTAACATCATCAGGTAACCTGAAAGCAGTTTCACTCAGATATTTTAACCCTGTCGGCGCCCACCCTACTGCCCTGATCGGAGAGCTCCCGAGAGGAGTACCTGAGAACCTTGTCCCATTTATAACACAAACAGGTATCGGGATCAGAAAACAACTAAAAGTTTTTGGCGATAATTATAACACCCCTGACGGTTCATGTATCAGAGATTACCTTCATGTTGTTGATCTTGCTAAAGCACATGTCGCTGCACTTAAGCGCATACTGGAAGGGAATATGAAAAATAACTACGAGATTTTTAACCTGGGAACAGGAACCGGGGTCTCGGTATTTGAAGCTATCAAATCATTTGAAAGAGTATCCGGACTGAAACTCAATTACAAGGTGGAAGGCAGAAGAGCCGGGGATATTGAACAGATATGGGCCGATCCCTCCTATGCAAACAATGAGCTAAAATGGAAAACAGTAAGCACGCTCGACGAAGCTATAAAATCGGCGTGGGACTGGGAACAGAAATGCAAGTCGAAGCACTAAAACCCCAACCACCACAAACTCACCAGTAATGAAAAAAACAATTTTAATAACAGGAGGCGCCGGTTTTATCGGGTCACATGTTGTCAGAAGATTCGTGACCCGCTATCCCGATTATCTTATAGTTAATGCTGATAATCTTACCTATGCCGGTAATCTTGCAAATCTTTCAGATTTAGAAAACGCTGAAAATTACAGGTTTGAAAAAATTGATATTGTTAATAAGGATGATGTAAATGGTCTGTTTAACAGGTTTGACTTTTTCGGGGTTATCCACCTTGCTGCCGAATCACATGTCGACCGGTCCATTACTTCGCCCGACGAATTTATCCATACCAATATCAATGGAACTGTTAATCTGTTAAATGCCTGCAGGAACGGATGGCAAAGTTATGAGAGCAAGCTGTTTTATCAGATCTCGACAGATGAGGTTTATGGATCTTTGGGTGAAAACGGACTCTTTACCGAGGATACTCCCTACGATCCTAAAAGTCCGTATTCAGCCTCCAAAGCCAGTGCCGACCACCTTGTAAGAGCATATCATAATACCTATTCTCTGCCTGTTGTAATTTCAAATTGCTCAAACAACTACGGACCCAACCAGTTTCCCGAAAAATTAATACCCCTTGCAATAAATAACATAAAGAATAATAAACCGGTTCCCGTTTATGGAAAAGGTGAGAATATCAGGGACTGGCTTTATGTAGGAGACCATGCCTCTGCTATCGACAGAGTGTTCCATAAAGGTAAGCCGGGATGCACTTACAATATCGGAGGAAATAATGAGTGGAAAAATATTGATCTCCTGAAGCTGTTGTGCGGAATTATGGATGACAGGCTAAACCGGGAAAAGGGTGAATCAGAAAAGCTCCTCACTTTTGTAAAAGACAGGGCCGGCCATGATCTGCGTTATGCGATTGATAATTCACGCATATCAAAACAGTTAGAATGGACTCCCGCCCATAATTTCCATGATGGCCTTGAAAAAACCGTCGAATGGTATCTCTCAAATCAGCAATGGATGAATGAAGTTATATCAGGGGATTACGGGAAATATTACGAACAACAATATCTTCGCAGATAACCTGTTTTTGTCTGACGGGTTACAAGCTATTCAAATCAGTATAAACTATCTCTATATGTGGAGAGATAACAGCATCATTTGCCCTTAATATAAGATTCTTCTCATCAAATGATGACAACACGATCTCAATAACAGGTTCCGGAATTTCTCCGTTAAGATATTGCTGAACAAAATTTGCAATATTAATTACAAACCTGTCAGTAATAGCATTATATGACCCGTCAAAAAACTCAGGGCTAAGAATAAAGTCAGGAAGATACTTCCTTACCCCATCACTGTCAACATACCTGGCTATTACTATCTCGGGAATAAGATCTTCGGTGAAGTCAGTATCATTAACATAAACTGGTAAGAAAAGTCTTGCTTTATTAATACTAACAGGCATTTCATTCTTCAGTCCCTCCAGCCCCGGTATATGAATTTTGGTAAATACCCCATTCATACCCTGAACATAAGTCAGGGTATCCTTCACAGGTTGATTAATATATTTAATTTTCTTCTCAGGATCTGCTGCTTCAAAATCGTGCTGGTACCTGTTATAAAGAACAGCCCTGGTATTAAAAAGGAATGTAAATGATCGTGAAGTTTCTAAAGTATCCTTGTAGTACATTGAAATAGCGGAGTTTCCTCCCAGCATATTTAACTTTAACAGATGACGATTGTCTGTCTGTGGATATTCAAAATAGAGTCCGTTGAAATAATTCCTGAAGTCATCAACTTCAGAGGAGAGAAACAACATAGTAGTATCACGTATAAGTTCATCAGCCATTGTCAGCGGTAGATGAACCAGCAAAACTGTATCACCCTCTGTCCCCGGTGAAATTGTGAATGAACCAAGAAACTGCTTTATCGGAGGGACACTCCTGTTGGTATAATATACAGAATCGAAATGCATAAACTCATCAACCTCATATATATTTACTTCCTGATCTCCGACAATTTCGCCAACAACATCAGCAACATGGAGAGAAAGTATTAATGAATCGACAATAGCTCCTGCAGCCGGCCATGAACTGTAAAGCCATAGTTGAGAAACAAAATCCGAAAATGTTAACCCGAAATATGGACTATATAAACTTCCTAAATATGAATAAGTGGGATTGACAGACCTTAACGTATCAAAATACAGCGTATATGTATCTATAGAAAATGTATCTGTTGAGACCATATTAACAAAGTCAGCCTCAGGCAGAATACCACTGCCAATATCAGTAGGATCTTCCTCGCAACCGGCTAACAGAACCATTACCGTAAGGAGCGGCAGAAAAATTTTTCTTGATACAGATCTTAAAACGTAAGCTGAAAATTCACTCTTTCCTGAACTGGAAAGATTATTGTGAAAGTTTGTCATAAAAGTCATTATACTCATCAATATAATCTTCATCTCCCTGGTATCCCAATATCGGTTTATCAAGGCTCTCAATATATTTCTCAATGTCCTTATTTATCTCTTTACTACCAATAATTATGCCATCTGAGTGATCTATTGCTAATTTCGAAATATTAATAAAATTGGGATCCCTGGCTAACTCAAGATCACTCTCCCCAATACCATCGGAAACAAGCTTCCCTGCAAACGTATCTCTAAACGGGCTTTTGAAATCATTATTGTATATCGAGAAGACAATTTTTAATTCACTGAAGAGAGGATCGTCATAATATACTTTACGAAGGTAAATTGGCACTAAGGCAGACATCCAGCCGTGACAATGCACTATATCCGGGGCCCATCTCAGCTTTTTCACTGTCTCAATAACCCCCCTCGAGAAGAATATAACCCTTTCATCATTATCGGCAAATTCAACTCCCTTTAAATCCTTCATCACCTGCTTACGATAAAAATAATCCTCATTATCAATAAAATAGACCTGCATTCTTGCAGCCTGTATCGAAGCTACTTTAATAATCAGAGGATGATCAGTATCATCGATAATAAGGTTCATTCCTGAAAGGCGAATAACCTCATGCAATTGGTTCCTTCTCTCGTTAATACTCCCATATCTGGGCATAAATGTCCTGATCTCCTTACCCCGTTCCTGAATGCCCTGAGGTAAATAGCGACTGATCCTGGAAATTTCTGATTCGCTTAAGTACGGGGTTATCTCCTGAGAAACAAATAATACCTTTTTGTTATCCATCCTATATCACGATAAGCCTTAGTTCTAACAGAATGCAAAGATAGAAAAAAATATTTACTTATATAAATATGTAGTTTTGGAATATATTGGGCAGAGAACTGGTCTCGTGTACCAGGAATTGAGGACCCGGATAGTAAAGCTGTCCACGAAACAGATTCTCCATTCCCCCACTCCCCCCTTCTCGTATTCTAAACCCCTAAACTCCTCAACCTCCCAACTTTAGTCACTTCAAACTTTAGTCACTTTTAACTTCTTCTCAACCATTTTTATCATACCTTTGATGATAGTATCACATCATAAAGTTTCAGATAAATAATGATCCTGGCTGAAAGTGTAACAGTTTTAAAAGAGTTGCTTAAGAAGAGTGTTGGCGAAATAGGGTTTGTTCCCACAATGGGTGCTTTACATAAGGGACACCTCTCTCTTATAAAAGAATCTAAATCAAAAACCACAACAACTGTAGTAAGTATCTTCATAAATCCTACACAGTTTAACGATCCCGGTGATCTCAAAAAATACCCCCGCGATATTGAGAGTGATCTCAAACTCCTTGACAATATCTTATCCGATAATGATATAGTTTTTACACCACAGGCGGATGACTTATATAGTTTTGAAAATCCTGTAATTCCCGACCTGGGAAATCTTGATAAGGTATTGGAGGGGAAGCACCGGCCGGGTCATTTCTCAGGCGTTGTAAGGGTTGTTAAGTTATTGTTTGAGATTATTGATCCCGACAGAGCATTTTTCGGACAAAAAGATTTTCAGCAATTGGTAATAATAAAGGAGATGGTTCGCAGGCTGGAAATGAAAATTGAGGTAACCGGATGCCCTACCCTCAGAGAATCAACAGGTCTGGCCATGAGTTCACGTAACAAACTCCTGACCAATAATATAAGGTCAAAAGCATCCATCATATATAAAACATTAAAAAACCACAATGTAATTACCGATCCGGGAAAAATTTGTGAGACCTCCTCAGCAATAATAAAGACAATCGACAGCATTGAAGAATTCAGAACCGAATACTTTGAAATTGTCAACGACAAAACACTCGAAAGCATTACAAAAGAGAGTATAATTGATCCTTCGGCAAAATATTACGGATGTATTGCCGTATTTGCAGGAAATGTCCGGTTGATCGATAATGTAGAGTTTTCTTTCTCATTTGCGAAAGGTTGATTACCTTTGTACCGTATAACTATTTACAACGACAATTATGTGGATTGAAGTAGTAAAATCAAAAATTCACAAAGTCTCGGTAACCGAGGCAAATCTTCAGTATGTTGGAAGTATTACTATAGATGAAGATTTGATGGATGCTGCCAATATTATCGAGAATGAAAAGGTCCAGATTGTAAACATCAATAATGGTGAAAGACTTGAGACCTACGTCATTAAGGGCGAAAGAGACTCAGGGGCAGTATGCCTGAACGGCCCTGCTGCCAGGAAAGTGGCCGTAGGAGATGTTGTAATTATTATTGCCTATGCAATGATGGATAATAAAGAGGCCGGATCTTTTAAACCGAACCTGGTATTCCCCGATACTGCTACAAATAAACTTGTCTGATTTTGAAGAAAAAGATTAATCAGATCTTTAAAATCACTGTTTTTCTGATCCTCGGCGGTTTGCTGCTATTTTTAGCTTTCAGGAAAGTGGAGATGAGCAAGATAATTGATGAGTTGAAAACAGCACAATATTCATGGCTGATACTCTCAATTTCCTTTTCTATTTTTGCGTTTATAAGTCGTGCGCGACGGTGGATATTAATGATAAGACCTCTGGGATATAACCCCGGTTTAAAAAATACCTATAACGCCCTGCTGGCAGGTTATCTTATTAATTTCGGACTACCCAGGGTTGGAGAGTTTTCGAGGTGCGTGGCATTGGGAAAAAAAGAGAAAATCCCTGTCGATAAGCTTTTTGGTACTGTAATAGCAGAACGCGCCTTCGACCTGTTAAGCTTGTTTATTATCCTCTTTGTAATGATTCTGCTAAAGAGTGAAATAATAGGTGGTTTTCTTAAAAACGATGTCTTTTTTCCCATTAAAAACAAGATTATATCCATTTTCGGGTTTTCAACGCTTTTCATTATTACCGTTATAGTCGTTATTTCATTCCTGGTATTCATTACCTTCTATTACAGGAAGAAGTTGATTAAGATCAACATCATTAAAAAGATCGCTGAATTTATGAACGGGGTCTTTAACGGACTGAAATCCTTTCTAAAAATGAAGGATAAACCGGAATTTATTTTTCATACGCTTTTTATCTGGATAAATTATGCTCTGATGTCCTGGGTAATTGTCTTTATGATCCCCTCCACATCGCATCTCGCTTTTGCAGACGGGATCTTCATTTTGATTCTGGGAAGTCTGGGTATGGCGGCTCCTGTCCAGGGAGGGATAGGGGCATATCACTGGATAGTATCAAGAGGCATGTATACCGTTTATAATATCTCCCTTGAAGACGGACTTGTATATGCAACCATAGCTCACGAATCACAACTGATACTGATTGCAATTTTAGGTACTGTTTCTATATATTCTTTATTCAGAAAAACCGGGAACACAAAAACAGGCCAGTTAACTGATCAACCCGATGGCTAAAAGCAAGACAGTATATATGTGTGCCAATTGTGGTGCTGATTCATCAAAATGGATTGGCCGGTGTCCTTCGTGTGGTGAGTGGAACACATATGTTGAGGAGATCTTCGTCAAAACAAAAAAAGAGACAGTCTCATTCACAGACACACCTTCCCGGCCTGAACTGATAAGTGAGATCACCTCCTCAAATAAAAGAAGAATAATAACCGGACTAAAAGAGATTGACAGGATACTTGGAGGAGGCCTGGTGCCAGGGTCACTTATTCTCTTTGGCGGCGAACCAGGAATAGGAAAATCAACACTTGCCCTCCAGCTTGCCATGAAAATGGATGGCAACAAAGTACTGTATGTCTCGGGTGAAGAGAGCGGGGAGCAGATCAGGCTACGATCTGACCGGCTAAAGGATAGCAATGACTCCTGTTATATTTACAACGAAACATCCCTCGAGAATATACTTAACCAATCAGAAAAGATTAAACCTGCTATACTGATTATTGATAGTATTCAAACAATAAATACCTCAACTATAGAATCATCAGCAGGCTCAATATCCCAGGTAAGGGAGAGTGCGGTTCTATTACTTAAATATGCCAAACAGACAGGGATTCCTGTGCTTATAATCGGACATATTACCAAAGACGGAAATCTTGCAGGCCCGAAGATCCTGGAACACATTGTTGATGTAGTACTGCAATTTGAAGGTGATAATAATTATATATACAGAATACTAAGAGCCGTTAAGAACAGGTTTGGCTCAACCAACGAACTGGGTATATATGAAATGCTGTCAAACGGATTAAGAGAGGTGTCAAACCCTAGTGAGATGTTTATCAATCAGCATAATGAAGATCTCAGTGGCATCGCAATCGCCGCAACCATCGATGGCAATCGTCCGTTTATGATCGAAACACAGTCTCTTGTCAGCAGCGCCGTATATGGAACTCCTCAAAGAAGCTCTACCGGTTTTGATATCAAAAGGCTTAATATGCTGCTTGCGGTTCTTGAAAAGAGGGCCGGATTCAGGCTCGGGATAAAAGATGTTTTCCTCAACATAGCAGGCGGATTAAAAGTAACCGATCCGGCTATTGATATGTCGGTAATCAGTGCCGTTCTCTCCTCCAACCTCGATATCCCCATAAGTAAAAAACTTTGCTTCGCCGGAGAAACCGGATTAAGTGGAGAAATAAGGCCGGTAAGTCATATCAACCAGCGAATTAAAGAAGCCGGCAAGCTGGGTTTTGATAAAATTTTTATTTCTAAGTATAACCGGAAGGTTGATATCGGAAAACCCAATATCGATATTGTGGAAACCGGCAAGGTAGAAGATCTTGTGAAGAAGCTTTTTGGATAATTTCAGTCATCAGTCTTCAGTCATCAGCCTTCAGTCCTCAGTCTTTAAGCTTTAGGCACTTTTAACTTTAGTCACTTCTTCTCCCCAACTTTAGTCACTTCTTCTCCCCAACTTTAGTCACTTCTTCTCCCCAACTTTAGGCACTTCTTCTCCCCAACTTTAGGCACTTTAGGCACTTTTAACGATACAGCTATTTTATTATAAATCAGATAATGCGGAATCTAGTTGATCAAATAATTCCTTGCCATCACTTGGCCTTTTAGCAGAGTCACTGATTATTTTACCATCTGATCCAATTAATACATATCTGGGAATAAAATATTCTCCTTCAGAGTTATTGAATAGGTTATGCAAATGAGATTGTAATTGTGCATTTGCAAGAATATGATAACCTTTTAATTCATATCCTTCAATTACATCTAACCACTTCTCCTTCATGTTTGACCGATCTATGGAAAGAAATACAAACTTGATATTAGAGTTTTCATATTTCTCTAATATGGTGGTGTAGTGTCCAAACTCCTCCAAACATGATCCACACCATGTAGCCCAGATATCGATATAAATAATATTATCCGTGAATTGATCCTTTATATCAGTTAGGGTGTTAATACCTTCATAACCTGGAATCATGATTATTTCCGGGTCTTTGTTTGAAAGATTTTCATAGAATGTGGTTATCTTATTTATCTCAGGCGTGAGAAAGTTAATGAAAGGGCTTTTCGGGAATCGAGTTTTGAATTCTTGATACATAGTAATTAGTTCCTTCTCAAGTTTATTCTGTCTGGCAAATATATGTATGTATCTAGCTAAGAACACCTCAAGATCATTTGCGTCAAGTCTTTTCATTGCTCTTTCTAATACTTTAAGATGTTGAATATCACTATTACCTTCGTCATTTGTATAGTCAATGAAATTAAGCAAGTAGTTCAATGTATAGTCATACCACCAGTTTGAATATACTGATGAAGTAAAGCTAATATCCTTAGTTTCATACAGGCTTTTCCAAAGAGAATCTATAGAGCTTGGGATACGAATTTCTCCAGATTTTTCACGAAATGATTTAAAGTAATATAAAGATGCTATTTCAGAAAGTAGATTCGAATAATATGTATTAATGTCTTCATTGATGAATGAATAGAAGTCTTTGTTGATTTGTTCTATTCCATTTAAACTGTCAAGATGTATTATTTCCTTATTATTCCGTCCATCTATTTTAGGTAACAGGCTTGACATAAGGGTGTCCCCAAAAAACTGAATTGCATCAGTCTGTGCATAAAATGGTCGATTTAATGTATTTAAAAATTTATTACCAGTTCCATTATCTCCACTGACTTCAAGCCCGGAAGGCATTATTTTGACCTTAATTGAGTCCCCTGGATTGACGTAGAAAGTATATAATTTCTTATAATAAAATTGGATAAGGCCGGGTTCTTTAATCTTACAGTTAATCTTAAATATGCCAGTAGAGTCAAGTTGAATTGTATCCCTAAATCCGATGTAGGAAAAGCCATTAGAGGGTGAAGTGCTAAAAACTTGGCCAGAATCAACGTTAATTATTTCACCTACAACTACCGTGTCATAATACTTTTCCTTTGTGCAAGAAGATATTAGAATACTAATTATAAATATGATATGTATTTTTTTCATTTGTGTGTCTTTCAAAGTAGTGTATAACTTCTCCCCAACTTTAGCTCACTTTAGGCACTTTTAACTTTAGTCACTTCTTCTCCTCAACTTTAGCTCACTTTAGGCACTTTTAACTTTAGTCACTTCTTCTCCTCAACTTTAGGCACTTTAGTCACTTCTTCTCCTCAACTTTAGCTCACTTTAGGCACTTTTAACTTTAGTCACTTCTTCTCCTCAACTTTAGGCACTTTTAACTTTAGGCACTTTAGTCACTTCTTCTCTTCAACTTTAGCTCACTTTAGGCACTTTTAACTTTAGGCACTTCTTCTCCTAAAACCCCTCTATATCATACCTGTTCCTGGCGGATTTTTCGCTTCTTACCTTATCGCAATCGAGTTCCATATCAAATCCTGCCGGTTCCTCAAAAACATCAGCCTCCATTATTCCCAGCTCCGGATCAGCATACAGTTTTTGAAGAAAGAGGCCAAATACCGGCAATGCCATATTTGAGCCCTGGCCCAGGGTAATATTTTCAAAGTGAATACCCTGGTCTTCCCATCCCGTCCATACTCCGCCTACAAGATTGGGGGTAACTCCCATAAACCATCCATTAGAATGATTTTGTGTCGTACCTGTCTTTGCTCCAATCTCACTATGAAGCTGGTAAACACTTCTTAGCCTTACAGCTGTCCCTCTGTTTACCACACCCTGCAGAAGGTTAACCATCAGGTATGCATGCTCCTCACTCATAACCTCTTCGATACGGGGCGTAAATATGTCTATTACATTACCATTCCTATCTTCTATGTGGCTGACAACTATTGGTTCGGTATATACACCTTTATTTGCAAAAGTGGAGAACGCTCCAACCATCTCTTTGAGTGTAACAATTCCGGTACCAAGAAAAATAGATGGAACAGGCTCCACATATTCAGGCTGGATATTGATCCCCATACGGCCCATCATATCAACAACTGCTTGTGGGGCAAACTGTTTCATCAACCATGCCGAAATATAGTTCTCCGATTTAGCTAACCCCCACTTCAGTGTAACCATTTTACCGTGGTAATTTCTTGGACCTGAACTACGTGGTGACCATGGAACCGTATCGCCCGGAATAATGAATTTCCTTGGAATATTCTCAACTTCGTAACATGGTGAATATCCGTCCTGCATGGCAAGAGTATATAAAAATGGCTTGATGGTAGATCCAACCTGTTTACGTTGCTGACTTACCGCATCATACTTAAAATAACGAAAATCAGGCCCGCCAACATATACTTTTATATGTCCGGTATGAGGGTTCATCGCCATCATGCCTGATCTGATGATATGCTTATAATAATAAACCGAGTCATACGGACTCAAAAGAGTATCTACATCTCCAGCCTGAGTATATAATTTCATCGGAACAGGGTTATTGAAGATTATTCTTATGGAATCCTCCGATTTGCCTGCTCTTACAAGCGCCCCGTACCTGTCGGTTCTCCGGATCGCTGTCTCCATAATCCTCTTAATATCCTTAGCCTTCAGGTCATCACTGAAAGGAGGTCTCCTGAAACTTTCGGCATGGCGGTCAAAATCAGGCTGAAGGCCGTTAGTCAGATGCTCTGCCATAGATTCTTCAGCATACTGTTGCATTCGTGAATCAATGGTTGTATAGATCTTCAATCCATCCTTATACAGATTGTAGTTTGAACCATCAGGTTTCTTGTTTCTGCGACACCATCCGTATAATTGATTGTTTTCCCACTCCCTTAATTCATCTTCAAAATCCTGGGTAAACATAAAGTCGTCCCTGTCCGGCTCATAAGCAATCATCGTTTTCTGGATATAAGCTCTTAAATAGGTAGCAAGACCAACATCATGACTCTGCTCCTTAAAATCAAGCTCTATCGGCAGGTGTAACACTGAATCGGCCACTTCCTGATCGAGATAACCATACTTGGTCATCTGCGACAATACCAGGTTTCTGCGATCAAGCATCATTTCAGGGAAACGTTTTGGATTATAAAGTGCTGAATTTTTAAGCATCCCTACAAACATAGCCGACTGTTCAATCGACAGAGAATCGGGTGTTGTATTGAAATATACCTGCGATGCAGATCTTATACCAACTGCAGTATAGAGAAAATCATAAACATTAAGATACATTGCAATAATCTCCTCTTTGGTATAATTCCTTTCCAGCCTCACCGCTGTTGCCCACTCCTTAAATTTGGCTATTCCCAGGTAAACAGGGCCTCTGCGTCCGGTCTTACCCATCATTTGGGCCCTGGTGTTATAAAGATTCTTGGCAAGCTGTTGAGAGATCGTACTTCCGCCTCCGGTATTGCGACCCATAAGTATCGACTTAAACAAAACCCTGGCAAGACCCCGTACATCAATACCTGAATGACGGTAAAACCTGATATCTTCGGTAGCAATCAGAGCATCTATAACATAAGGTGAAATATCTTCATAATTGGTCCAGCTCCTGTTTTGCAGATAAAATTTCCCCAGTAAGACACCATCACACGAATAAACCTCGGCGGCAAGATTATTCTCCGGATTTTCAAGCTCTTCGAAGGAAGGCATCGGGCCAAAAACCTCACTTGATATCAGTATAAACAAGGTGATTGCCAGGATAAAAGGAGCTGTAAATATTACCCAGAACCACCTCACATATTTAGTATAAACATTCTTCTTTTTTATCATAGTAAAAATGATCTTTGCTTCAAAAATAGTAAATATAAATTAAAAAATTATCGGAGAGAATTTTGAACTTAGATACATAAATGCTTTTCTTTGTCGAGCATTTTGTGGAATACAATTTAGATGGATATGAGTGGAAACCTGGTTATCGTTGAGTCGCCGGCAAAAGCAAAAACAATTGAGAAATTTCTTGGTAAGGATTTTAAAGTTGTGTCCAGCTTTGGCCATATACGCGATCTTTCAAAAAAGAATATTGGTATTGATATTGAGAACGGGTTCATCCCGCAATATATTATCTCCGATGATAAGAAGAAAGTAGTTTCGGAACTAAAAAAACATGTAAAGGAGAGTTCAATGATCTGGCTTGCTTCCGATGAAGATCGTGAGGGAGAAGCTATTGCCTGGCACCTGATGGAGGTGCTGAAACTAACAGAAAACAGTACCCGGAGGATCGTTTTTCATGAAATTACCAAAGAGGCGATAGAGAAGGCCGTTAATAATCCACGCAGTGTAAATATAAACCTGGTTAATGCACAACAGGCCCGCCGTGTGCTTGACAGGCTGGTTGGTTTTGAAATATCCCCCATACTCTGGAGGAAAGTTCAACCCGCCCTCTCTGCAGGCAGAGTACAATCGGTCGCTCTTCGTCTGGTCGTTGAAAGAGAACGTGAAATAATTTCGTTTAAGGCCTCTTCATCTTTCAGGGTTCAGGGAGAGTTTGCCTTTACCTCCATCGACAAGTCTGATGGCAAACTAACTGCCGAGACCTCCCGGAAATATCAAAAAGAGCAGGATGCTGAAGAATTTCTGAATCTTTGCTGCCAGGCAACTTTTACAGTCAACAACATAACCGTCAAACCCGGGACAAAATCGCCTGCTGCTCCATTTACAACATCCACTCTTCAGCAGGAAGCATATCGTAAACTGGGGTTTTCTGTTTCCCGTACAATGTCAGTTGCCCAGAAATTATATGAAGCCGGGGAGATTACCTATATGAGAACTGATTCTACAAATCTTTCTCAACTGGCTATTAATACGGCCTCATCGGTTATCGGTACCGAATATGGCGAAAAGTACTCAAAGGCAAGACAATTCAAAACCAAATCAAAAGGAGCTCAGGAGGCTCACGAAGCTATCAGACCAACATACCTTAGCAATAAAACCGTAAGCAGACCCAGCCAGGAAAAACGACTGTACGAACTTATCTGGAAGAGAACCATTGCCTCGCAGATGAGTAATGCCACTATTGAAAAAACAACCATTACAATAGGGATGTCTAATTCCGATACAGACTTTTATGCCCAGGGTGAAGTGATTAAATTCGATGGCTTTCTGAAAGTTTACAGAGAATCATCCGATAACGGAACAAATGGTAAAAGTGCGGTAATCCCTCCTCTCTCCAAAGGAATGAATCTAAAACATATCAGGATCACGGCCACTGAGAAATTCACCTCTTCACCTCCACGATATACCGAAGCAAGTCTGGTTAAAAAGATGGAAGAACTTGGTATTGGCAGACCATCAACATATGCACCTGTTATTTCTACAATCCAGAACAGGGGATATGTTGCCCGTGAAGATCGCCCTGGTGTCAAACGTACAATCAGAATCGTTACTCTCTCATCCGACTGCAAAATATCATCAGATAAAAAGGAGATAGCCGGAATCGAAAAAGCAAAACTTTTTCCCGGTGATATTGGAATGATAGTAAATGATTTTCTTGTCGATAATTTCAGTAATATAATAGATTACCACTTCACTGCAAATGTTGAGAAACGGTTTGATCTGATTGCAGAAGGTAAACTTATCTGGACAGATATGCTGAAAGAGTTTTACTCCCCCTTCCATGAAAAGGTTGAAGAAACATTAAAACAGAGTGAAAGGAAAACAGGAGCCAGACATCTTGGTAATGACCCTGCCACAGGTGAACCCGTATATGTACGCATAGGCCGGTTCGGACCAATGGCTCAAATCGGTGAAACATCGGAAGATTCCAAACCAAAATTCTCAAGCCTGCTTAAAGACCAGTTAATTGAAACCATAACCCTGGAGGAAGCCCTGAATCTATTCTCCCTGCCTCGCGATATTGGAGAATTTGAAGGCAAAATATTAACAGTCGGTTTAGGCAGGTTCGGACCCTATATTAAACATGATAATAAGTTCGTCTCTCTAAAAAAGGGAATCGATGATCCTCATTTAATCACAAAAGACAGGGCCATAGAACTGATTGAAGAAAAGAGAGAAGGTGATAAAAATAAGATAATCAACACATTTGGTGAAATTTCAGTTCTTAATGGCAGATACGGACCATATATTTCTTACCAGAAAAAGAACTTCAAAATCCCAAAAAGCACCGACCCTGCGACTCTCACCCAGGAGGAATGCATTAAATTGATTGAGAAGGGTGCAGGAAAAAAGAAAAAATAGCCGACCTCAATATGATGAACCTTACAGATTATTTCAACCCGGTTAGTATCGACAAACCTCTATGGGGGCATCTTACAGAACCTTCGTATATCTCCCATAACTTTATTATTAATACAGCCAGCAATCCTGTTGAAAAGATCAATGACGAAAAACTTGCTATAATAGGTGTCCCTGACGATAGAAGATCTCCCAACAAAGGATCATCAGGCGCTCCGGATGCAATCAGGGAATCCCTTTATCAATTATCGCGCCTGCCCGGTAAATCAAAAATTGTTGATCTCGGAAATCTTAAAAAGGGCCCCGGTTTCGAAGATACCCTGGCAGGATTAAATGATGTATTGCTGTACCTGTTCGAAAAAGGGACCATGGCGCTGATAATAGGAGGTAGCAGTTCGGTTATCCCTGCAATCGGTAAAGCATTTTCAGATAGCGAAATACTCTACAACTACACATCAATCGACTCCCGGATCGATTTTGTCAATGAAAAAAAGTATAAAGATTCATTTAATTACCTGGGTGATCTTATTTATAATAAGCATACCTCACTCACTCATTTTATTAACATAGGTTATCAGACCTACCTAAATGATCCACAATCTGTTAACCGATTCAGGAAACTCAATTATGAACTTTTAAGAGTCGGGGAAGTAAGATCCGATATGCATGAGACAGAGCCCCGGTTCAGGGATTCGGAACTTATTACACTCGATATCTCTTCGGTAAGACAATCTGATGCCCCGGGAACATTCGCTCCTTCGCCAAATGGATTCTATACCGAAGAAATTTGTCTGCTCGCCCGATATGCCGGACTTAGTGATAGCCTGAAAGTATTCGGACTGTTCGAGGTAAACCCACTGCTTGATAACAGAAACCTGACATGTGCCCTCGCCGCACAGATTTTATGGTTCTTTCTTGAAGGATTTGTTCAAAAACAAAATGAATCAACCATCATTGGGAAGGAGAACTCCGGTCGCTTCGTTAAGTACCATGTCAGAGTAAACGATATTGAAGAAGATATAATTTTTATCAAAAGCAATATAACCAACAGATGGTGGCTCGAAATAGAAAACAAAAAAGGAATAAAATCCTATATATCCTGTTCATATAATGATTATATAAAGGCCGGCGAAAACGAAATTCCGGCTCGCTGGTTAAAAACTATCTCCAGACAGAGATAGTTTTTCCCATCCTCATCGTAACAAACGGGCTGTTCATACGTATATTTCTACCATTAGTCATATAGAGATACTTGATCTGGCTAAATTTTTGGCATTAATTTGTCGCAATTTATAATTTTTGTTTTCTTTACTTGTTATAATAGTTTAGTCTAAACCTGACTAATAGTCGAAGTTACATGAGAAAGTGGATTCTGATAGCAATTTTTTTTGTGAGCCTGCTACCACCGGCAGTGGGTCAGAGCGATCCTGTGTCAAGTCAGTTCATGTTTAATCAGATGCTCTATAATCCGGGATTTGCCGGAAGTTCAGGTATTGTTTGTGCAACAGCAATGACCCGCCAGCAATGGGTCGGGTTTGAAGGTGCGCCGTCATCTACAATCTTTCATGTAAACGCTGCTGTCAGACCATTTGGGATCCGTTCGGGTTTAGGCCTTTCAATAATAAACGACCAGACCGGGTTTAACAACGATAACACGCTTTCACTAACATATGCGTGGATAACAGACCTTGGTCCCGGCAAACTCGGAGTTGGAATCAATTTCGGACTTTTAAACAAAGCTATTGATCCGTCATGGAATATACCGGCCGGAGATATGTTCGTCCCACCAGAGGGCGATCCCCTTATCCCCGGAGGCAAAGAGAGTTATATCGCTTTTGATATGGGGTTTGGTTTGTATTACAGTACTCCAGATTATTTTGCAGGAGTATCAGTTACACACCTTAATGAACCTGAAATTAAATATTCCAAAGGAACTCCATATGTAGCAAGGCAATATTATGCTATGGGCGGCTATACCCTGAGACTTCCCAACCCATCGTTCGAACTTATCCCATCCGCGCTGCTGTTCAGTGATGGCAGTATGGTGCAGTTAACACTCAACACCATGGTACGATACAATAAAAAGGTTTGGGGTGGCGTTTCCTATAGAGCAGGAGATGCACTTACAGGAATTTTTGGTATAGAATTATATAATGGAATACGAATTGGATATGCTTATGACTTTCCTATGAGCGACATCAGGAAAAGTACTTCAGGCAGTCATGAATTTCTTGTGAATTACTGTTTTGACCTTAGTTTAGGAAGGAGTTCGATGCGTTATAAAAGTATAAGATTTTTATGATTATTTAAAAAATTTAACTTACTTGCAATATTAAATTCTGTTGAAATATGAAAAAGGTAATCCTATTAGTTCTCACAGTCACAGTCATTTTAACAGCATGCGGGCCAGGAAATAACGGCGAGCTTATTGGTGTCCAGGGAAGAAAAAAATTCTTTGAACCCGAGCCATTTGAAATGTCATTTATTCCGGCCGGAAGTTTTATTATTGGTCCCAGTGATCAGGACGCTGTTAATGCTATGAATACCGTATCCAGATCAGTAACAGTCAACGCATTCTGGATGGACCAGACAGAAATTACCAACAATAAATATCGTCAGTTTGTGTACTGGGTTCGCGATTCTATCTTCAGGACCAAGCTTGGCGATGCTGCAATAGCAGATTATCAATTCTTCAGGGTTGATGAAGAGGGTAATGAATATGACCCCCCGGTAATTAACTGGGAAGAGAAGATCGACTTCAAGAATCAGGAGATCCTTGATATACTCGAAGAGATGTACTACCCTCCCGAAGAGAGATTTGCCGGGAGAAAGCAGACAGATGTAAGGAAACTGAATTACAGCTACTTTTGGGTAGATTACAAACAGGCCTCCAGAAGCAGATACAATGGCGAAACGGGAGAATATGAAGGTAAAGTAACCGGTCTGGATGGAGAAGAATCTGATGTAGTGAACCGTTCATCATTTATTATGCATGATGAGGTAAATGTTTACCCCGATACGCTCACATGGATCAGAGACTTTACATACTCATTCAATGAACCTTTTGCATCACTCTATTTCTGGCATCCCTCATATGACGACTATCCGGTTGTAGGTGTTACATGGAAACAGGCCAATGCCTTCAGCATCTGGAGAACAGAATTCCTTAATGCAAGTCTTAGAGCTCAGGGACTGGTTGATGTACATGCATACAGACTTCCACTCGAAACAGAATGGGAATATGCTGCACGTGGCGGACTTGATCTTTCAATGTACCCCTGGGGCGGACCATATACAAGAAATTATTTAGGTTGTTTCCTTGCCAATTTTAAACCTCTGCGAGGTAACTATATTGATGATGGTGCGGTATATACTGCAAAAGTTACCTCATTCGAGCCTAATGAATTCGGCCTATATGAAATGTCAGGAAACGTTGCTGAGTGGACCAGATGTGCATACCACCCTTCAGCTTATGTTTTTACTCACGATCTTAACCCCGACTACCAGTATAATGCCAGGCCCGACGATCCTCCAATCCTGAAACGTAAAAGTATCAGAGGCGGATCATGGAAAGATATTGCCTATTTCTTGCAAACAAGTACACGTGACTATGAATATCAGGATTCGGCAAAATGCTACATCGGGTTCCGTAACGTTAGAGATTTTATCGGAGTAGACTAAAAATAATATTAAAATAAACCCTTAAAACCAGGTATATGAGTTTAGCAGAAATTGTACAAAGTAGCGGTTGGAAAAATTTCATGTCCAAACTTTACGGTATTGGTGCCGCAGTTGTAATAGTAGGAGCATTGTTTAAGATTCAGCACTACCCAATGGCAGGCACCCTCCTTTTTTTAGGATTGATGACTGAAGCAGTTATATTCTTTTTCTCTGCTTTCGAACCTTTACATGAAGAACCCGACTGGTCGTTGGTATACCCCGAATTGGCAGATGTGCCCGAAACCGAAGAAGAAATGGCTCTGCAAGCTTCCAGATCAGCATCTCACGGTGGTGGTGGTTACGTTGGCGGCGGCGGCGGTGCCGGATCTGCTGCACTGGCCAAGTTTGATGAAATGCTCATAGAGGCTGACATTACACCAGAACTATTCGGGAAACTGGGTAAAGGTCTCAAAAAGCTAAGTGACACCACATCAAATGTAAATGCAATGGGTGATGTTACTGCTGCCACTAACGAGTTTGCCGAAAAAGTAAAAGGAGCAACAGAAGCAGTCGGCAATCATACCGAAAATTATGCTAAATCAAGCGAAGCTCTTGGTTCCTCTCTTGGCAAACTTGATGAATCATATCAAAGTACTGCCCAGATAATTACAAATACCGGGGTCAGCTACCAGCACATGACAGAATCATTAAGTAAAATTGAGATGGGAGGAAAATCCTATCAGGATCAACTCGAATCAGTTAATAAAAACCTGTCAGCACTAAACGCTGTATACGAATTGCAACTGCAAGGTGCCAATAATCAGGTAAAAGAGACTGAAACAATGATGAAGGGCGTTAACGGAATGATCTCCGACCTTAATGATTCTGCTGAGGATGCAAAAAAATACCGCGAACAGATTGGTCAGCTGAATGAAAATCTTACTGCTCTTAATTCGGTTTATGGCAATATGCTATCAGCCATGAAATCTTAAATAACAGACCATTCTTCTAACCTAAACCACTCTCAAGAATATGGGACACGGAAAAGAAACCCCACGGCAAAAGATGATCGGTATGATGTACCTGGTGCTTACAGCTATGTTGGCACTTAATGTATCAAAAGAAGCCGTTGAAGCGTTTAAAAACGTTGATAAAGGTCTAACCAAAACGATTGTTAACTACATAAAAAAGAATAATCTTACCTACGAAGAGTTCGAAAGAGCCTACGCTGAGAACCCGGTCAAGGCAGGTCCCTGGAGATCAAAGGCCATACAGGTAAAAGAGAGGTCTAACGAACTGTTTGATTTTATGCAAGACCTCAAAATCGAAATTATTTTAACAGCCGAGAAGGAAGGTACCGAGGCTGTTAAGGGAAGAGAGATATTTGTCGACCATATCAAAATAATTGATGATAATAACATACCTTCCGAAATTTTGATCGGGTCAGACGAAAATGGTAAGGCTAACGATCTCAGAGCATTAATTAACGATTACAGGGAATTTCTGATTGAAACCATTGATGGAGAAAATATATCTGTTGAAGGATCAGTAATGGAAAGTCTTAACACCGATGAAGCAAAAGCTCCCGACGGTTCGGTCGAGAGATGGGAAAATAATACGTTCCATGCCCTTCCTCTGGTTGCAGTGATCACTATTCTTTCTAAACTCCAGGTTGATGTTAGAAACGCCGAGACTGACGTTCTTAACTTCCTGTTTGACCAGATCGATGCCTCAGAATTTAAGTTCAACAAACTCGTTCCTACCGTTATCACAAATTCCAGTTACGTAATGAGAGGTAACGAATATCAGGCTTCGGTATTTATCGCCGCTACCGATACTACCAAACAGCCCGATATCTATGTAGGCCAGTTTCGTACAACTCCAAATGCCGACGGGACTAAATCTTATGAGATGATCGGTGACTATGAAACCCTTGAGATTAATGATCAGGGCCAGGGGATATATAGGAAGAATGCCTCTTCAGTTGGAGATAAGAAATGGGGCGGATTGATTAATATGTCAGCTCCCGATGGCTCCATTGTTAGTTATCCGTTCGACGCAACATATTCAGTCGGAGCACCCAATGTTGTTGTATCACCCACAGCTATGAACGTTCTCTATGTGGGCCTCAATAACCCTATCGATATTTCAGTTCCGGGAGTCGGATCCGATGCTATCTCTGCATCCATGACAAACGGTAATATCAAAAGGGGACGACTTAAGAAATACAGGGGAGAATGGGTTGCAAAACCAATAACTGCAGGGAAGGACGCATCTGTCAATGTAAGCGCTGTTGTTAACGGCGAACGTATGAGATTTCCTCCCTATAAATTCAGGGTACATAATATTCCTGCTCCTCTTGCTCAGTTTGCAGGTATGACAGAAGGCTCTGTGGCTAAAAACATTGCTTTAGCACAACCGGGCGTTTTCGCCGTGCTCGAAGACTTCCTTTTCGATCTTGAATATACCGTTACAAGTTTCACCATGACAATCACAGTGAAAGGGTTCGAGCGTGAACAATCGTCATCGAGCGCAAGGGTCACACAAAAGCAAAGAGACCTGATAAATATGTTGAGCAGGGGAAACAAACTTTATATTACAGGTATTAAAGCTATAGGTCCTGATAAAAAAACCAGGTCACTGCCTGCAATAATTTTAACAATAAAATAAATTAAACTAAAATATGATCATGAAGAGATTTGTTCTTTTTGGCTTATTGATACTGTTTATTTCATCTGCCGGCTTTAGCCAGTCTTTTGGAGATATCTATGAGAAGTCAATTGAAGATAATACTGCAATATCATACTCTTTCCTGAGAGAAGCAGATGTGATATGGTCACAAAGACTCTGGAGATTAATAGATATGAGAGAGAAGATGAACCTTCCACTCTATTATCCGACCACTCCTACAGCAGATGGCCGTATGAGCCTTATAAGCATTATTCTTGGAGAACTAAAAGCAGGTAACCTCAATGCTTTTGATATTGATAAAATGACTGTTAATGTTACATATTCAGATATTGAAGGATTGTTGGGAGCCGGAGAGACCGCTACCCAGGTACCAACTATGAGCGGCGTAATGAAAGATACTGTTCTTATTACAGAGCCCAGGCCCGAAGAGGTGTTTCAGCTTATGATCCTCGAAGAGTGGTATTTCGATAAAAAGCACTCCAGGATGGATGTCAGAATCATTGGTCTGTGCCCTATTCGTGTTTACTATAACGAGGAGATGCAAAAAATGGCAAGAGCACAGCTTTTCTGGATCAAATATGACGATTTCAGAGATTCTTTCGCGATGCACGAGGCTTATAACAGGTTCAATGATGCCCAGAGAATCTCTTATGATGATCTTTTCATGCAAAGAAGATTTTCAAGTATTATATATGCTGAGTCAAATGTGTATGACGACAGACAGATTAATGAATATATGACCGGAAAAGCAGGTCTGTTTGAAGCCGAAAAACTTAAGACTGAACTTCAGGAATTCGAACACGATCTCTGGGAATACTAACTAACCACACAGAACTATATATAAAGGGTATCTCTTAACTGGGATACCCTTTTTTTGAATATTGAATATCGATTAATCCGGCGGATGCCGGACAGGCGATTTTCGATTTAAGAACATCAAAAATCATTATTCCTGGTGTCATGCCAACTGCCAACTATTCCTAATACGTCAATATTAAGCTGACTCGACACTAGAGGTATTTGTCCCCGTTCTTATTCCTGATATCTTCGATATATTTTTTAATATTCTGCTCCTCTTCCTTCTTTACAACAAGCAGAACATCATCTGCATCAACTATAATATAATCCTTCAAACCCTGTATAACAGCAACTTTACCTTCAGGAAGCCTGACTATACTATCATTTGTATCATACCCGAAGAGCGTATTTACATCACCTGAATTACCGTTGGCATCAGATTTAAAATGGTTGGTTAATGAACTCCATGTACCCAGATCAGACCAACCAAATTCAGCACACTTTACAAAAACATTTTCCGCCTTTTCCATAATACCGTAATCGATAGATATGCTGGAGCATTCCGAATAAACCCTTCCTATAATGTTTTCCTCCTCATTTGTTCCAAAAGTAGTCCGGTATTCATCAAAAGTAGAATATATATCAGGAAGATGCCTTTCAAATGATTCAATGATAGTTTTTGCGGGCCAGATAAAAATTCCCGAATTCCAGAAAAAATCACCGCTCTTCAAAAAAATCTTTGCCATTTTTTTGTCAGGTTTTTCAGTGAAAGTTTTTACCTCCATCAGGTTTTTGTATCCTGCAACAGGCTTCTTAATGTTAGCCTGAATATAACCATACCCGGTCTCGGGTCTGTCAGGTTTAATCCCAAGTGTCACCAGTACCTTTTTTTCTGTTGCAAAATCAAATGACTCCTCTATCACAGACCTGAAGTTTTCCTCATCTTTAATATGATGGTCAGACGGACTAACCACCATTACTGCGTCGGGATTCTCATTGTATATCCTGAAAGAGGCATAAGCTATGCAGGGAGCAGTATTTCTTCTCATTGGCTCAGAAAGAATATTAGCTGCCGGTATATCAACCTGCGACAGAACCATGTCCCTGTGATTCTCGTTAGTAACCACATAAATATTCTCTTTTGGGCACAATCCTTCAAACCTGTTAACAGTATCCTGTAATAATGACGTGCCCTTTTTTAATATATCCAGAAATTGCTTCGGTTTCCTGTCCCTGCTCAAAGGCCAGAAACGAGTGCCTATTCCTCCGGCCATTATTACTATATATCTGTTTTTCATTATATTAGATATTATTTTGATCTGTTTGACGGCTACAAATATAGCAAATATGTTCACTTTAAATAATGATTTTTTTATCATTTATGAAACTGATTTTTCCTTCTCATAGTCAGGAGTGGAATAATATTATTTTGTATTTTTATAATCGCTACTATATCTTATATGAACCTGCTCAAAAGTATCGGTCAATATTTCATTCTGCTTGGAAAGGTCTTCTCCTTGCCCGAAAAACGGGATGTATATTTCAAGCAGACCATAAATGAATTTATACTGCTTGGTATAAACTCTATTGGAATAGTAGCAATAATATCACTGTTTATGGGCGCAGTAATAACACTTCAAACAGCCTATAATACTGAAAATCCTCTCTATCCCGCCTACCTGATAGGACTTGGTTGCCGCGATTCAATAATTCTCGAATTTTCCTCAACAATGATAGCTCTTATCCTGGCCGGTAAGGTTGGGTCGAGTATTGCGTCACAGATTGGAACAATGAGAGTCACCGAACAGATCGATGCTCTCGAAATGATGGGTGTTAATACTGCCTCATACCTTGTCCTTCCTAAGCTTATCGCCACTATTCTCTTTAACCCTTTGCTTACCTTACTGAGTATAATTCTTGGGATAGCGGGAGGATGGATTGCAGGAACAGCCACCGGGGTAATTACTTCAAGCAATTTCATATATGGCATACAGTATGCTTTTATTCCATACTATGTTTTCTACTCATTAATTAAAACCGTAGTTTTTGCTTTCATCATAACTACTGTTTCCGCTTACCAGGGATATTTTGTCGATGGCGGGTCACTGGAGGTTGGCAAAGCTTCTACCAAAGCTGTGGTTTTCAGCTGTGTGCTTATCCTGCTTTTTAATGTTATTCTCACACAGCTGATGTTATCATGATAAAGGTTAAAAATATATCAAAATCCTTTAATGATCAGCTACGTCTTGATGATGTCTCTGTCTCCTTCGAACCCGGAATAACAAATCTTATAATCGGACGAAGTGGTTCGGGAAAAACCGTCCTGCTTAAAGCCATTATTGGCCTTCTTAATATTGATAGTGGTGAGATATGGTATGACGATATAATGTTCAGCGGACTTAACTTCGAAAGTAAAAAGGCAATCAGAAAAGAGATAGGAATGCTATTTCAGGGAAGTGCACTCTTTGATTATATGACTGTGAAAGATAATGTAATGTTTCCTCTCAACATGTTCACATCCCTGAGCAAAAAGGAGAAGTTACACAGGATGAACAAGTGCCTCGACCGGGTTAATATTCAAGATACTGACAATCTGTACCCGGCCGAACTTTCCGGTGGAATGAGAAAGAGGGTTGGTATTGCCAGAGCTATAGCCCTGAATCCGAAATACCTTTTTTGTGATGAGCCCAATTCGGGGCTCGATCCCCAAACAGCTATCCTGATTGATAATCTTATTAAAGAAATCACCGCGGAATTTAACATGACCACAATTGTTAATACACACGATATGAATTCCGTAATGGAAATAGGTGAAAAAGTTATATTTATAAGTGAGGGTAAAAAGCAATGGGAAGGAACAAACAGGGATATTCTCAAATCAGAATGTACACAGTTAAACGATTTTGTCTTCGCCAGCAACCTTACTAAAAAACTTCGCCCCTGATCAAATATTTAATCCACATCTTCATAATCAATGTACTCGCCTACATCTTTTGAAACCTTTCGAGTATTTTTATCTGCTTTACTCTTAATGGTATCATCACCGCCAGTCCGGGGAGGCGACAGAAGCCGCCTTATAAACCTGATTATCAAATAGGTCAGAATTACGAATAAAATTAATTTGATATACACCTTCTATCCTCCTCTGTTATTCAAGCAACATTGGCTTATCTGTCGCTTTCTGTTTCACTTTTCCAAAAACCAGGTTTATCCCAAACCTTACATTAAAGTAATCAAGCCTGTCGGGAACAATTACATTAAGACCTTCATCAGACCCGGAAAACTTAACCCATGATACCGGGATATTGTCAAAAACAGAATAGATCTGAACCGGACCAAGACGTGCAGCCACTCCTGCACCAAAGTTGTTGTAACTTCTGTTTGCCATTGTATAGCTAAATGTGGTACTTAATACTTCACCTGCATACAGATTGGTTGAAAGCGTTAAAGCCTGACCTATATGGCCATGATAGAAGGTGGTCCTTGAAAGCAAACCGAGACCAAGAAAATCTACCGGTTTATACATAGCACCTAAGTACAATTTTGCCGGTAAAGCTGTGTTGTATGAGTCTGAATTATCAGTAAAGTCAAATGAATTTTTAAGCGAATCCAGAAAATTCTCCATCATCTCATCAAATGTCTCGTCGCCATCAATAACATTCGATACATCAAATCCGTCAAATGAGAAATTGCTGTTAGCTTCGAGGTTAAATGTCTGATTCTTCCATTTAATAAAACCCAGGTCAACAATACTGGCCGACAGGCTCAGATTATCAAATAACTTATACTCTGCTCCTATGTCAAAGGCCATTCCCCTGTTCTTATTCCCGGTAAGAAAACTCATTGCCAGGTCAATATCTGAAATATCTTCGCCCACTGCTATACTATCTATCAGATTATCTTCATTAGTGTAAAAACTAAACGGGCCGCTGATATTCAGACTCATATCAGCGTTAAGCGTGTGTGAATAATCATCATTTACCTCTATCTCCAGGCGATCATTCTGCAACTCTATATTTCCCCCCCCGAATAGTATTTTCATTCTTCCTCCAACTCTTAATTTATCGGTAATATTCTTTGAAACACCAATACCGGACTCAAGATATTGAATAGCATCAAACCCAAGGTCCGTAAGATCGATCGAAGAACCAACAAACCCCTCATTACCCTCTAATAACAGGGTAAACAAATCCGTCGGGACATAAACCGATGCTGATACTCTCTCGGTAAGACTCAGATCGATATACCAGTCATTGGCCACACAAAAACCGAACCCAAGCATTTGAAAATTTATTTCTGTAGAAAGATATCCCGTTTTACCAAGTTTATTCAGAAACTCATCCCTGTCATACTCCGGATGAAAAATAGTCATAATTGAATCGCTCCCCGGAACCTTTTGGAACATTTCAGACAGACTCAGCATATTATTATTCATACTTATATAAGTATTTGAAATAATCGGGAGGTTGATGTAAATATTACTGGTTGGCCTGAATGCAGGATTTAAAAGATTCGCCTGCGGGAAGTTCATAAAATACTGTGTCTGGTTTTGCTGAGCAGTTAATAACACTCCTGAACCAAAAAACCCGGCAACAAACAATAATATATTTAATTTTCTGATCATCATTTCAAAGCTTTATTGAGTTAATTATTCAGGTTCAGATTCGCTTTAAAGGATAAGCCTGCGCTGAACTGTATACTGTAATCAGAATAGATCTTAACATCCTTCGAACCATGATCGGTTGTATAAAGCATAAATGAAAAAATTATGCTGTTAGCCTCACCTGCAGATTCCAGGAAACTCTCCGTAAACTCTATCTCGGTAGTATGCTCTGTTGAAGTGGTCACCCTGCCATTACCATCTACCTCTGCCGGTTCAAAAAAGTCACCCGTATCAATCTGGTCGACCACTACCCCGCTGATAGAATCATAAAGGGCAACCAAAATACTGCCCCCCAGCGGAAAACCATTATCAATAAACATAGTCAGTTTCAGGCTGCTTAGATTATCCAGAGGAGAACCACCTTCCTCCTCATCCAGAAGAAAGTTAGCCGTTGTGTCAGACAACTGAAGATCATTTATCCTGAACTCGAGAGGAACCTCAATGGTAATATCGGCACTAAAGCCGCTGTTCCCGAATATTAAATTATCCTGAGCGGTTTCACCATCCGGATTAACAGATGCCGAACCACCGAGAATTATCTTATCAGGCAACATCGAAACAAGCTCGGGCAGTGAGGAGTTATCCCTATCTATAACAAAAGAAGAGGTCACTTCCCTGTTATCTGTTGAGACAGGATAAAGAAGAACTTCCGGAGCTCTGTCAAGGCTAATCGTATCCTCGGAATTTATACCGGTAACAAGAGCATCAATTCTCATCGGGATGCCAAATGAATTGGTGTAATCAACCGAAATACCTGGATCAGATAAAAAGATAGACCCTGTAATTTTAGAAAACAGATCCTCAAGTCCTAACTCCAATGTGTCTTTTTCAGATTCAATAACATGAGTGCCGAAGAAACCCCTGATATAATCATATTGAGGTTCTTCAAACAGAACCTCAATCCTGATACTGTCAATCGGATCAAGAACCGGGGCCCCTACCGGGTTAATGCTGTAATTTACCGGCAGCCTGTTGCAGGGTTGATTCGGGTCGGAATCGAGACAAATTATTGTATTATCAAGAACAATAGCTCCTGAATTGACATCGTTTGCAGGAATATTTATAATAGCTGTAAGAGGCGATCCTCCATCATCAATTGAGGGAAACACAATCTCAATATTTGTCTCAAAGTCGCACCATGATGTAATGGTATAACTCATCGAGCCTGTAATCACACTCATCTCCTTTATCTTGATATCTTCATCCGGATCAACATCAAGAGTATCGTTAATATCATCAATTTCGATTTGAATAAGAGGAAAAATCTCACTATAGGATGAAGTCGGAAAACTTGTATAAAAATCTTCGATCTCATAATTGATAATAGCTTCTTCAGTAAAAACGAGTTTAAGGGCATTATCCTCATCTATCACAAGAGTATCTGTTGGCTCTACAATATCGCTGAGAGTTACCTCTCCCTTTACAGCAGCAATAACAAATGAAGGAGACAGCTCCATCTCTCCTGAGATCTTGTCAAAATCAAGTGTTGTCTTAATACATGCCTGTGGTAAAAACAGGAGCAAAACAAAAGTCAAAATTGCTGAACGCTTCATAAAAATAGTTTTTCTGTTATCTTTTTATTTCATAGTTATACAGGAAACTGTCTCTTCCGCCGGCAATAAGGTTGAAACTGGTTCCTCCTGTGAGCCTTCCGATTGAAAAAGGAGTGCTCCCCCTCAGTGGAAATCCTTTTACATTCTTTCCCTTACTGTTAATAAGGTAAATCAGTTCATTTTCTGAATCAACAAATCCAAGCTTTCTGTCATTAGAGGAGAACTCAAATCCATACGGACCATAGACCGGACCTGATCCTATAGTCTCAACGAACATCCTGGACCTGTTATTGTCATAAGCAATTATTTTGCCATTATCTATAAAAATATACTCACCATAACCGTCGGCATCGATATCAAAATATTCAAAAATATGATCTCCGCTGAATTCATTAAGAGTTACGGTTTCTACATTCCCGTGAAACGAGATAAATTTAAGTGAGCCATCATTTGCCGACAGAACCATTCTCGATGGCGATTCACTGGTAAGCCTTAACCTGGAATTTTTTGCTCTGGCAACCGGCTCCTCCGGACTAACTCTGATATTTCCTCTTCTGTCGAGGATATACATATTTTCACTGTCATTTATTACAAGATAATCTTTGCCGGAAACCCTGAAAAACTCAATGTCAGAAGTAACGATCCCTGAAGTTTTAAACTGGTTCCATCCCTTAATGGTGCTTCCGGTTTTGTTATAAGCATAAACTACCCTGTCGGTACCACAGATAAACAGGCGGTAATCCTTATTGTTTTCATAGTCAAACAGGGCAAGTCCGTTTGATGCGGGCGACCTCATTGTAACGGGGTACCTCTCAACATAATTACCATTCCTGTCGAGAAGGTGAAGGTGGCGCCCGGTTGAAAAAAGTATCTGATACTTGCCATTTTTGTAATAATCGATCATATAAGGTTCACCTGTTATCTTCTCTTTCAGAGGAAGCTTCCACAGTATCCTCCCTGAAGAATTTATCAGGTAAACATTGTTCCTGGTATCCTGAACAAATATCTCATTTCTGCCGGTATAGTGATTAGTGAAAAACATAGGTTTCGACCAGAGAATAGTATCAAGCAGGCTTTCCCATTGAGAGGTGGCATCTTCCCTGATATCAGAAGCCAGTGAAACAGATAAAGCATTATAGATCATGTCGTTACTGGCGACAAACTGATATCCTACAGCCTCTATCTTTTTTAATGAATTCATGTTTTGATCAAGTCCTTTAATAATACTCTCCTTAAACAGTCCGGCCATCAATGCAGTTGTCCGCGATGGAATACAATAAAAGTAATAAGCCGCCCGGCTTGGCATTGTTCTCTCAAAGGCACGATACGACATATCATTGGCTAATGTTCTGTTAAGCAGGTTATCATATAAATATTTTGATAAAGTACCGGCTTTACTACTTAAGACAATATATCCATCATAAAAGGTTGCATAATTGCCTCCGTATTTTTTTCCGAAATTACCGCATATTTGCACTGCAAGATTATCAACCGGTATTTTATATATTAAATATTCCGACTGATCATCAGGTTTATATTTAATAATATACTGAGACTCCCCGATTGATACTTCCCTGTAATAACTATTAAGCTCATCCACAAACGACTTTTCAACAGCATTGCTGCCTTTCAACCTGAACAGAATTATCCTGTTATCCTTAATATCCTGTCCCTGAATATCAAGATAAACCCTGGTAACCTCCCCCTCAAGCTGAGATCTGATAATATCAGCCAGATATCCCGGTTTGTTGGACGGACTTCCATGACCAACTGCTTCCCCCTCAAAATCTCCGGTCAAACATTCAAACAGTGCTGCATTGGATGGGATTACAGTGTACGCATCAAAACTGCCCGGTTCACGGCTTTTATATCGATAAAGGATATGAGATGTATCAGTTGGTTCGATATATCCGCTAATCATAAAACCATCTTTTTTTAGATAGATATCACACTCAGCAACAGACGCCAATTTCGAAATCTGGCCGGCAATCCCGCCACTACTATCACCTGATAGCAAACCCAGGATCCTCGGAAGATTATTGAACAAAATGTAAACTTTGTTCTCGTTTTTCCCTGCCGCAGTTGAAACTTTGTAAAATCCCGGTATTGTGGTTATACCATCAATCTCTTCAGATTGCCTGATGCCTGCCTCAACCAAAATATGTGAGCTACTGAATATCAATACACCTTTCAAATATGATAGATATACCGTAACCCCGGGATGCTTCGCAGATTCGATCTCAAAAATCCTGAAACCCTGGTACTCCTTAACTCCATATGATAAAGATCCCGCCCGGGCTATCGTCTCACGGATATGTTTCTCCTTTACCTCGGGAGGAACAGCAACCGAAAAGAATGGTACCACCCGGTCACGCCCGAGAAGATGAAACGATATAAGTACCGGACTATTTTTAAAATATCCTCTGAAATCTTTTAGATGCAACAATGAATCAATAACCCTTAATCCCTTATTAAACCCGGAAAACCCGTCAATATTTGAAAACTCATCAATTATCTCACTATCTGTTACAAGAAATTCAAACAGGTCGGGCAAATTAACTGCCTCTATCACCATTCCTGCATCCATTGGGATAGTACCGAACGGACTGGTTGCAAATGCCTCTCTTTTTTGTTGTAAATACCAGGTCAGGGCAATCAGTCCTGCTACAAGTATTACTATTACTATAATTGTACCTCTCTTAAACACCGTAATCTATATCTTTTTTATTATCATCAAATGTAATAAATATAACTATACGGTGTACGGTCCTTAACGCTCCCATACACTTTATCAACCTTCTCAACTTTAGTCACTTTTAACTTTAGTCACTTTAGTCACTTTTAACTTTAGTCACTTTAGTCACTTCTTCTCCCAACAATTGTGTTATATAAAACATTCATTTACAGACAAGCTGGTACAATTTTTGTGATACTATTTATCTGAAAAAGTTACAATGATTAAAAAGTCATATTCTCTTTTACTCTTTTTATTATCAGCATTATATATTAATGCCCAGACAATAGTGGTTATTGATTCCGAAGATTCACGCGTCATAAAGGATGTAGCGGTTTTTAATGATAACAAAACAAAATTTGGATATACCAGTCTGGCAGGTGAATTTAAGATAAATGCTTTTGATGATACCGACTTCCTTAATTTTCAGCATCCCTCATATGAAAATATCAGGCTAACCAAAAAAGAAGTTGAGGAGAACGACTTTACCGTAATGCTGGTCTATAAGACTTTTAAAATAGACGAATTTATTATTTCTGCCAACAGATGGGAACAGAACAAGGAGGAAGTCCCGAATAAGATTACCCTGATCCGCAAACCTTCTATTGATTTTGCCAATCCCCAGACAACGGCTGACCTTCTGGAGACCTCCGGCGAAGTGTTTATTCAAAAAAGTCAGCTCGGTGGCGGGAGTCCGATGATAAGAGGATTTTCGACACACCGCGTACTGATCGTTGTTGACGGTGTAAGAATGAATAATGCAATATTCCGGGAGGGTAATGTACAGAATGTTATCTCGCTGGATCCAAATATAATTGAAACAGCTGAAGTGATTTTCGGCCCGGGAGCTGTAGTGTACGGAAGCGATGCCATTGGGGGTGTAATGGATTTCCACACAAAAAGGGCGCTACTCTCCACAAGTGAAAAGATCAATGTTAAGGTTAATGCACTGGCAAGAACATCTTCGGCAAATAGTGAAAAAACCGGACATATAGATTTCAATATAGGAGGTATTAAAGTCGCATTTCTTTCGAGTATCACATTCTCATCATTTGGTGACCTAAGGATGGGATCAGTTAACCACCCCGAATATACCAGACCCGAATATGTCAAAAGAATTGATGGTAACGATAGTATAAAAACCAACCCCGACCCAAACATACAGGTTCCTACAGGATATGCTCAATACAACTTTACCGAGAAGCTGAGGTTTCAACCAACAGATAAACTTAATATTACCCTTTCCAGCCAAATAAGTAACACATCTGATATTCCCCGCTATGACCGCCTGATTCAGTACAAGGATGGAGACTTGAAATATGGCGACTGGTATTACGGACCTCAGAAATGGATGATGAACAATGTTTCTGTAGAGTGGAAACCTGAAAATATTCTTTTCGATGCCGTGAAAATGGTTACTGCGCGCCAGGATTTCACCGAAAGCAGGCACGACAGAAAACTCTATGGTACATATTTAAGAGAAAAATATGAAAAGGTGGTTGCATGGTCTGCAAATATCGATTTTAATAAAAGTATCGGAAACAATCTTCTCTACTATGGCATTGAGGCGGTAAGAAACAATATTTCATCCACTGCCGAAGGATGGGAACTCGTGCTAAACCAGACAATGTCCGAAGCACCCCGATATCCCGATGGTGAAAATATCTATACAAATCTCGCAGCATACGCAGGCTTTAAAATTGATCTCTCGGGCAGCCTGATACTTAATTCAGGGATAAGATATAACTACAATGCCCTTTATTCCACCTTCCTGGATAACTCATTTTACAACCTTCCTTTTACAGAAATCGATCAGAAAAATGATGCCATAACAGGTTCGGTCGGTTTGGTGTTGTCACCCGGAGACGAAACTCAATTGAGCATGAATCTCTCCTCAGGGTTCAGGGCCCCTAACCTTGATGATATTGGTAAAGTTTTTGATTCAGAGCCGGGTAATGTTATTGTACCTAATCCGGATCTGCAGGCAGAAAAAGCATATAATATTGACCTTGGAATAAATCAAAACATTTTTAATCTTCTCCATTTTGAAATAACCGGATTCTTTACCTTGCTTGATAATGCCATGGTAAGACGTGATTTTCATTTTAACGGGAAAGATTCTATCATTTATGCCGATGAGCTCAGTCAGGTTTTCTCCATTGTTAATGCCGGTAATGCTATAGTTTATGGTACCCAAATTGCGATTCAGATGTCACCGGTGAGAAATTTCAGGATAAAATCAAATATTAATTACACCAAAGGAGAAGATCAGGATGGAATCCCATTGCGCCATGTTTCCCCGCTATACGGATCCACCCATTTTATATTTGAAAGCAAAAAGTTTAAGGCCGACCTTTACGCTCTTTATAACGGCGAACTCCCGAGTAACCAAATGTCGCCTTCAGAACTGAATAAGGCCTTCATGTATGCAACAGATATTAGCGGGAACCCATATAGCCCGTCATGGTATACTATTAATCTGAAAACATCTTACCAACTGGGCAATTTTGGAATGCTCAATGTTGGCATTGAGAATATATTCGACCACCGGTACCGGCCATATTCATCCGGTATTGTCAGCCCCGGCCGTAACATTATCATCGCCCTCAGAGTAGTCATATAACTTTCTAAAATTGTTGAACCGTTGATACGTTAAATCGTTAAACTGTTAACGACAAAGGACCCGCTTTCGCTAAAGCTACAGCGGACAAAGCGAACGACAAAAGGCGTAGGGCATCTCGTGGTCCGGCCCGTCAAGACAGCCGGGCAGGCTCCAGTCCGGGCTACGAGTTGGTATTGCCAAGGATTAGTCGTAACCCGAGCGGAAGTCGGGGTACGACAGCTCGTCCCATATGCCCTACGCCTTATGCCTTATGCCTCCTTCTTACTTCCTCTATAATGATTCCCGTCACCATCTGTTGGTGATGTAAATTATCATTTTTCATGAGGAACATCACTGATTTGTTATACTCTATTCAGACCTGTTGGCTTATTTTTATACATAGAAATTTCCGGCGTGGTCAGCTGGCCCCGATCATTCCGGAAAGCATAGCTGAAAGGCGGTTAATGGTTCTTTACAAAAGTTAGGTTTATTTTATTATGGATTCTATTCCATTTTCATTTCCATTCGACAGTCTGGTTGTCAGAGTTTGCAACCGCCTTTCATTTCTTTTGGGTCTTTAACCTGAATAATTCACAAATTGATCTATTACGAAGTCAAATTACTGTGACTAAAGGCAATGCTCGATTTTTGATTCTCAATATAACTACGGCTATATCTGTGAGTCTCAAATCTGCGCTTACCTTTATTCTTTGTACTTTGACTTCTCATGACGAAAAACTTATGAATTAATCAGGTTAGA
>JAUVKT010000071.1 GCA_030596125.1 Bacteroidales bacterium | reverse complement strand
TTATTATCAAACTCACCATATATTAATGCTTCATCAGCTGCATTTCCTTCATTATCAATATACAACCTGTTTGATCCGAGCTCCGATACTCCAGCCTGAAATCCGATAAAAACATTTGTATCGCCAATTGAGTTATTATATCCGGCCTGTGCTCCAATAGCCACGTTAAAATTTCCAATTGTATTAAGTTCTCCTGCTTCCTGTCCAAGAAAGACATTGCCTAGTCCCGTTGTATTACTATACCCTGTAAGAGTTCCAAGGAAAACATTATATGACCCTGTACCGTTTTGATTCCCCGCTTCATTTCCAAGAAATACATTGGATTTTCCTGTCGAATTGGTATAACCTGATTTTTCTCCCATAAAAACATTAAACTGACCTTCTGTATTGCCGTATCCGGCATTTGAGCCCATAAAAACATTATTATTGCCTATAGTGTTACTGTATCCGGCATTTGAGCCAATGTAAACATTATTATCACCACTTGTATTATCCAAACCTGCCATATCCCCCATAAACACATTCCATGAACCACTGTTATTATAAAGGCCGGCAGCATCACCTAAAATAATATTACCATGGCCGCTTGTATTAGAAAATCCTGCACTGTTTCCCAGAAATACATTCCAGTTTCCTTCGGTATTAAAGTACCCTGTTTCATGACCAATAAATACGTTATTGTCTCCGGTAGTGTTTTCCACTCCTGCCCTATAGCCAAAAAATGAATTATAAAGACCTTCGGTTATATTTGCACCACTCTCATAACCGATAAAATAATTATCCTCTGAGAGGTGCATAAAATCCTCCGTCATTCCCTTGTTCCTGTCAAAACCCCCAATGGCAAATCCGCCTTTTGGTCCTTTTGTGGCCCCCTCGTCAACATAAATCCTTACACTATCCGGGGTAACCCTGAAGAACTCGTAGGTCTCTCCCTTAAGTGCATCAAAACCACCGATTGAGAAACCTCCCTTTGGTCCCTTTGACTTTCCCTGATTATCATCAACAAATACCTGCACACCCTCATTATAAACTGCAAAGACTGTATTCCCATCTTTATTCTTCACCTCAAACAGTGCTGAATCTACAGGGTTATTAATCGCTTCACTTACCTTCAGGTTGCTAAGATCGGGAATAGAGGCAGCATTAAGAGCATAGGGTACCGAAAGCAGATCAGATGATCCCATATCTTCATAACCCGATCCCAATCCAGCATCTAGCTCAACGTTCAGGCTATATGTGTCTGCCGCCCAATTAATCAGGCTAAATAAAGAAGCTGTCCCTCCTATTCTTGTCCCATTTCCGACCTCCAGGTAAAAAAGGCCCAGATCGGTGGTTGTTACCGTATGTGTCTCCTGCCATACAACAGTCTGGTCAGAAGCAGCAATAAGGCCAAGTCTTACATCAATGGATGTATTCCCTATAAGTTCGCCTGCACTGTTACGGGCAACTGCCTGGAAGCTAAAACCCTGAGGAACCTGACTGTAAGCTGTTATCCCAAAGATTGACAGAGCAATCAGCATAACTAAAAACAATAGATTTTTCTTCATAGCGTATATTTTAAATTCTTTTCTTAATGATTCTCAATAAATAACAAGCTGCTGCTAATTTTTTATTAATCTTATCGCCCTGTTGAATTTCCTGTTACCCGATGAAACACGCATCAGATACAGGCCGGACTTAATCCCAGACATATCTATCTCTTCGATTCTTCCGTTGAACGGACCTTCAAACTTTAGCGTTTTAACAATTGTACCTGTAATAGAAAGAATCTCAACAAATATCTCATTATGCTCTGTCGATCTGAGATCCAGCCTGATAAAATCAGATACCGGGTTAGGAAATACATTTATTCCCTGGTACTCTTGAGTGTCATCAATACCAACAGACAAATTCCATGTCTGCTGAAATCCTGTTGTAAGATTAATACCGGAAGAGGTCATCTTCTTTACTATCAGTTCACCAACAGTATAGGTAAGCCGGTAATTAGTCCCGGCAGTATAATCACCACCGGAGGCCACCACCCTGTTAATCAGACTATTTTGTGAGAATGCAAAGGATGACATGAGAAAAAATCCTAATATCAGATAAAAACTTTTCATGTGGTTATAATATTTTACCGCAAAGACGCAGAGACGCAAAGAAAAATTTCAATCATTCCCTTGTGTGCTAAAAATCTTTGCCATGTTTTCATAGGTTTAAATTTTCAAATCCAATTCAATTTACGAAAAAAACCGTTCTTATAACTAAGGGGTGATTATTATGATGGGAAAAAGCGCGAGGCTGAAAGCAAAAAGCAGATTGTCATTTCGAGCGAGTTATCCGGCAATTGCCGTATGACGACGAGAAATCCCGGCACCTGGCACCCTGATATTAAATCCTCACTCCCAGCACTATTATGTCATCAATCTGTCCGTATAAGTCTTTCTCTTCGGTATTATAATTTATCCATTCTTCGAGGATATTATTAAATATCTCTTCCTGGGATTTCAGGTCTTTGTCCTGATTGTCCAGTAACATCTGCTTAAATCGTGATTTCATAAATTTCCGACTTTTTTCTCCTCCAAACTGGTCGACAAATCCATCTGAAAAGAGATAAATTGTATCACCTTTAATAAGATCTATTTCATGCAGTTTAAACCCTGTCATACTGGGATGAAAACCTACAGGCATCTTATCCCCTCTTATTTCGGTTAACTGATATTCACCATCTGACTTTCTAATTAGATACAGAGGGTTATTTGCACCTGAATAATAAAGTTTGTTGTTTTCAATATCCAATGAACAAAGAGCCATATCCATTCCGTCTTTGCTCGACTCCGCAACGCCTTTTTGCCGGAGCGATGTAATAACGTTATCTCTCAGGCACTCAAGTATTTTATCTGGCTCTACATTACCAGATTCATTCACTATCTTATTTAAGAAACTAACACCCAGCAGGCTCATAAATGCCCCCGGCACACCATGTCCGGTACAATCACCGGCAGTAAAAACAAGGTGCCCATTCTTTTTACTCATCCAGTAAAAATCACCACTCACTATATCCTTGGGTCTGAACAATATGAAATAATCCGAGAAGGCTTTTTTAAGTATCTTTTTTTCCGGTAGAACAGCCATCTGTATTGTTTCGGCATACTCTATACTGGATGTTATTTCATGTTTCTGGTTAACAACAATATCACGCTGGCGGACAATTTCGTCCTTTTGTTCAACTACTTCCCTTGTACGCTCCTCGACAATTTTTTCAAGTTTGATCTTTTCATTCACAAGCGTTCTTTCCCTTAACCTGATAAACAGTATTAACAATGTTATCACAAGCAGAGACATAATAATAAGAAACCATGTAGTTTTCCATATCGGTGGCTTAATAATAAAGCTAAACTCTGCAATATCGCCCTGAACACCATATTTATTCTTCGCCATTACTTTAAAAGTATAATCCCCTGGTAATAATCCGGATAATACGACTTCATTTTTCTTTCCATATGGCGACCAGACTTTGCTTTGTCCTTCCAGGAAATATGAAAACTCCAGGTCATTGGGATCATGAAAACAGAAGCCTGTATATTCAAATGTCACATGGTTATCTTTATGACCAAGCACCAGCCCTTCAGGAATATTAAACCATTTTTGTCGCTTAAAACCCTTAGATTCCCAATCTTGTTCCTCAAAAAACAATCGTATGTCGGTAATAAAGGACCGGGGCTTCAATTCATAATCGTTATCTTCATCCGGGTCAAACCTTACCAATCCATCAGATGTTCCGAACCAGATAATACCTGTTTGGTCAATAGCAAGTGAATTCTCACTATTTTCTCCCTCTGAATATCCATCATACATATTATAATGGATGGAAGTCATGATATTCTGGTCATTATCGAACTCAATCAGATCAAATCCCTTATCAGTACTGACAACAATATTATTCTTATCAACAAATACAAGCGAATAGATAATACCCGAAGAAAGAACATCTTTGGCAGCTACTAATTCTATCTGACTGCTATCTTTTGAAATATCAAATCTAAAAATCCCTCCCCCAAATGTCCCAATCCAGATATTCCCGTTTTCATCTTCAGCAAGAGTGTTTATTCTTAGTTCTGACAATCCATCTTCTTCATTAAAGTCGGTATAAATATCTTTTTCCAACCTGACCAGGCCACCAAGTGTCCCTATCCAGATTCGTCCCCCGGCATCCTCTATTATAGTTTGCACCTCGTTATTAATAAACCCCTCCTCCTGATCCAGAGAATATAATGTTGATTCTACCAGTTTATTATACCCTTCGCCGGTACCAATCCAAATATTACCATCAGAATCACCAAGCAGACAACTTATAATAGGGTTGCTTAACTCATCATTCAGATAAAAACCAGTAACTTTCCCCTTTTCGATAATACTTATCCCATTATTGGTTCCAACCCATAACTGTGAATTATAGTTAAGCAGGGTATTGGCAGCAATATCAGCCAACCCGCTGCCTGAATCATAAATATCTTTTAGTTTAATTTTGTTTCCATCAACTATAAAAGACATTACCCCTTCATTTGTAGCAATTATCAGTTTAGCATCAAGCGTGAGTATTCCATTGATCTCTTTCCCTGCTATCCCATCATCACTACCATATCTGATAAATTTATTATCATCATACATTGATATGCCCTGACCCAGGGTGGTAAACCAAATGTTTCCCTCACTGTCCTCAATCATATCAAGGACCTGGTTTGACAATAAGCCATTTTCAGTATTAAAACTACCTATGTATTTATGATCCCGAATAGTTAATACCCCTTTCTTATCGGTAGATACAAGCAGTTCCCCATCGTCTTTCAATAGCATATCCCAGGCTGTAATATCTGAAAAAATCTCATCCCGGAATGGGTAATCAACTTTGAAAGTCCCGGAAGATATATCTTCTGCAACCCTGAAAAGACCATCACCATATGTGCCAAACAATATGGATCCATCTTTTTCTTCTTCTATAGATATAATAAAATTAGATCTCGTAAGTGGGGAATAAACCTTCTTAAGTGTATCACATGATTCATCCACAAACTCAAGGATATTGAGTCCCCCGATCATAGCCAGCCACATTTTATCATCCTCATCTATATAAATATCATAGATAAAATTACTGACAAGTCCATCTTGCTGATCAAAGTTCATCAATTTAAGAGAATCACCTACTTCCGCACCATACAGGCCCCCATCGTTGGTGGCAATCCAGACAATTCCCTGTTTGCTCTCTGCAAATCTAAGAGCAGAACTACATTCAAGTCCTTCCTCACTTCCTATGATTTGCATTGAATACCCGTCATATACCGTAACGCCATTATCGGTACCGATCCATATATTCCCTTTGGTATCTTCAAAAACAGTTCTGACAATATTCCCTGACAGACCATTTCCCTTATTATAGGTTTTGAAATTTTTCCCATCAAATACAGATACTCCTGCACCGTCTGTCCCCATCCATATAAACCCGCGTGAATCCTGCATAAGACAGTATGCTGAAGATTGAGGCATGCCATCTTTAACCGAAAAGTTTCTGAAAAAGTATTTCTGCGGGAAGAGCAGTTGTGTCAGAAAAAGTAATAGTATTCCGGAAAATAGCTTTCTACGCATGTTTAATAATAATAGGAAATGAATTACTCTCTCTTAATAAAAATAAACTGTCCTCCTTCATCGCCTGTATTCCTGATCGGGCTATATGCCGGCTCCTGATATGAATTATTAACTACAGGAATTTTCAGATAATTATAGATTTGTCCGGCATCAAAATACTTTTCGGAATTATCATTCAGTGCTTTAAGAAAATAGTAGGCAAAAACAGAATGGCCATCCTTCCCTTTATCCATAACAGGCTCAACACCTCCTGAAGTCATAGCCTTCCGGCTGCTAAGCGAGTATATTTTCTGGTAATATTTAGTTGAGCTTTCATACGGGATTGTCATGGTCTTGCCTCTGAATATGTCTCCGCTAAAACAAGCATCTGTCACCAATAATGTATGTTTGGAATTGATCCCGGTCAGGAAAGATTTTATATCCTCATTTGAGATGTATTTTGTTATTGATTTTGAATTTGCATCTACCGGTACCCAGAATCCTTTCCCCATTGCTTCGCTATATTCGCCATGACCTGAATAATAAACCAGAAGATTATCGTTCTGCCTTACACTGTTCATCAGCCACTCAAACTGTGAAAGGATGTTATCCCTTGTTGCCTCTTCGTTAAAAAGTGTTTTTATCTGTGTAAAGACATATTTACTCTTCAGCACCTCACTTACAACCTTTGCATCATTAACTGCATTCCTCAGTTTAGGCCACTCACCTGAATAATCATCGATACCAATAACCAGCGCAAAATAGTTACCCACCTCTACTGATTTCATAGCCTGTGCCACATTCAGTCCTTTCAGAGGATCATTACCTCCCCTGAAATCGCTATAAGTCTGTGCCATAGCCTTATCGACTGCACTTGTAACAGGGAGATCTACCATAACATAGAGATCCAGATCTTTTGCATTGGTAATATCAGCCCCCAGGATGTCAAAAATAACCGGGATCTTCTCTCCTTTAAAATCTTTAGAGACAAAAAACTGAAGGGACAATTGCTTTTCTTCCTTTGCATTAAGGCTTTCTATCTTTTTGAAATCAATAACTGTAACTCCCTCTGGCAGGAAAGCCTTTATTTCAAGTTCTTCTGCATCCTTTTCCCCTACATTAACCAGGTTAACAGTAAGTGTTACCGGCACACCTTTAACCACTATATCATTCTCTGCATCAAATTTATAATCCATTATCAGCACCTTGGATTTACCGCTTTGCACCCTGTCAAGATATGCTACCTCGATGTAATCAACCAGTATAGTTGAGTTTTCAGCCACCTGGAAACCAAGCATATTACCATAGAAGGGTTCAAATGGCATAGTGTGCACAAGGTGTTCATTCAAAAAGAAATAATACTTATCACCCACCTTTCTGATTGTTAGTTTATTGGCTGCGTAACGATTCACCTTATCAGAAAGTGTAAACGGTACAAAATCATGAAATTCACCTGTATATTTATCAAGGGTAAAATGGCCGGCTCCTGTAAGCAGAAAATCGAATTGCTTCATAGGATTTACAGCTTTCCCCCATTGCAATCCATAACCTTTATCCATTTTACCTTCAACAAACCTGAGTTGTGATTCTATCTCAAAATCCCTGTTCTGATCAATGATCACCGGCAGAAGATCTTCCTTTGGCTTATCGGTAAGAGACTGAAAGAACAATTGTCCGTTCTCAATATTTTCGATCCAGCTCCCCTCTTCAATTCCAAGAAGCCAGTAGTTATTGAATTTCTCAAAGTCATCGAAAAATATCTTCTCTTTTGGTGAATTTTTGCTGAATGAATATTCAGCTGGGTCCTGTGCCACAATTGTTGTCAGTGGCAGCAGCAATAAAACTAATGAAAAAGCTCTTTTAAGTACCATGACCTTATTTTTTGATAGGTTTATTTCTTTCTACGCAACTATTACAAATATGATTCCATTTTAAAGATATTAGTTTTAGGGATAGGATCAAAATTATGAAACGGCGTACGACAAACGACTAATGGCTAAAGGCGTAGGGCATAAGAGAAGAAGTAGGGAGTAGGGAGTAGGGAGAACTCGTGGTCCAATTTCAACTCGGGCTACGAGTTGTTGGTGCCCGGGAGTCAGTCGTAACCCGAACGGAAGCCTGCCCGGCTCGGCTTTGCTTTGCTTGACGGGTCGGGGTACGACTATCTCCTGCTGCACGATTCAATAAAAAATATTTGTTCTTCCATCATATTTACCTATTTTGTATGGTTATAGACAATTATATCTGGCTTATGAAAAAGAACCATTTCATACCGATAATAGCAGCTATATGCCTGCTGTTCAGCGCCAACAGGGTCTCAGCGCAATATTGCATCCCCGACCCTACTTCAGGTGCACAATTCGACACATATATTGACAGTGTAAGCCTGGAGGATATAAACTTTCAGGATTCATACTCTCCTACCGATACCAGTTATAATGATTATACGAGTTCCTATATGACCCTTCTGACCCGGGGAGAAACATATGATATTACATTAAAAGGCAGTCCGTACTATTTAAACATGCACTATGTTGTATGGATAGATTATAACAGGGACTTTGACTTTTATGATGCAAACGAGAAGCTCGGAGAATTTACAACAACTTCGGCTAATCAGGTCTTTTCAATTGCTTTTACAGTACCCGCCGATGTTGATATAACCATAACAAGACTGCGGGTTCGTACTGTATATAATATTACGAACCCCGATCCATGCACTGACTACACCTACGGAGAAACTGAAGATTATACTGTTTCCATCTCTGATTATCTGAAAGTTAATACCGGAATCGAAGGAGCTTATGGTGATATTGCCTTCTTTAACTATAACACAGATAGTGATTATGACCTCATCATGCATGATGATATGTCATTCACTGACGAACCTGTGTTATTCTATTATAATATGTCAGGGAGTTTTGCTAAATGGGATTATATAAATGGGGATCTGCCTGAACCGGATAATGATAATCTATCTTTTCACCTATGTGACCTGAACAGTGATAACCAGCTGGATGCAATATTCACATACCGTTTTAATTCTGACTACGCCAGGACCGTCCACTATGAAAAACAAGGTACAACGCTTAACCTTGTCAGCTCGGGATTTGCAGATCTTAAGCGTGGGACTTCAGCCGCAGCCGACCTGAATAATGACGGCAGGCAGGATGTAATTATATGTGGGCAAGATGATGATGATGAACCTTACACTTACATTTACAGAAATGATAATGGTAGTTTCACCCTGATTAATGATGAGTTAAAAGGAGTTTATGGACAGATACTTGCCATAGATTATGATAATGATATGGATATTGATATTTTTCTGTCAGGCACCGATAAATATAATAATACAAATGCCATAATTTATCGAAATGAAGGTAACTGGGTATTCACAAATATTATGGCAGACCTGAATAGAATAGGATGGCTGGAAAGATCAGAATTTGGGGATTTTAATAACGACGGACTTCCGGATCTGGTGGTCTATGATAAAATATACAAAAATAATGGAGATGACACCTTCACCGAAATCTACCTGGGAGTAGAAGATTGGCTCTATGATGCCGCTCACTGGTGTGATCTTGATAATGACGGATTTGTTGAATTGATCAGCCAGGATGCGAATGGTGTTGTAATTTATAAATATAATGGATCAGACTCTTTCTTAATTGACCATAACCTGTTTGTAGAAGGTGAGAGCATTGATATTGGAGACTATAATGAAGATAATAAGCAGGATATCATTGTTAACAATTGGGTAGAGGTCTATATTCTGAAAAACCGGTCTTCAATCACAAATTCTATACCTGACCCTCCATCAAACCTATACTCTTCAATCGGCGATTCAGGTTACTATTCAGTTAATCTATATTGGGACCCCGGACAGGATGATGCCACACCCGAAGGAGGCCTGACCTATAATATCAGAGTTGGAAGCAGCCCCGGAGGAAACGATATTGTATCTTCAATGACCAGTCCCACGAATAGCTCTTTGCTTAAACCCGGCATGGGAAATGTATATTTCAATACCTCCTGGCATCTGAATAACTTAAGCCCCGGAACCTATTACTGGAGTGTCCAAACAATCGATAACTCACAACTGGCATCGACTTTTGCAAGCGAACAGCAATTTGTAATCCTGGCTCCCTTAACCGAATCAAGTGTCATAATTTACGGCAAAATTTTATCTGCAGGGGCCGGGGCTGATTTTGATGCCGATAATGATATTGATCTTATAATCCAGGATTCACTCCTGGCTATCCACGAACAAACTTCTCCCTATAATTACAATTACCATATTGTTGATTCAAATTGCTACATTATTGATATAGTCGATCTGAACAGTGATAATTTTCCTGATATTATTGCAAAACATAATCGTGTTTTACCGGCCGAAACACATGATTCGCTGGTACTATACATTAACAGGTCAAATTTTATGTTTGATCCGATAAACCTGGATACTCTATCTGTCAATTCAGCTGTAGCAGCTGACTTTGATAATGATGGGGATATAGATATTCTTGTGCACGATGAAGGATATTTCCTGTTCGAAAGCATTGATTCACTTCAGTATAACAGACACCAACTTCCATTTACAGAAACCCTTTTTAGTAATAGCATATCAGCAATAGATATTGATCTGGATAATGATACAGACTTTATTATTTCAGGCTCTGATGGTTTTAATGGAGATTGCACTACTTATGTATACTTAAATTCAGGAGACCTGAGTTTTACTCTCTCTCAGGAGCTCTATCCGGGATTGGGATCATCACGCTTTATGGTTACAGTAAACTCTTATATCCTTATTCCTCCTGACATTGTATGGAATGACTATAATTCTGATGGATATCCCGACCTGTTTATAACCGGAGATGATAGTTATCAAAACAGTAATAGCCTTATATATCTGAACGATGGCGCCGGCAATCTCGTTTTAACAGATATCAGTCCACGACCATCAAATAAATACACCACTTCGTGGATAGATTTCGACACAGACGGTTACCTGGATCTGATAATACCCAAGATGGGATTTGAAATTGATAATATTATCTACCTGAATGATCATAATGGCGGCTATATACCATTCCCAAACGTCATAGATTCAATTGAGTCAGCAATGTTTCTTGATGCTATTGATGTAGATAATGATAACGACAAGGATATTATATGCACATATAAAGTCCCCACCGGGATGTTTTCATATACGAATGAAACCAAGATTCACACAAATAATTATAATTTTACCAACTATCCACCTGACCCTCCGGCCACTATAACACATGAGATTGACAGCTTTACGGTTATCCTCAACTGGAGCAAGGGATTCGATGCTCTTACAAACAGTGATGGAATGACATATAATATCTGGGTCGGCACTGAAGATACCAATCCAAATATCGTCTCCCCTTTATCAGATCTTCAGACAGGTTATCGCTTTATTGAGGATATTGGCAATGTTGGCACAAATTTGTCATGGACCCTTGAGAACCTGCCACTGGACACATATTACTGGAGCGTACAGTCAATAGACAATTCCTTGCAAGGCAGCAGCTGGGCATCAGTTGATTCTTTTGAGATCAGTTCTCTGACTGCAATTTTTACCAATGATACTGTATGTCTAGGTTTTGATACCCGGTTAACCGATCAGAGCGTTTCGACAAATACAATTGATTCATGGCTCTGGGACTTTGGAGACGGGAATTCTTCATCAATACAGAATCCCTCATTCCAATTTACACAGGCAGGAGATAACCCTGTGAAGCTCATTGTTCAATCAGGTACAGCCATCGATTCAATTACACAAAATGTATTTGTAAAGGCAGCTCCGATTGTTGACTTCACTACTGATGTGGTTTGTGACGGAGAGTCAACCACTATTACAAATACTTCAAATACTGACGGATTGACAATTACCGATTGGATCTGGGATTTTGGCGATGGTTCAGGTTCTGATGTGCAAAATCCCGGGACTCACGGATATCTTAATCCTGGTGATTATAGTACTACACTTATCGCTCTGGCAGATAATGGCTGCTCAGATACTATTTCAAAAACAGTTAACATTGGAGCTATACCGATCGCAGCAATAACTTCAAGCGGAAATCCAGTATTCTGCTCGGGAGACAGTATCGAACTTTCAAGCTCATATATAGAAACTTATAATTACCAATGGCAAATTGGTGGTACAGACATTACTAATGCAGATAGCAGCAAATACATTGCACGGCAAACCGGCACATTTACCGTTGAAGCAACCAACCCTGTCGGAAATTGCATCTCATTATCAGGCCCAATTAATGTACTTGAGAAACCAATGCCATTAACCCCCATCCTGCAATCAGACAATTATGTGCCGGGAGAGTGTCTTGGAGAAAATCCTGTAAAGCTTTATCCTGACCAGACAGGTGCTTCATATACTTACCAATGGTTGAGAAATGGTATCCAAATAATTGATGCAACCCAATCCTTCCTTGAGGACTACCTTGCTGAGGGTGACTATTCTCTTATTGTTGACATGGATGGCTGCACTGCTGAATCAGGCATACTGAACCTGAATCTTAAGGATGCCCCTGCAAAACCCGATCTATATGTAAAAGGACCGGTGGTATGGTATATGGCGGCAAGCGACAATGCTGCTGCACAGTACAAATGGTATCTTAATGGGGTATTAATCCCTGATGCTGATAAATTTCTCTATGTGGCAAATCAGACTCTTGGTACCTATAAAGTGGCAATCGCCAACGATCTGGGATGTTTTACAATGAGCGACGAGATCACCATCCCCACCACAAAGAGTCTTATGACAGACTTTAATGTTCCGGAAGAGTTCAGGGTTGATGATATTGATCCGTTTGCCAACCTGAAGATTTACCCTAACCCCACCCCGGGAATGTTTACAGTGGAGATGGATAACTATATCTTCGGCGAACTGGATATCAGGATATTCTCCAACGAAGGCCGCCAGATACTGAATATAAAGTTCCATAAAACTACTGAACATTTCCAGAGTCAGATCGACCTTAGCGGGCAGGGCAACGGTGTATACCTGATTAATTTCTTGCTTGAAAAATACAGAGCGAACAGGAAAATAATAGTGGAGTAAGGCGAAAGGCATAAGGGAAGAAATGTAGGGAGTAGGAAGGAAGTTAAGAAAAAAAGGGTGCCGGGTACCAGGTACCGGGAAAGCACCTTATATCACTGTATTCAAAGTTTCACCCCCCCCTTCTATTAAAGCTAATAATTTGCAACCAAAATGCAAGATATTAGTTTTAATTGATTACATTTGAAGTATGAAAATGATTTACGAAAGAAAATATTTGTCAGAGATAATAAAGCTTAGCACTTATTTTCCTGTAATTGGAATAATTGGGGCCCGGCAGGTTGGTAAAACTACTTTATGCCAGATGTTAAAAAAGGCAATCCCAAAAGAACTACACTATTTAGACCTTGAATTAGCAT
>JAUVKT010000035.1 GCA_030596125.1 Bacteroidales bacterium | reverse complement strand
AGGCAAAGGTTCTATAGTATGTCAGCTCAGATCATGAAATCCAAAAAGGGGTATTATGATGTATTGGAATCCACCCAAAAGGGAAGTATGGACGTAAGCCAATGGCTAGTGTGGTACTTTGAACGCTTAACTGAGGCACTTGAAGCAACCGATGAAACATTATCGAAAATATTGGTAAAGGCAAAGTTCTGGGAGTTGCATAATACTACCCAGTTCAATGAGAGACAAGTCGAAATGATAAATATACTTCAAGGTGACTTCGTGGGCAAGTTGCATTCATCCAAATGGGCGAAAATGACAAAAGTGCATAGAGATACTGCCCGAAGAGATATTCAGGATTTGATCGAAAAAGGAGTTTTATCGGATTCCGGTGAAGGTGGAAGAAGCACAAATTACATTCTGAACCTTCCTGCTCTTTAACCTGTAATCACTATTTGAAACTCTTTTGTTAAAACTCACCAACGATTGTACAAAAAGCAACTTCCTTTTTACATTTTAGATGAGTACTACGAAGAAGAAGAAATTAACAATCAGGACATAAGTTTTCTAATTTGGTATTTTCTCAATACGGTACAAGAAGAAAAGTTTATTGCTCCTTTTAATAATTTTATTGTTGAAACAGCAGAAAAAGTAATGGCCGTTTTTGATGAAGCCTGGGACAATGCCCCCGAAAACGAGTACTTGAAAACGTTTTATCAGATAAACGAAAATGAAGAAGATTTTGTTAGAAATTACACGGAATATTTTAATAACTCATTAAACCTGTCTGCCAAAGAAAGAGCGGAAGCAAAACAAAGAGCACGAAAAGATGGTTTTTTTGGTACAGAAGGAGAACACAAAGATTACTCCGAAGTATCAGAAACAGGCTTGGTATTCTTCAACCCTAAAAGTGGAGTAGAGATTGCTTTGGCTGTGAATTGCGCTTTCCCATTACCCAATAATCCTTTCTTTGAAGTTGAACATAGTGAAGATGATGTTATGCTCTTATTAGTTTCAGAAGAAATGTCAACGGAATTGGCAATGTATTGTATTGACAATTGTAAAATTGAATTGCCATTTTTTAACAAAGGTGTTGGAAAAATGTACTTAGACGATATCGATTTCTTATTCGATTCTGGAAAAAAGATAATTACAACTCAAAACCATCAATAACATATACAGGACAAGATGAGAAAGCCAGCATGTAACAATGGTTGCTGATGCACAACCCCATTTTTTTGAATTTTTCAGAATGCCATAGTAATGATACAGATAAAACCCATATTAATCCACCTGATACAGGTAATTCGGCAACAGAAAGGACAGGCACAAGACCCGTTCCCTACGTTGTTTGAAATCATTGGTGCGTTCGAATCCATCACCACAAAACAACGAACCGCCGTTCAAGGCAAATAAATTATTACACAATGAAATCAATTATTATTGTACTTCTACTGGTAATCTTTGTAGGTGGATGCTCTTCCCCTGAATCTTATGATATAATTATTAAAAATGGACAGATAGTTGATGGCTCTGGCGAGGCATCATTTGTTGGAGATATTGGTATAAATGCTGATACCATTGCTGCAATTGGCACGTTACAATATGCAAAAGGTAAGATAGAAATCGATGCTTCGGGTTTGGTAGTGGCTCCTGGTTTTATAAACATGTTGAGCTGGGCCGTAGAATCGTTAATTGAAGATGGTAAATCTCAAAGTGATATCAGGCAAGGAGTGACGTTGGAGGTATTTGGTGAAGGGTGGTCATGGGGGCCACTAACTCCCATATCCAAAAAGGAGTTAAAAAAATTATTCGGAATTATTATTTATGATATTGAATGGACGACTCTTGGAGAATATCTTGATTTTTTAGTAGAGAAAGGTGTCTCCTGTAATGTGGCTTCTTTTGTAGGAGCAACACACTTAGGCGCATCAATGCCTCCCTGGGTGCAAGAAGGAGGTTATGATAAATGGGTAGAGTGACTACAAGATCCAATAATTAGAGAAAAAGTACTCAAAGAAATGGTCACTCCAACCGACAAGTGGGAGAGTTTAATGCTGGCAGCAGGGTCACCTGATAAGATTTTATTAATTGGTTTCAAGAATGACAGTTTAAAATATTTAACGGGAAAAACATTAGCAGAAGTAGCCAAAATATACAATCTCACCCCTGAAGAAACAGCTATAGATTTAGTTATACAAGATGGCAGCGGAGTTCAGTCGGTATTTTTTTTAATGTCTGAAGAGAATGTAAAAAAACAAATTGCACTGCCATGGATGAGTTTTTGCTCTGATCACCCGTCTTTAGCCCCGGAAGGAATTTTTCTCAAATCAAGTTATCATCCTCGCGCTTATGGAAGTTTTGCCCGTTTGCTAGGCAAATATGTAAGGGATGAAAGAGTGATCACTTTAGAAGAAGCAATTTATAAACTAACCACCTTACCTGCTACGAATTTGAAAATCAAAAAACGCGGTGCACTAAAAACAGGTTATTATGCCGATTTAGCCATATTTAACCCGGATGATATTCAAGATCATGCAACGTTTGACAATCCTCAACAATACTCGACTGGCATGGTACATGTATTTGTTAATGGAACTCAAGTACTTCGGGATGGCGAACATACTGGTGAATTACCTGGTCAGGTTATTCGTGGACCTGGATTTGGTGAAAAAGTGAAATAAAAAAATAGAACAAATGAATATCGAAGATTATAGAACGTTTTGCTTATCATTGAAAGGCTCGCAAGAAGGAATGCCGTTTGATGAAAAGGCATTAGTCTTTTCAATTAAAGGAAAGATGTTTAGTTTAACTAATAGTATTGAGACATTTGACCTGATTAACGTAAAATGTGACCCTGATGAAGCGATCGAATTAAGAGAACAATTTAACGCTGTAATACCGGGATACTATATGAACAAGAAATACTGGAATAGTATCAAGATGGATAATTCGATTTCAGATGAGCAAATTCAAAAATGGATTGAGAATTCGTATAACCTTGTCGTTTCAAAACTGCCAAAAAAGATTCAGGAAGAATTGAAATTGGAATAAAAACGGCAACACAATGGCACACAGGCGCGTTATTACAGATAATCTGTCTGGTCTTTTACCTCTCCCGTAAATGGTGCGATGGCCCTGTTATAGATTCCTTGAACGTATGCGATAGCCATACCGTAATTTGTTACGGGAACATGTGCCTCAATTGCTGATTGTAGTCTGTTATGCAATTGTTTACGGGTGATCATGCATCCGCCGCACTGTATAACCAGTGAGTAGTCTGTAATATCACGGGTGCTCTTATCAAGGCCTGCCACTACGTCAAATTCTAACTTTTTGCCGGTAAAGGCTGTTATCCACCGTGGTATTTTAATCCTCCCGATGTCATCACATGAAATATGGTGGGTGCATGATTCCAGAAGCAGTACCCTGTCGCCGTCTTTCAGCTTTGATATAGAGGGCGTTCCATCCATGTAGGCTGCAAAGTTACCCTTCATCCTTGCCAGTACAATACTAAAGCTTGTGAGCGGGATATCCTCAGGAATGGAGGCATCTGCTTTAACAAAGATCTGGGAATCGGTGATGGCAAGTGCTGGTTTGATTGCAGACCTGGTCAGGAAAGTATCAACTTCCCTCTCCTTAAGTACTACAGCAATAGCATCATTATCGAGAATATCCCTGATTGTTTGTACCTGTGGCAGTATTAGCCTTCCTTCGGGAGCTTCAACATCAATGGGAGTAATAAGCAGTACTATGTCTCCATAATTTATTATATCTCCAATAAGTGTTGGTAAACGCCGGCTTTTATCAGGTATTGTATTTATTATTAAAGTTATAAGATCCTCATAACCTTCTTTTGTAAGTGAGGAAAAGATATGCGGAGTTTGACCGGTTTCTTTAATCGTTCTTTTAAGGAATTGTTGGGACGGTAATTCAATATCTGATTTGTTACAGACAATTATATATGGAACATCTACTGCATTGAATTTTGATACCAGGTCTCTTTCGAATTTTCCCCATCTGTTTTCACCGACAATAAGTAAAGCGAGGTCAATTAGTTTTACCGAATCAATTGTTTTACCTATTCTTTTATTACCCAGATCTCCGGAATCATCTATTCCGGCAGTGTCTATCAGTATAACCGGACCGAAACCGATTATCTCGAGTGATTTCTTAACAGGATCGGTAGTAGTTCCCGGTTGGTCGGAGACTATTGCGATTTCCTGTCCTGCCAATACATTAATAAGGCTGCTTTTGCCCAGGTTTCTTCTACCATAGATCCCTATATGGGGAGTATTATCCCTTCCTTTAGCCATTATTAATAGTTTAAACCCAAAATTAATATTTTATATTTAACCTGAATAATTACCTCCGGTGAGCTCCACTTCCTGCCTCGCCCCCTTTAGTCACTTTTAACTTTAGTCACTTTAGTCACTTCCTCAATGACATCTGGTATTGTAAATCCCAGTTGCAGCAGCTTTCCGGGTTCAAGAATATCCTTAAGCTTACTGGTTGAAATCAGACCGGTTTTTTCGGCTGCGCTGAAAATATCGATATCATGCTGTTTCATTTCATATGCAAGGGAGGTGGCCTTATTATAACCGATATATGGTATGAGTGCTGTAGTTATAGCCGGGCTCGATATCAAGGCCCGGTAGCCTGCATCAGTGTTTACTTCAAGACCGGTAAACAGGAATCTGGTAAGTGAAATATTGGCGGCCGACAACAATTTTATTGATTCCAGTATTGCATGACCAATTGCAGGGAGGTAAGCATTAAGGTTAAGACAACCTTGTCCGCACAGGGAACTTATCAGATGATCGTTTGCATATATTTTATGAGCCGATGATATAACAAATTCGGGTATAACGGGATTGATCTTCCCGGGCATTATCGAACTCCCAACCTGCCGGTCGGGAATAGTAATAAAGCCTTTACCTGAAATATCAGAGGAGAGCAGTCTTATATCATTAGATATTTTCTCGAGGTTAACGGCATGTGACTTCAATGTTGCATGAATTTCCACCCAGCTATCCAGGTTGGCAGTTGCATCCTGCAGGTTCTCACTCCTTGTAACGGGGAGGGAGGTCAGGCTTCGAAGTTCAGGGACAATTTCCATAATAAAATATCTTGGGATAGATATTCCTGATCCGGTAGCGCCGCCGCCAAGGTTTATTACCTTTATTCGCTCTTTACACCTGGATACTCTCCACCAGTCGCGTGATAGTGCATCATTATATGTAGAGAACAGAGCTCCGAATGACGATGGAATAGCCTCTTGCATCTGTGTAAATGCCGGTATGAGTTTGTTGCGATTCTCTTTTTCGTGTATCTCAATTTGCTGACGTAAACTATTTATCTCCTGCTCAAGTGTCTGAAGCAGGTACATTGCAGCAACTGTCAGGGCAGTTGGAATAATGTCATTAGTTGATTGATAGATATTGGCGTCTTCGATCGGATCTATTATGCTGTATTCCCCCGGGCTCTTATTAAGTGAAATAAGTGCAGCGTTTGTAATAATCTCATTTACATTCATATTAATACTTGTTCCGGCACCACCTGAAATGGCTGGAACAATAAAATGGCCGAAATTAGTTCCTTCAGAAACTTCCATCGCGGCAGCCTCTAATGCATCGATAACAGGATCAGGCAAGATCCGCAGGGGTACAGATTTATCATATTTTTCCTGAACGGCCTCATTAAACTTTCTGTAAACTCTGTAACAGGCACGTTTTACCAGTCCGATAGCTTTGTACCATTCAATATGAAAAGGAATATCAGATGGAAAGTTTTCCCTGGCTCTGCCTGCATGGATACCATACAGGGCATTGGCGGGGATGTTCATTTTTCCCAAACTGTCTTTTTCGGTCCGGTCCATAATCCATAAATTTGGTCTTATACAAAGAGACAGTTTTTAAGGTAGTTAACAATGACAGTTATCATAGGGGTGTGGATATTATTTATTTTTGGAGATAGGATGAGTGAATACGATTACGTCTTTACCGGTTATTTCGGACGGACAAAGAATAATAAGTCTTTCTAATACGTTTCTGAACTCCCTGATATTTCCCGTCCAGTTAATCTTCTCCAGCTCTTTGATAGCACTTTTATTAATTTTCTTTATACTTACACCGTATTCGTTACATATCAAGGTGTTAAAATGTTCAGCCAGGAGGGGAATATCATCTGTTCTTTCGTTCAGGTCGGGCACGTTGATCAGGATAACTGACAGCCTGTGGTAAAGGTCTTCACGGAACCTGTTTTGTTCAATCTCTTCACTCAGGTTTTTGTTGGTAGCTGCTATTACCCTTACATTAACATGTATATTTTTATCTGATCCAACTCTCGATATTATGTTTTCCTGGAGCGCCCTTAATACTTTAGCCTGGGCCGACAGACTCATATCTCCTATTTCGTCCAGGAAAATAGTACCGCCATCGGCCTGCTCAAATTTTCCGATACGTTGTTTGTGTGCAGAAGTAAATGAACCTTTTTCGTGTCCGAACAGTTCACTTTCAATAAGTTCTGTTGGAATTGCAGCGCAGTTAACTTCGACAAAAGGAGCTTTTGCTCTGATACTTTTTTCATGTATCTGGTGAGCAACCAACTCTTTTCCTGTTCCGTTAGAGCCGGTGATAAGTACTTTGGCTTCGGTAGGAGCGACCCTCTCAATCATATCTTTTACCTGAAGAATTGCATCTGATTCACCAATTATTTTGTATTTTTTGCTAACCTGTTTTTTAAGCACCCTGGTCTGCGTTATCAGGTTTGATTTATCCATTGCATTACGCATGGTGATTAGCAGCCGGTTAAGATCAATCGGTTTTTCAAGAAAATCAAAGGCTCCTTTTTTAATTGCCTCTACTGCAGTATCAATATTTCCATGTCCTGAGATCATGATAACGGGAATCTCGGTTGTTGTCTCCTCGATCTTCTGGAGTACCTCAATACCGTCCATATTTGCCATTTTAATATCGCACAGGATTACATCATAATCGTTTTTCTCAAACATTTCGATCCCGGATATTCCATCTTCAGCGAGATCGACAATATGTTTTTCATATTCAAGAACCTCTTTGAGTGTATTCCTGATTGCCTTCTCATCATCAATTACCAGTACTTTTGCCATATGGTTTATATGTGTTATCGTCTAAGATGTTCTCCGATACCTGTACCCGATACCTGGTACCCGTTTTACCCATTACCTTCAGGTCTTATACCGCATCCATTTCAACATCTCCCTGAAAGAGGCTTTCTTCCCGTACATCAGTATGCCTGTCCGGTAAATCTTTGCTGCAAGATAAACAATGCCTAAGAATGAAGCAGCAAGAATGGCAACAGAAAGCGCTATTTCCCAGGTTGGAACATCAAATGGGATACGTGCCATCATAACAATCGGGGAGGTAAATGGTATCATCGAGCCCCAGAAAGAGAGTGAACTTTCGGGATTCTCCATGGTTCCCATGGCAATAAACAGTCCGAGTATTATTGGCAGCATTATGGGGAACATAAATTGTTGAGTATCTGCCTCATTGTCGACAGCAGAGCCTACCGCAGCAAATATTGATGCATAGAGCAGGTAGCCAAGAATAAAATATATAAAGAAAGAGATCAGTATCAGCTTCCAGTTCATATTCATCAGGCTGTTGAACAGTTCGGCAAACTTTTCGTTTTCGGCTGATCCGGTCTGACCTGCATTCTCAATAAGGAGAGACGCTTCAGGCGACTGTTCCATCACATTCTGCGACATCATTGAGGAGATCTCTGTAGCATCAGCAGGCATAAATACAGTTTTTGCAACCATAATGATACCAGCTGTCAGAACGATCCAGATTGTAAACTGTGTTAATCCAACCAGCGCTATACCGACAATTTTTCCCATCATCAGTTGTACAGGTTTAACAGACGATATTATTACCTCTATTATGCGGCTATTTTTCTCTTCGAACACCCCCCTCATAACCTGAATGCCAAAAAGGAGAACTATCATATACATCATAAGGGCTCCAATATAGGCAAGTGCCATGGCGATACCTGTGTTGGTCTTTTTTGTTTCTCCCTTTTCATCTATTCTGATAGTCTGAACTGACACATTGGTCTTTATACTTTTTAATATCTCATCAAGATCTTCAATATTATACTGTGCCATCTTTTCAAGCTCAATCTCTTTTTCCAGTGATCTTTCGATATATGAAAGCAACTCCCGTGGAGGTTGTTTAGACGATATAAGCTGAATTGCATCAGGTACATTTATAACAGTTGGGGAAATATATAATATCCCATAGTAACCCGCGTCGGCAAAACTGTTTTTCATCTGGTTTACATCTACACCGGTCAGATAATCAAAATCCAGATCCTTTCTGTCTTTGAGCACATTGGCGAATAGATCACTCCCATCCTCAATAACGGCTATTTTTTTAAAATCTTTATCGTCATTATTCATTATCAGCGCAGGAATAACCATCAATCCTGCAAACAGCAGCGGTGCAAGGAGAGTCATTATGATAAATGATTTCTTTTTAACCCTTGTACTGTATTCTCTTTGTATAATTATTGATATTTTCGACATAATTGCAAGGTTTATTATTCTGACTGATTACTTGTTTGACTCAACCACCCTAATAAAGATCTCATTCATTGATGGCAATGCCGGGTTAAATGAGATAACGGGTCCGGCTTTCATCATATCACCAATTATATTGTTGACATCTTTTTTCCCGCTGGTCTTCAGCTTTACTGTGCTCACACCGTTTTTACCGGTTGTTTCAAGCACATTGTAATGAGAATTGTTTTTTACATCGACCTGTCCCTCAAACTCGACAATATACTCGTTGGCTGCCCACTCTTTTCTTATAATATCAACACTCCCTTCAAGTATTGACCTTGATTTGTCGATCAGTGTAATATGATCGCATAGCTCTTCAACCGATCCCATATCATGTGTAGAAAAGATAATCGTAGCTCCTTTTTCCCGAAGGTTAAGGATCTCCTGCTTCATGAGGTTTGCGTTTATTGGGTCAAATCCACTGAATGGTTCATCAAATATCAACAGTTTTGGTTCGTGAAGTACTGTTGTTACAAACTGTACTTTTTGCTGCATCCCTTTTGAAAGTTCCTCTACTTTCTTATCCCACCATTCAATTATTTCAAATTTTTTAAACCAGTATTTGATTCTTCTGATGGCTTCCTTTTGAGTAAGCCCTTTTAATCTTGCAAGGTAGACGGCCTGTTCACCTACCTTCATTTTTTTATATAGCCCTCTTTCTTCCGGCAGATAGCCTATGGTCAGGAGATCGGAGCGGTTAAGTTTATGACCATCAAGGTAAATGTCTCCACTGTCAGGTCCTGTAATCTGGGTTATTATTCTCAACAGGGTTGTTTTACCGGCCCCGTTTGGTCCAAGCAAACCATAAATTGACTGATTGGGTACAGAGAGTGATACTCTGTCCAGCGCAAGATGATTACTGAACTGTTTTACTACGTTTTCAGCCTGTAGTAGTGCCATTTATATCAGTTTTATATATTTTTACAATGGTGCAAATATAATATAAATAGCATTTTATCTGATAGCCGGACAGACTTAATATATATAATAACTGAAAAGTTCGGCGAACAGCCTGTTTTATCGGGTAAGATTATTCAAAATAGCCTTTCATCCTTTCAAAAAAACCTTTATCTCCCTTGCCGGGTTTTGGAGTAAATGAATCTGAACCTTGCATTTTTTCGAGCAATTTCTGCTCTTCCGGTGTTACATTTTTCGGGATCCAGACATTTACATTAACCAACAGATCGCCACGTCCGTAACCATTTACATCAGGAATCCCTTTTCCTTTTAAACGTAAGATTCTTCCTGCCTGTGTTCCTGGTTCAATCTTAATTTTTACCGAGTTCCCGACTGTCGGTATTTCAACCTGTGTCCCGAGAATAGCTTCAGGCACACTTATAAACAGATTGTATATCAGGTCATTGCCTTCTCGTATCAGCTGGTCGTGTTCAATCTCTTCGATCATTACAAGCAGGTCGCCCGGAACACCGGATCTTCTGGCAGCATTTCCTTTTCCGCTAACGGTCATTTGCATCCCGTTACCCACACCGGCAGGAATTTTTATTGAAATAGTCTCCTGTTCCTTTATAATTCCCTCACCATAACAGGTATTACATTTCTTTGTGATCTGTTTACCTTCACCTCCGCAGGTTGGACATGTTGAGGCGCTCTGCATTTGCCCCAGGATAGTATTCGTTACCCTTGTAACCTGCCCGGTACCACGACATGTTGAACATGTATTATAACTGTTACTGTCGGCTGCTCCTGAACCTCCGCAGGTAACACATGAAACGTATTTATTTACCTTGATCTTCTTTTCGACACCTTTGGTTATCTCTTCAAGATTCAGCTTTACCTTTACCCTCAGGTTAGATCCTCTGTTTACCCTGGTTCTTGATTGGCCTCCGCCAAAACCACCGAAACCGCCAAAACCGCCTCCGAAAATATCTCCGAATGAAGAAAAAATATCCTCCATGGTCATTCCGCTGCCACTAAAACCGCCAGTGCTTCCCATACCTGCATGACCATACCTGTCGTACCGCGCTTTCTTGCTTTCATCACTCAGTACTTCATATGCTTCAGCAGCTTCCTTGAAATTGTCTTCAGCTGACTTATCACCCGGATTCTTATCAGGATGGTACTTAAGTGCCATCTTCCTGTAGGCCTTTTTTACCTCATCTCTGGTTGCAGATTTTGAAACTCCCAGTACTTCGTAATAATCTCTTTTTGGCATTCTTTGCTATTTTTTATCTGTTATCGGTGTGTGATTTCATTCACCAATAACAACTTTTGAATAACGTATTACCTTGTCATTCAGATAATATCCCTTCTGGATCACATCCACTACCTTCCCTTTCATGCTTTTGTTGGGGGCAGGTATTTTGGTTATTGCTTCGTGAAGGTCGGTATCAAATTCGCGATTATATGACTCAATCTCTTTTACTCCATTCTGTTTAAGGAATTCCCTGAATTTGTTGGAAATAAGGTTAACTCCCTCCTTAATGGCCGTTATCTCTTCAGTATCCTCCATCATTTTTGCAGCACGATCGAAGTCGTCCATTACAGGGAGCAGGTTTGCCAGCATACTTTCACCGGCCGATTTTGTAAGATCTATTTTTTCTTTTAGTGTCCGTTTCCTGTAATTATCAAACTCGGCTGACAGGCGTAAATATTTATTCCGGATATCTGTCAATTTTTCTTCAACAGATTCCTCCGTTTTATCATCTTTGTCAGTATCTTTTACCTCTTTCTGAGTCTTTTGTGATTTAACGTTTTCGTTATTTTTAGCTTTTTCATCCTTCTCCTCTCTCTCCAAAGAAGATACAGATTTAGCTTTGCTATCTATATCTTTTTTATTATCAGATGTTTCAGGCCTTTTCGCCTTGCTGCTAGCACCTTTTTTTATCACTTTCTTTTTAGTCATTTGTAACCTGTTACTAATTTAGTACAATCCATTTGATCAAATATTCTGCCAACATATGATCTATGGACAAAATGGCATAAGGAAAGTAGTAACTAATCAGTCGGCAGTCCACCCGGATGACTCCGGTCGGACGGGCTGACTGCCGACTGAAGATTGCTGACTTAAAGATGCAAAGGAAAATGAGATTTGCCATTTTAAGCAATTCAAATTTAAGACACTGAATAGTTACGGAAAGTATAATAGGTTTAAAAAGTTGATAGAGTTGATAGGGTTTATAAAGTTGAAAGGGTTGATAGGGTCATTCTTTAATTATTCTTCTCGTTATTATTTCTTTGTTTGTTATTATTTTAATAAAGTACATCCCTTTCGAATATGAACTTAGATCAATATCATACTTTTCATTATGCACTTCAAACTGGTTTATAACTTGCCCTTTTGTATTTATAACGTAAATTTTTGAAATATTTTTACCTTTTACTGAAATAGTATTTTTAGTTGGGTTAGGATAGATTATTACTGTTTCTTTAATATTATCTGATATTACAGTAGCTTGATCGAAAGTTATATGTAGTGTATCGCTGGTTTGACAGGTGTTCGAGTCTGTTACCAAAATTGAAATAACGGCAGTTCCAATACCTGTTCCGGCAGAATCAACAGTAATCTCTTGTGTAGTTTCTCCTGTAGACCATAAATAAAGATCATATCCTGCACCGGCATCTATAATAATGGCATCATTTGCATTTATTGTTGTATCCTGACCAAGATAAACAACAGGATTAAGGTTCTTAATAATATGGATTATATTGCTTGTATCTGAATAAATAAGTGTATCACAAGCAATTCTTCTATAATAGATAGTGTCAGATAATAAATCAGGAGTGTAATTCTGAAGGTTATTTGTGCTGGCAGCATTAATCCATATGATACTATCAGAACTTTCCTGCCATAAATATGTATACTGCCCGATTCCTCCTGTTGCAGATGTTCCTGATAGCAAAGCAGGGGCATTGTCTTCGCAAACGTTTTGATTTTCAGAAATTACATTGTTGCCAATACTATTAACAATAATTACATTGTCTATATCAACAATAGCCATTATTGTGTCCCATTCTGTAGTAAATCCTACTATAATATCGTTCCCTGCACAGGCAGAAAGAGGCAATTCCAAAGTAGTAAAATCTGATGTATTAATATGATTTAATGTATCTATAGTATAAATTGTATCAAAAGATATTCCACAATCTGACGAGAGAATAATATGCATCTTTTCATTGGAATTTAATACTATGCTGTCTGTTGGAGGCCATTCTTGTTCTTGCCCCAAAAATCTATAATCAAATAACAAATTGGTGTTTGATGTAATATTCTCAATTTTTTTATCGAAAATTAAAAACATTGATGACCATTGATTTAACCATGCTCTCATAAAATAATTACCATTATCCTCGTCATAATCCGGGTAAGATGACCAGTTTCTATCATTCCAGTCTCCCGGGTTTCCTCGTAAATCATCAAAAATCTCAGCATGAGGAGGTGAAACAGGAATTTTTATTGATACGGTGATATAACTTGTGTCGTTGGAATTTATAACGGTGTCGCCAATTAGGTTTGTATATGATGTAATAACATAATCACCGGGTTCTGTAGTATTAATAATTCCTGCAAATAGTGTGTCATACTCGTTTTTTGCCAGAGGACCTGGTAATATTGCATTGTATGTATTTAGTCCGGTTGGAGTATTTACATCAACAACTACAGGGATATTTGTCTGAGTTTTTACACCAAAGTTTTTTATGACAAGCTCAATCGAATCGTTAGGTCTGCCACAAGTTTTATCAATAGGTTTGTAAAGCCATGTTACTCCAACATCATCATATGCCGAAGTATAAGTAAGGTCCCATCCCGGGGCAGTCCTGAAATTGTCAGAAACAAAATGAAAATATGCAGAACCGGTACTTGTGATAATATTGTTTGGCAAAGTATCACCACTTATTGCAAGTAACACCGGTGCTGTATCGTCGGTGCCATTGTAAACATACAAACTATCTTCTCCTTCTATTGTAGAAAAGGAGTTAAACTCAATATATATTGACGTTGCATTCGTTGGTTGTATTAAATATTCACAATTTGAACAGTTACTGTAATTGGTAAAATAACCTGATATCGGAGATCCGTCATTAAGTGTGCCCGAGGGGTCAGTGATAATAGTAATTCCGTTACATATTGGATCTAAACAATCTGGATAGGCATTTATTATTGCAGCTTGAGAATACGTATAATCGCGTGAGCCAGGAGTAAGATCATCTAAATAAAAATATCCGTCATAAGCACCACCCCATCCCCAATTGAAATGAAAATGGTCGGGTCCGTCATATCCGTCACAATTAAAGGCATGACCACTTCCTGAGCCTGGGCGACCTGAATAATAAAGCGGATGGCCTAAGTCTAATTCACTTTTTATAAGGTTTTTCCAGGTGGTGTCTGCAAAACTATTTTTGCTGGCAAGATATAAGGTGTGTGAGTAATCGAAAAAACGTTTTAGAGAAGAAGCTGCCGTACCCGAATATGCTGATGAACCACTTGTGCCATAATTCATATTAACAGCTACTCCGCAGTGATATAATAGTGTGGCAACAGGTGTATTATAATTGCTTAGCGAATTTGGCATAGAGGCCCAATCGTAATATGTATTTGCAAAATTGGCAGTTTGAGTTCCATAATTCCAATGATTATATGTGTTTTCATCCGAACCGTAATCAGGATAATTCCAGTATTTCATAACTTGTGCCATTGCAACAGCAACACAACCAACCCAGACATGTCCATCTTGTCCTGCTGCATCGGAAGGGCAGAGTTGATTATAATATCTTCCTTGATTCCATGTGGTTGATAGTAGTGGTGTTATCCCTTTTTGCTGGTCTGATTTTAAAAGCAGAGGTTTTGAATTATATTTTAACCAGGATTGCGTTATCTCTTTTTTTGCCTTAATGTTATTTTCTCTTATATAATTAATTTGGTCTGTGTAGTGGTTCATCCATTCGATGAATGCAAACGGTTTTTCATCTGAAATGATATAGTCTTTTTCATAAGAATAGGTCAAAACCGGAAATGTCTCATCTTCTGCTGATACTATGATATAACCTGGTTGGTTTTCAAGATTAAAAATATAGTATACAGGTACATTATTACTTTTTTGAGTGTGTAAATATTGTAAATTGATACTTGAATAATCAGCTTTATTATTGATATTAATTTTTTCATAAATAAAGTTTCTGCCTGTAAGCTTTGCTGTAGTGGTATCAACAATATCTGCATTGACAATATTAACAATCAGAATAGAAATTCCGAAAGAGAATAATAGGGATCTCATTTTACAAAGTTTTGTCTAAATAAATAGACTTGTAATATAAAGAAAAGGTTGCCTGATTCTTCAGCAAACTGGGATGATGTTATTAATTAAATTGCGGCAATAGCCTCTATCTCTATCAGGGCTCCGAAGTGTAGTTTTTTTACCGGAACGACTGCTCTGGCCGGTTTGTGGTTTCCAAAGAATTTACTGTAAACTTCATTTATTCTTTCCCATAGAGACATGTCGGACAGGTAGACGGTTGTTTTCAGGATTTTATTTTTACTGCTGCCGGCATCTTTAGCAATGGTAACTATGTTCTCAAGCACCTGTTGAGTCTGTTCTTCAACAGAGCCGTTTATAACTTCCCCTGTAAAGGGATTAACCGGTAGTTGCCCTGATACAAAAACCAGGTCATTAAATATTATAGCCTGTGAATAATGCCCCTTGGGAGCAGGTATATTTGGTGTAGAAAATTGGTTAATCCTCTTATCTTTTTTCATGCCTGGTTCATAACTTATTCTCTCCTGATCCTGGCTCCAATAGCATTCAAACGAATATCAATTTGCTGATATCCCCTATCAATTTGTTCAATATTGTGTATTGTACTGGTTCCTTCGGCCGACATTGCAGCTATCAGGAGAGCGACACCTGCTCTTATATCGGGCGAGGTCATAACCGTTCCCCTAAGTTTGATTTTTTGGTTGTGTCCAATTATAGTTGCCCGGTGTGGATCACATAAAATGATCTGAGCTCCCATATCGATAAGTTTATCTACAAAAAAGAGCCTGCTCTCAAACATTTTCTGATGGATCAGTACTGAGCCTTTTGCCTGTATGGCTGTAACCAGAAGTACACTTAGAAGGTCGGGTGTTAATCCTGGCCATATGGCATCAGCTATCGTCATTATTGATCCGTCTATATACGATTCAATTTCGTAACTGTCCTGTTCGGGAATGAAAATATCGTCATTCTTGCGTATTAAATTAATTCCCAGTTTTCTAAAAGAATCAGGGATGACGCCCAGGTTATCATACGATACATTCTTAATGGTTAGTTCCGACCCGGTCATTGCTGCCATCCCGATAAAAGAGCCAGTTTCAATCATATCGGGAAGGATTAAATGGTCGCACCCTTTAAGCGATCCTACACCATTTATATGAAGCAGGTTTGATCCGATACCTGAAATAGAGGCCCCCATTTTCACAAGCATTTTACAAAGTTGTTGTATATATGGTTCGCAGGCAGCATTATAAATTGTAGTATCTCCTTCGGTCAGGGTGGCTGCCATTATCAGATTGGCAGTGCCAGTAACTGATGCTTCATCAAGATGCAGGTAAGAGCCCTTTAACTTATCGGCTGTTACTGTGAATACCGAGGTTTCAGGATTGAAATCGTACTGTGCGCCCAGCTTACTGAATCCTGTAAAATGGGTATCTATACGTCGCCGGCCTATTTTATCACCTCCAGGTTTTGGGATTATTGCAAGTCCTGTACGGGCAAGCAGGGGGCCAGCGATCATAACAGAGCCCCTGAGCGAACTGCTTTTTTGACGATATTCAGGGGTTGACAGGTAGTTTGTATCAATGATTTTTGCCTGGAAAGAGATTGTCCCGGTTGATTCTCTTGAAACTGTTACTCCAAGATCACTTATCAGGTCGATAAGATTATTTACATCCCTGATATCAGGAATGTTCTTAATTGTTACTTTTTTATTAGTTAGAAGGGTAGCACTAATAACCTGCAGAGCCTCATTTTTAGCTCCCTGGGGCTCAATGGCTCCATGTAGTTTGCGACCTCCTTCTATAATAAAGGTGTTCATTAATGTCTGCCTTGATATTTTTTCCGGGGATATTTACCCTGTTTTTGGTTTTTCTTCTTTTTAGGTCCGAGGAGTTCTTTGATATCAAGCAATTTTGCGCCTTCGGGAATAGTAAGCTTGTTGTCTGAAATATCAATCAGATCTTTAAATATTATTTCATCAGAAATCTGACCTCTGTTCCATGCAGATGATGATTTTTTCATCTGGTTAGCAATAAGCACAATCAGATAATCTTTATCTTGATTTTGATCCATGTCGCAAGCTACCCCGATCATCATTTGAACAACCCTGCCGTAATGGCGATACTTTATCTCACCCTGTTTGTAGGTTACTCTTGTTGGTTTTTCAAGTAATTTCTCTTTTTCAGGTGGAGGATAAGGTGAATCAACGTCGAGTTCAAATTGAGAGATTATGGTAAGATGATCCCACAATTTATGTTTAATGTCTATGTGATCCCGCAAACCGGGATTAAGGTTACCCATTATCTGGATTACGGTAAGTGCAGCCCTGTTTCTCTCCTCCCTGTTTTCAATAGTTTTGATATGATCAATCATTTTCTGAACATTCCTGCCGTATTCGGGCAATGCCATCCTTTTCCTCTGTGTATTATAATCGTGACTCATCTTTTTGTAATAGTTATAATTTGTATCTCCGGCACTTCCGGATTTTAATTAATTTTTAATTAATCAATGATATCAATATGTGGTTGAATATAAAATAATCTGATTTCGATTTATGCCGGACTTTAAACAGTGCAAATCTAACCATTTAATGATAAAAAGTACAAATAATCAGACTATTTCCTGCGTTTAATAAAATCTCTGTTTCTAAATCGTATCCCTTTTAACTGACTGTCGATACATATATGTTTAACAGAGTCAAACCCAAGTGGTTTAAAAATATCCCAACCCGATTTACCTGATAGTTCTGTCTCGTCTTTTCTGTCTTGATTCGCCGGGTAAAAAACCCATATTATACCGTCTATAGTTAAATTATGGATTACAGCAGGGACAAATTTATTGACATCAGAAACTGATTTTACAAATACAATAAAGAAACTGTACAGGTATCTGGGATCAATAACCCTGTCTATAATAACATCCGGGGCTGATTTATGAAATGAATCAATAAAGAGCTCGTCAGCATTTATTAAACATACCCGCTGATGATCTTTAAAATTAAGCCTGGTTAGTAAAGAATCCATATTATTAGCTATTCCCGTTCGCAAAAGTATAAAAATCTTTCTTTAATCCTCCTTCTTTGACAACTGCCGGATTTAGAATACTATGCTAACTGTGTGCCGTCTAAAGCTTCAGCGATGACTTGCAGACGAAAAAGCGCAGGTTAAAATATTACCCAACAAATTGGTACGTTAATAGAAAAGGTTATAAATTTGTATCAGAAAGATGGGGTGCCTTAAAATTACGGGCTGAGATCATACCCTTGTAACCTGATCCGGGTAATGCCGGCGTAGGGAGACATAGTTGCCTCACTTTTTTACGGGAACCTTAATAAAGGCAGAAAAAAGAAAATGAAAAGAATCATTACTCTAATTGTCATTCTGTTTTTTGGCAGTCAATTGTCTGGCACCTATACTGAAGAGAGCAGATGGGTTGTAACGGGAGTTGTCAGGGATAGGTCCGGTAATCCACTGCCGGGAGCCGCAATCCTGGTAAAAGATACATTTATCGGAGTCTATTCCGATCTTGAAGGCAAATTTATTATTAAATCGTTAAAGGATGGAGATTATACGCTGAAAATATCTTTTCTTGGATATAAGACAGCTGAGAAAGATATAAGTCTAAGGGATAACCTGTCAATTGAGATAATTCTGGAGATATCTGCATTTATTGCTGATGAGATAGTTGTAAAAGGAGTAAGGGCTACTTCATCAATGCCTGTGGCTCATACCGGGTTGAGCAGTGAGATGATCAGAAAAGCTAATACCGGGCAGGATCTTCCATACCTGCTCTCAATGGTTCCGTCTTTAGTGGAGACATCGGAGTCGGGTACAGGTATCGGTTATACTTCTTTCAGACTGAGAGGAAGTGATCCCAGCAGGATAAATGTTACACTTGATGGTATTCCTTTGAATGACGCCGAATCACAGCAGGTATTCTGGGTTGACTTGCCAGACCTGGCAGCTTCGGTTTCTGATATCCAGATACAGAGGGGAGTTGGAACATCAACTAATGGAGCAGGGGCTTTCGGGGGCAGTATTAACATGAGAATCGGTGATCCCTCAAATACTCCTTATGCAGAATTAGGTTCAACTGTCGGATCTTTTAATACCTATAAAGTTGCTGCCAGTGTTGGGACCGGCCTTATAAAAGAGAAGTTTAAGATGGATATGAGATTTTCCGGGATAACAACTGACGGATATATCGACAGGTCCGGGGCTGACCACCGTTCTTTTTTTATCTCGGGTCTTTACAATATGAAAAAAAGCCGGCTTAAGGCTAATTTTATCTATGGAGAAGAGGTAACCGGAATCAGTTGGTGGGGTGTGCCGGAAGATAGCCTGGCAACCAACCGGACATATAATCCGGCCGGTGAATATATAGACGGGTTTGGAAACCTTAGTTACTATAACGATCAGTCAGACAATTATGTTCAGACACATTTTCACCTTATCTATAACCGGCAGATCAATGAAAATCTATATCTGAATACAGCAGGACATCTTACCATTGGGTCGGGTTATTACGAACAGTATAAAGAGAATGAGCCTCTGGCTGATTATGGATTACCTTCGTGGGTCTTTCCAGGAGTTGTGGAGATTCAGGAAACAGACCTTATAAGGCGGAAATGGATGGATAACTATTTTACAGGAGTAATTTTTAACCTGCTGTATAATAGTAACAGGATTGAAGCTTCTTTTGGTGGTGGAGTAAACAGGTATATAGGTGATCATTTCGGACGGCTGATCTGGATGAGGGTGGCAGGATGGACCGAAAAGAATTACCAGTGGTACCTGAATGGTGCACAAAAAGATGAGTTCAATGTCTATGGAAAAATTAACTATAAGCTAACCGACAGGATAAATGTATATGGTGATCTGCAATACAGGCATATCTATTATAATATAACCGGTACCGACGATGACCTGAGGGATCTTTACCTGCTTAAAAGATTTAACTTCTTTAATCCTAAAGCAGGAGTATTTATTACAATTAACCCAAATCAGAATGCATATATCTCACTTGGTATAGCAAACAGGGAGCCGACAAGGGCCAACTATAAAGATGCCTCCGGTGATGATGAAGCAACGCCTATGCCTGAAACGCTTTATGATATTGAAGGGGGTTATAGTATTAAACTCTCAAAATTTCATACAGGTGTTAACCTTTATTATATGATCTACGACGATCAGCTTGTACCTACAGGCAAGCTTAGTAATGTGGGATATCCGATAATGACTAATGTTAAGGCTAGTTACAGGGCGGGAGTTGAACTTACGTCAGGTGTTAAACCGTTTGAATTTCTCGCATGGTCGGGAAGTATTACCCTGAGCAGGAACCGGATAAAGAATTTTACCGAGTATGCTCTGAATTATGATACAGCAGACTGGTCATCAGAAGAGATAAGCAAAGAACACGGCGATGTGGAGATAGCCTATTCCCCACCTGTAATAATGAGCAGTGACCTTGAATTGTCGCCGTTTAACAGTGTGGCTGTCCATTTCATAAGTAAGTATGTTGCCAGGCAGTATTTTGATAACACACAGAGTGAATCGCGAAAGATCAACCCCTATTTTGTGAACAGTTTAAGATTTGATTACAGGATAGGCCTCAGGCAGATCGAGCAGGTTAATCTGCAATTGCAGGTTAACAATATCTTTAATTTGCAGTATGAGAGTAATGCATATGGAGGAAACTGGTATGAGGATGGAATAGAGTACACCTGGTCATACTATTTTCCCCAGGCAGGGATTAATTACCTTTTAAGAATATCATTTCTCTTTTAGGAGCATGACAGAATGGATTGGAAATAACTACATTGAACTGTTTGGAGCGGTTGCAGGCATAATTTATGTTTTCCTTGAGATACGGCAGAATATATGGCTCTGGCCTGTTGGCATTATAACATCTGTTGTATATATATGGGTATTTTTTGATACTGGATTTTATGCCGATATGGGACTGCAATGGTATTACCTTATTATCAGTTTTTATGGCTGGTACTGGTGGAGAAGAGGAAGCTCCGGTACGGCTGATAATACGCTCCCTGTAACACGGGTTAATATTAAAAGTGCAATAGTAATAGTTTCTGTAATTGTAATTATCTTTTTAATTATATGGTTAATTCTTTTTCGTTTTACAGATTCAACAATTCCGGGATGGGATGCATTCACAACTGCTGTGTCAATAGTTGCTACATGGATGCTTGCCAGAAAAATCCTGGAGCATTGGATCCTATGGGTGATCGCCGATGTGGTTTCTATAGGATTATATGTTTATAAGGGACTTTTTCCCACCGTTATCCTTTTTGTGGTCTATACCATAATGGCTGTTATTGGATATAGGGAATGGAGAAAGGGCGTAAGGCTCAAGGCGTAAGGCATAAGAGAAGAAGTAGGGAGTAGGCAAAATGAGGAGACATTTGACATAAAACGGAGAGGGAGAAAATGAAGAAGTATGGAGTAAGAAGTATGGAGTAAGACTGCCGACTGCCGACTGCCGACTGCCGACTGCCAACTGCCGACTGCCAACTGCTTTGCCCTTCCGAAGCTTGAAACGAAGTGGAGAGCGAAGGAGGGCCGACTGCCGACTGGGTGGGGGTGGTTAGACAAATTTAAACCAATATTAATTATTTTATTAAATGGAAAACAGAGTAGTAGTTCTTGCAAACGGAAGGTTTCCTGAAAATGATATACCGCTGGGCTACCTTAACAGTGCCGATAAAATTATTTGTTGCGATGGTGCTGTTTCCAGCCTGGTAAACTACGGTAAAGAGCCATGGGCAATCGTGGGTGATATGGATTCTCTTCCCGATGAATTGCGGAAGAAATATTCCGACAGGCTTTTTCCTGACGATGGTCAGCAAACAAATGACCTGACAAAATCTGTCTTTTTCTGTATTAAAAATGGAATTAGTGATGTTATCATTTTGGGAGCAACCGGCTTCAGGGAAGATCATACACTTGGTAATATATCGTTACTGGGTGATTATGCAGAGGTGATTGATATTAAAATGGTTACAGATTACGGCATTTTTATTCCTTTAATAACCTCCTCTTCAGTATCTTCCTGGAAAGGACAGCTAGTCTCAATCTTTTCTATAAGTTCTTTAGCCAGAATATCATCTACCGGATTAAAGTACCCTCTTGAAGATATGCAATTTCTAAACTGGTGGATGGGAACATTAAACGAATCAACAGGCGATAATTTTGAGATCAGTTTCGATGTTGGTCCGGTCATTATCTTTCTGAAATTTTGAACAAAAACTCTTTTGTGTAGATAAATCAAATTCAAAATGACACCCTTTTTTTAGCTAAATTTGTATCTTTGGATGCAACTTAACAATCAATCTATTATCTGTTGCCGCACAAAATGAAGTGATTATTTCCCGGAGGCAGGTTATTACTAAAATTTAAATACAAAAGATATGAAGACCAGGATTTTTACTTTGATCATTATTGCATTTATCGCTATACCGGTCAGTGTTAACGGGCAGGTTACAAATTACCTGAAGAAGAAAAAAAATGTAGCAACAAAGTCGGCCACAGAAACAGCCGATGAGGAGGTAGACAAAGAGATCGATAAAGTTGTTAGTAAAGGTGTATTAAATCTTAAAGACAGGTTATTAAAAGGGAAAAAAGATAAAGGTACAAAAGAGACTGATGTACCTAATAGTGTAAGTCAGGAGTCGCAAGGACAGAATCAGAATGCCGGAGTGCAGGAGAGTACAGAGTCAGTAACTGATAAATCAGCTAATGAGCAAGTTCAAAAGAAAAGATCAGGAGGTGGCATGGGGGCCTTGTCTGCTATTATGGGAGGCGGTGGCGGAGATGTAGCACATAAAGACAGCTACAACTTTACCGGCTCAATTGTGATGGATATGGAAGTAATCAATGAAGATGACGGCAGCGTAGAAATGGTAATGGAGTATACTACCTATTTCAATATGAAAAGCAACGATGTGGCCATTGAAATAAAACCGCAGTCAGAAGATGGTGCTTACCAGGCCGATATGACAATGATCTATGATACGGATAATAATACCATGTTTATGCTTACAGCCCAGGGAGGCCAGAAGATGGCTATGGCATCGGATTTAGATGATATGCCGGAGGATATGAACGACGAGAATGATCATGAGAGTAGTAATCCTACATATACTAAAACCGGTAAAACCAGAACAATTGCCGGGTATAAATGTGATGGCTATATTCTGCAGGATGAAGAAAATACCGTTGAGATGTGGGTTACCAAAGATATGAAATTCAATGTTGGTAAAAAACAGATGAAGAAGGCAGGTATGCCATTATATTATGATGGCCCTTTTGAAGGCGGAATGATTATGGAGATGGAAATGTATGAAGACAATATTAAAAAAATGAGGACAGTAGTAACGGATGTTAAGTCGAATATAAATAAATCAATGTCACTTGACGGATATACTATTATGAAAATAAATATGGGAGGTCCGCAGAAATAGCTTTATCGTATTTTAAGCTTCGCAAATCTGAGCAGTAACTTCTTTTCACCGGCAGTATTAAAATTAACAACGGCGGTTGTGTTTGGGGCGTTGCCCTCCACTCTTATTACTTCTCCCTCTCCGAATCTTTCATGGGTAACTTTTATCCCGGACTTGATCTGTGACAGATCTTCGGTATAAGAGAAATTCTCACCTCCTGAGCGGCTTTTACTTACTTTGGTGAGATTGGTGCGTACCGGCCTGTTAACAACAGGTGTTTTTTCGTTAACCCTCCCGTAGGTTTTTCTTTTTTCAACGAAAAGACCTCCTTTCGATAATGAGTAATCCAGAAATTCTTCATCTATATCATCCAGGAACATGCTGGGTTCACAGTTCTCAAGGTTTCCCCATTTATACCTATTTTTTGCATACGAAAGTGTTGCAGCCTCTTTTGCCCTTGTAAGCGCAACATAAAACAGCCGCCTCTCTTCTTCGATGTCCCTGTTATTTCCCATCGACATAATAGAAGGGAACAGGTTTTTTTCGAGTCCGACTATATAAATATGCCTGAATTCGAGACCTTTGGCAGAATGTACAGTCATTAGGGTGACCTTGTTCCTGTCCTCTTTTCCTTCACTGTCCTGATCGGTAAGAAGAGCTACAGTTTCGAGATATGCCTCCAGACCGGACGGTTCCCCATTTGTCTCAGCCGACTCGGTGAACACCTTAATGGCATTCACCAATTCCTGAAAGTTTTCATACTTGCTGATCTCTTCGGGAGCGTTTCCGCTTCTGAGTTCTTTCCCGATTCCCGATTCAGAAGTTATCTTCATGGCCAGTTGGTAGGCATTATTGCCGGCTACTGAGGCCTGTATCTCAGATATCAGGACACTGTAGGCACTAATGCGTTTCCATGTTGCAGGTGTCAGAAGTGATGTGTAGTGAGTCGAATCTGAAATAATTTCCCATACAGATACATTATTACTGTTTGCTGCTTCGAATAGCCTGTCAACAGTTGTTTTCCCTATTCCTCTTTTAGGGTAATTAATACTCCTCTTAAGGGCCTCCTCATCATTAGGATTGATTACCATCCGGAAATAGGCAAGAACATCTTTTATCTCCTTTCTATCGTAAAAGGATTGTCCTCCATATATCTTATACGGTATATTTCTTTTACGCAGTGTCTCTTCAAATATCCTTGATTGAGCATTGGTACGGTATAGTATCGCAAAATCCTCCCATTTTAACTGCTCGGAGAGACTCTTGTCAAAAATATCGGATGAGACCCTGAATCCCTCTTCAGTATCTGTCATTGATGTCATTACACCAATCTTACGGCCTTTTTCCTTTTTTGAAAAGACGATTTTCTTTATCTGTTCTCTGTTCTTGTTAATAACAGAGTTGGCAGCACCAACAATATTTTGGGTGGATCTGTAGTTCTGTTCCAGTTTGAATAGCCTGTAATCGGAGTAATCGTGCCTGAAGTTGAGAATATTTTCTATCCTGGCTCCCCTGAAGGAGTATATGCTCTGGGCATCATCACCCACCACGCACAGGTTACGGTGAATTTCCGATAACTTTTTAACTATAATATACTGTGAATAGTTTGTATCCTGGTATTCATCTACAAGCAGGTATTTAAACCTCTCCCTGTACTCGTTCAGTACTTCGGGAAAATCCCTGAAAAGAATATTTGTATTCATCAACAAGTCATCAAAATCCATTGCTCCTGC
>JAUVKT010000068.1 GCA_030596125.1 Bacteroidales bacterium | reverse complement strand
CCGGTATAAACCTCTGCATTAAGGTACAGTTTGGCTAACAATGTCTGTCCTGCCCAACGATTCATGCGGCCATAAGTAGTCCCATCAACAGCTGCTGATAACTTAGGTACACCTATTTCCAAATTGGTCACAATATAATTGTACACATCTGCTCTTGGCACAGTTGCAGGCGCAACATCCGCACCTGCAAAACTGGTGACCAGTGGTACGTTGCCATACATATCAATTAATTGCCAGTAAAAGAAACCTCTTACGGCCTCGAGTTCTGCAATAAAAGCATCTGCAGCAGATTGCTCCACTTGTCCACTCTCCACCAATTGCTCAAACTGGTAAATAAACTGGTTCGCGGTACTGACACCCTCAAAGCCAAAGTTCCAGCCTCCACCCATTGCGCCATCTTCATATGTCCAGGAATGTAAATGCATTCTTCTCCATGCACCACCATCATCCCAGTCCTGTCCCCTGGTGGGCACAACCATCTCATCTGAACTAATACATTGTAAGGTAATTGGATCACCTGAAGCAAAATTTCCGAATTTAGTATATACAGCACCTAAGGCTGATATAAACTCCTCTTCGTTCTGGAAGAAGCTGTCAGGTGTAACCTCACCAAAAAGCTCTTCGTCCAGATTGGTACATGACTGACTAAAAGCAGTCACAATTAACACAATCAGTATAACTCTTATCAGATATAGTGATTTTTTCATTTTATTTATTTCTTTTGTTTTCATAATCTTATACATTTTCAGGATTAAAAACCAATGTTAACACCAAAAGAAACCGATCTGGACCTAAACCAGGTATTCCTTCTGTCGACACCTGGTATAAGTTGATTTCCTCCATCTGCATACCTCGGGTTCGGATCAACACCACTATAACCGGTAATGTAGAAAAGGTTGTTACCGGATAGATACATCCTGATATTTCTGAATCCTGAACTTTCAGGCAGATCAAAGGTGTAGCCTAAACTCAGGTTATCAAGAGAGACAAAAGAAGCATCTTCAACATGATAATCGGAGAAAACACCTGAAGAGTTATTCAGTAGTGTACCTGATGTCTCATTTCTCATATCCGTTGCCGTTACGGGCAAGTTATATGATCCAATCATATTTGGCACTTCATAAAAAGCACGGAAGGTATTAATAAGGTCATGCCCGATAACACCACGGAAGAAAATATTCAAATCCCAGTTCTTATAAGTAATATCATTGCCAAATCCAAACAGAAAGTCAGGTAAACCGTTTCCAATCACCACCCGGTCATCCGGATCAACAGTACCATCTCCGTTGGTATCCTGAAGAATAAGGTTGCCGGCAGCATCAACTTCTACAAATGTATGTCCATACAACTGACCAATTGGCTCACCTTCTTCTGCAATTACCAATGGCACCTGATTCTGCCCTGGTGAACCCATATTACCCAGAGTTTGTACACCATAAGTCAACTCGGCACCATTATAAGATCCGGAGAGGTTAACCAGTGTATTCTCAAGATTATAGGAAGGCGTAAAGGATACGCTATAAGAAAAATCTGTTTCCTGAATAGCTTTCCAGGTAATGGCCAGCTCCAGACCACTGCTTTTTATTTCACCGATATTCAGCCATGCCCAATCATAAAGGTTTGGAGGAACCGGCACATTATATGGAAACAGTATCTCAGTTGAGGTCCTGGTATAGAAATCAAATGAACCATATAACTTGGAACTAAATAATGAAAAATCAAATCCGACATCTATTTCAGCTTTCTTTTCCCAACCAAGATCTGCATTGGCGTTACTTACCGGTCCATAACCTGGAACAAACTCTCCGTTATAGAAGAAATTGCCTCTGGGACCAAAGCGAAGTAATGATAGATAACTATCTGGTGGCTGGTTGCCTGTTACACCATAATTAACCCGTAATTTCAGGTTGTCAATAGCACTGGCGTTTATAAATTCAGCTAATTCGACACCTCCACCAATAGCCGGAAACAGACCCCACTTGGTATCTTCACCAAATCGGGATGAACCTTCATACCTGGCACTGGCAGTTATGTAATAGGTGCTGTTGATATTCATGTTTACACGTCCGAAAAATGCGATCAGTTTGTTTGAGTTTTTATAACTGTCAACGATACCAAGCCCATTCAGAAAATCAAGACCAGCGCTCAGGTTGTTGTAGGTGAAAGCATCTGTAATAAAATCACCCCCTTCGGCACTAAAACCCTCATATACAAAATCCTGGTAAGAATAACCACCCAACGCACTGAGGTTCACCGAAGAAGCTACCTCACCACTCCAGCGGGCAGTAGATTCAAACAGTTGATTGTAAGAATTTCTCTGACTCCTTGCAGCTAAACCATTGTTGTCCATTCCCGTCCAGTAACTGTTTTTATCATAATACCGTCCCCTCATGAAACTCCCACTCTCAATGGAATAAAAAGCGTCAAGGATCAGCCCGTCAACGATCTCATAGGCACCTTTTAAAGCAACATTCAATCGTTTATCGGTACCTTCATTAATATTTTGCTCAAGTATCTGAACCGGGTTATAATAATCGAATAAAACCTGGTTAAAATATCCATCATAAATGTCATAAGCCGCATCATCACTCATTACAGGAGCTGTTGGATTAAATATGGTGGCATAACGAAATGCCTCTGTAAAACCGTATTGTGATTCCCTGTGTGTAGCACCCACATTAAAATTCAGGGTGAACCTGTCATTCAATGCTTTCTGTGTAAGATTAAGCCTTGCGTTATACTGAGAGAATCCACTGTTAAGCATAACACCATCACCATCGCGGTAATTGATTGATGCCCGGTAAGTCGTTTTATCAGTTCCTCCTGACATAGAAAGATTATGTACATGGGATATGGCTGTCTGGGTGGTTTCATCAAACCAGTCAGTATCTCCTCCAAAGTCAGTTCCCGAACCTGTTTCGGTTGACAATGCCCTCCATTCGGTTGCATCCATAACATCCAGATGTTTTGCAACCATCTCAGTAGAAACATAACCATTGTAGTCGATGTGGGCAGTACCTTTCCTACCCTTTTTGGTCGTTACAATGATCACACCACTCGAACCCCTTGTTCCATATATAGCTGCAGCAGAACCATCCTTTAACACGTCCATGGATTCAATATCATTTGGATCCACATTACTGAGAGACGCTCCAATTATTCCATCAACAACCACTAAAGGCTGTGTATTGGCGCTAATGGTACTTAAACCCCTCAAGCGTATGGTATATCCTGCATTCGGGTCGCCACCCGGTTTGCTTATTGACAAGCCGGACACCTTACCCTGGATCAATTGTGCAGGATTGTTAACATAGCCCTTGTTAAAGTCATCGGATTTTACACTGGTAATGGCACTGGTAACCTCTTTTTTCTTCTGTGTACCATACCCGATAACAACAACTTCATCCAGTGAAGTTACATCAGAAACCATCACCAGATCAATAATAGATTGATTACCGACAGTTACAGTTTCAGGAGTGTAACCAATAAAAGAGAATACCAGAACTGCATCCGGTCCGGGAACTGAAATAGAGTAATTACCGTCAAAATCGGTACTTACTCCCTGTGTGGTCCCCTCGATCAGAACAGTAACTCCGGGAAGTGATCCTTCCTCTTGAGAAGTTACCTTTCCAGTAATCGTTCTCTCCTGTGCGTAAGCGAAGTTAATCGCAAAGCAAAAGAGAAGAAGTGGCAAAATGCCAACTTTCCATAAAATAGATTTTTTCATAATTAAGTTTTAATGGGTAACATTAATTTAAATTAGGTTAGCTTAAACAAAACATTAAAACAAATCAATAATTTCTTAATGTTCTAAGGTCTTTTATTTAACACATTTTAACAAAATTTTAACAATTATAATATATATATTCTGCAAAACCAAAATAATTCTAAGTGAACATATTGATTTATTTATTATTAATTATAAATAGCACAAGCTATTATAAACCAAACATTTAATACAATCGTTTCCGCAAACGTTTGAAATAAGGGTTCTGTGAATGACATAATAAAAGCAGATGGTTTTTTCAAAGTCAAATACTTCAATTAAATATTTTTTATTTTTTTTCCACCGCCTTATATTTAACTACCTGAAAAAGCAATTTATTATATTTTTAAGTATATTCGTTGCTTCAAAAAAAGAGTATACTAAGCATGGATCATTTGAGAACATCAGTCTGTTGTTTCAGATATATGCAGGGATAATCTACTGGTTGAAATTGAAGGGTTTATTGAGTTTTAAAGGCAATATTTAACAGGACATAACCGTACGGAGTTCTTTAATTCAAAATTTGTTTGTCTCTATGAACGGACACTAACTAATAATTCATGATTCAATTCAGATCGTTTTACCTGGTTAGTTTATTGATGGTATTTGTAACCGGATCAACCATCATTGGAAATCAAATTATATATCATTCAGTTTCACAATGCACCCTGGCAATAGATAAAACAAACCAGGGTGAAACTATAAAAATCGGTCTTTTAATTCCTGATAAAGAATCTCTGGCGGCGAAACACGGCGCAGAATTAGCCATCCGGACAGCAAACAGGAAAGGTGGTTATTCAGGCCTTCCGTTTCAACTCATTGTTCGCTCAACAGAGGGACCATGGGGAGCAGGATCAAAGGAGTCGGTAAGTCTGGTGTTTGAAGATGAAGTGCTGGCTATCATGGGTTCCCTGGATGGCCGGAATGCGCATCTGGCAGAACAAGTTGCGGCAAAAACCAGAATTGTATTTTTATCCTGCCGGGCAACTGACATGACTCTGTCTCAGGCTTTTGTTCCCTGGTATTACCGATGTGTGCCAAATGACAAACAACAGGCGATTTCTTTGATTCAGGAAATTTATATCAAAAGAAGAATCAAAAATGTGGTAATTATCGGAACTGATAATAACGATTCCCGAAATGCTGTTAACACATTTATTAAAACTGCCAGATTAATGAATGTTACTCCACCTGAACAATTCTTGTATAAAGTATCTGACCCGAATCTCCAGGAAATTTTTACAGAGATTGAAAAAAATAACATTGAAGCTATCTTGTTATTTGGAAACCCTGCATTTGCTTCTGATATAATACCAGTGTTGCAGCAACAAAAAATGGAACAAACTATTTTTGGATCATTATCCATTATGGATGATCAAAAATCATCAAGCCCCGATTGGAGTATTCTGGAAGATATTATTATGATATCTTCCGACCATTGGTTTACCGAGAAAGGTATTGCTTTTCAAAAAGAGTTTCAAAAATTATATGGCTACCAACCCGGTCCTGCTGCAGCATATGCATTTGATGGTACAAATGTGATTATTGAAGTTATAAAAAATGCAGGTCCGGACCGGGATAAGATAATTGATGCATTTTCTAAAATAGATTATAAAGGTATTACAGGTGAAATACAATTTGATGAAAACGGAAACCGAATCAGCGAGGTTGGTTTGATGATAATTGACAATGGAAAACCACTTCTAATAAAAGAGGGTCAATAATTTTTTTTTATCGTATATTGTGAGAAGTCAACAATCGGCAGTCCACAGTCGGTAATCGGCAGTGAAAAAGAAAGTAAATATCAATCAAACAATTATAGCACAATGGCAACTGGATTCAGAAACTTAACTGTATATAAAAAAGCATTTGCCCTTGCAATGGATATTTATCACATTAGCAAGAAATTTCCTAAAGATGAACTATACTCTTTAACCACTCAAATAAGAAAATCCTCAAGATCTTTTTGTGCAAATATTGGTGAAGGATATCGCAAACGTTTATATGAAGCCCATTTCGTAAGCAAGATTTCTGATTCAGATATGGAAAACACCGAAACCCAAGTTTGGCTTGATTTTGCACTTGCCTGTGATTATATACCAAAAGAAATTTTCGATGATTTTAATAATCGATCTGAAGAAATCGGGCGATTACTTAATCGTATGATTCAAAACCCTAAAAAGTATAAATAGTGCAGTCTTCAGATTGCCGAGTGCCGACTGTGGACTGTGGACTGTCGACTTAAAAATGCAAAGTACAATGAAATTCAAATACATTTTATTTTTTCTATTTGGGCTTATTACTGTCTTTTTCTACAGTTGTAATCAGCAGAAAAGAAAAAATCCTGCCACAGCAGAAGAGATGGTTACTGCAAAAACACTGGGATTAGCTTATCTTGAAGATAATCAATTAGAAAACGCTGAAACTGAATTTCTGAAACTTATAGACTTTGACCCCAATGAAGTTTTAGGCTATGCGAATCTTGGACTTGTATATTTAAGAATGGGTAAATACCAGGAAGCCGGGGAATGGTTGAAAAAAGCTATTGAAATGGATCCAAAGGATCCGGATATCAGGCTGATATTGGCTAAAGTCTATGAAATGAACAATAAGTCTGAAAAAGCAATTGAAGAGCTTGAAAAGGCAATTCTGTTTTCACCAGGCCACGTAAAATCACTATATAGCCTCACTGAGTTATATGCATCATCAACAGATAATGAATCTTCAGGAAAGCGTCTTGGATATTCAAAAGAACTGGTTGAGAATGCTCCTGCAAATATTGTTCCCCGGTTAAACTTAATTGATATATTGATCCGGGAAGGGCATACCGATAATACGCTGGAACAAATAGAAAAACTGCATCAGCTTTTTCCGGAATTTCCAAAAGAAGCCATTGAATATTATGATAAAACAATAGCTGCATTGCAAGTACCAGATGTTGATGAAGCTGCTGTTTCGTTTATGATTTTCCATAATTATTTAAAAGTAACCTCTCCATACCAGGCAGGCATTCTTGAATTAAAAGGGCCCGGCGGCTCTTTGATCGGATCTCCGGTAATTACCTTTGATCAGCAACAGGGCATATCCCAGGATGGCGACTGGAAGGCACTCCTTGAAGCAATAAGATTCACCGATATCACATCATCTGCCGGGCTAAATCTTCTGATGACCGGTCATAACACACACCTGACAGCATGTGATTATGATGGTGACGGGGATGCAGATCTGTACGCAGGCCATTTTGATCCGCAGTCTCAATCCTATAAGCACTATTTACTCATAAATGAATGGGGAGTATTTAAAGATGGTTCTGAAGAAGCAGGCATCCTGCATCAGGGAAAGGAATCCTCAGGTAAATTTGCCGATTACAACAATGATGGATTTCCTGATCTTTATATAGTGAAAGAGGGATCAAATATTTTATACAAAAACAGGGGTGAAGGGACATTTGTTGACGTTTCAGATAAAGCAAAAGTCGGAGACATTTCAGAAGAAGGCAGCTCCCTGTTTTTTGATTTTGATCACGATGGAGATCTAGATCTTTTTGTTACCAGACCAAACTCAAACTTACTTTATCGAAATAATTCTGATGACACTTTTCTTGAGCAGGCTGAGAAATCCAACCTGTCAGGCGGAAATGTATTTAGTACTGATGCAGGCTTTGGTGATTTTGATGAGGATGGTGACATTGATCTTTTTGTAATTAATAATGATGCCTCTAACACACTCTATTATAATCAGAGACAGGGAGTTTTTAAAGATGTCACTGAAGAAAGCGGCCTGAAAAGCGAGGAGGGATCAAGTGCTGTTACAGTTGGAGATTACAACAATGATGGATTTTCAGACCTGTTTGTAACGTCACTGGTAGCCGGAAATTGCAGGTTGTTTCTTAACCAGGGCAATGGCACCTTTGAGGCAGATCATACATCAAAAGAGCTGGCTCAGACCCTTCAGAATGTTCAGGCACACGATGCATCTTTCCTGGATTTTGATAACGATGGGTTTCTTGATCTTCTTGTTGTTGGCACATCAGATACAGAAGGTGGTAATGGCGTGTTTCTCTATCACAATGATGGAACAGGAAAGTTCTGGGTTGTATTGAATATATTACCTGAAGACTTAACATCCGGCAGAGACATTCTAACTTTTGATTACAATGATGATGGTGATACAGATGTCGTTATTACCGGTATGGACGGTAGTGTTCGTCTCCTGCGTAATGATGGGGGAAATAACAATCATTTCGTTAAAATGAAACTGGTTGGTCTAAGGACAGGTAGTGCAAAGAATAATTATTATGGTATAGGGTCAAAGGTTGAAATCCGGTCAGGAGATCTATATCAATCAAAAGTTGTAACAGAACCAAATATTCATTTTGGACTGGGTCCCCGTGAAAAGGCTGATGTGATACGTATTCTATGGACCAATGGAGTTCCGCAAAATATATTTTTCCCCGGAACCGATCAGGACCTTATTGAAGAACAGATCTTAAAAGGATCATGTCCGTTTCTTTATACATGGAATGGAGAAGAATATATATTCGTTAAGGATATCATGTGGAGAAGTGCACTAGGTATGCCCCTTGGCATTATGGGTGAAGAGGGAGCAGCAGCATATGCCAGTCCGGATGCTTCTGTTGATTATATCAAAATTTCAGGTGAATTTCTGAAACCAAAAAAAGGTAAATATTCAATTAAGATAACAGATGAATTATGGGAAACAATATTCCTTGATAAGATAGAACTCGTTGTACTTGATCATCCCGATTCAATCGACCTGTTTGTTGATGAAAGATTTACCCCCCCGGTCAATTCGGATTATAAGGTTTATCAGGTTACAGAAAAACAGATGCCGGTATCCGCAATTAACAAGAATGGCACAAACCTCCTGCCGTTTATTGCTGAAAAAGATGATAAATATGTATCACATTTTAAACATGGAAAGTATCAGGGAGTGACTGAAATGACCGATCTGATCATAGATCTGGGCGAAATTGATCCATCAGAAGATATTTTCCTTTTCCTTAATGGCTGGATATTTCCATCTGACGCCAGTATTAATGCATCAATTTCACAATCAGGAGAGATAAAAATTATTTCACCATACATTCAGGTAATTAATAAAAATGGTGAATGGAAAACGATTGTTGATAATCTAAGCTTCCCAATGGGAAAAGATAAAACCATTGTAGTTGAACTATCAGGCAAAATCCCAACATCAGATTCACGGATCCGGATACGTACCAATATGGAAATTTACTGGGATCATATATTTTATACTAACGACAGTCCGTCAGCACCAATTCGTTCGAGTAAACTAAATCCATGTTCAGCAGACCTGCATTACAGGGGATTCTCACGCGAATACAGAAAAGGAGGCAGATATGGACCACACTGGTTTGATTATAATAATGTTACCACTGATCAGAAATGGAGAGACCTGTTGGGAAATTACACGCGTTACGGTGATGTGTTGCCCCTTCTTATAAAAGCAGATGACAAATACATAATAAAAAATGCAGGTGATGAGACTACGATAGAATTCAGTGCTGAAAACTTACCTGAATTACCAAAAGGGTGGAAAAGAGATTTTCTTATCCATAGTGTTGGGTGGGTGAAAGATGGTGATTTGAACACAGTAACCGGGAAGACTGTATTACCCTTGCCATTTCATGGTATGAGCAGGTATCCTTACGGTTCAGAGGAGTCATATCCGTCTGATCCGGAACACCTGGAATACATAAAAATATATAACACAAGAATAGTTAACACTGATAATTTCAGGAAAGTAATTCTTGAAGACACTAATTAGTCATAAATATCCTGATCAACCCTTTATAGCTATTATACACACAACACGAAAATTTTATGGAAATTGCACGTCGAAACATACACAATCCGATCTTAAGGCCTTTAGATATTCAACCCAGCATAGGAGGAATGAAGATTGAGTGCTTGCTAAATCCCGGAGTTTTCAGGTTTGAGGACAAAACATGGCTTTTATTAAGAGTGGCCGAGCGCCCTGAGCAGAAAGCAGGACAGGTGAGTCTTCCTGTATTGAAAGATGATGGTATTGAAATACTGCATTTCAGTGAGGACGACCCTGACCTGGATACCACCGATCCCAGGATAATAAGTTATAAAGGAAAGCACTTCCTTACTACACTTTCTCACCTCAGGCTGGTGTGTAGCAGTGATGGAGTTCGTTTTCATGAGCCTGAAGGGTATGCCCCCGTTTTTGGCAAGGGTAGCCAGGAGTCTTTTGGCATAGAAGATTGCAGGGTAACCACCATGGAGGATGGATATCATTTAACTTATACAAAAGTATCGCCCGATGGTGTGGGTGTAGGTTATATGTTTACAAAAAACTGGAAGGAATTTGAACGCCGGGGAATGATTTTCTCTCCGCACAATAAAGATTGTGCAATATTCGAAGAGAAACTGAACAACAGATATTACGCCTTGCACCGGCCCAGTAGTCCCGAAATCGGGGGAAATTATATCTGGCTTGCTCAGTCGCCTGATCTGTTGCACTGGGGCAACCACCAATGTATCGCAACAACCCGCGATAACTATTGGGACAGTGCGCGGGTAGGTGCCGGGGCAGCGCCCATCAGGACCTCCAAAGGCTGGCTGGAGATCTACCATGGTGCTACCCATGATAACCGGTATTGCCTGGGGGCCCTGTTACTGGATATAGAAGATCCTTCACAGGTTATTGCCCGCAGTGAACTACCAATCATGGAACCAACAGCGGATTATGAGAAAACCGGTTTTTTCGGTAATGTTGTATTCACAAACGGGCACCTGGTAAACGGAGACAACCTCACCATCTATTATGGTGCAAGTGACGAAGTGATCTGTATGGCCGAATTTTCTATCTCCGAAATTCTATCTTCTCTTAATATCTAAACTATGAAAATATTTTCCCAGAATAAACTCACTAAAGAATACGATTTTTTCCTCAGTATGCCGCGGGATATGAGAGTCCTGCTTGTTACGAATATTATCTATGCGCTTGTAATACCGGTCATCGATATTTTTGTAGGGGCCTATATTATGCGTAGTTCAGACGAGCCCGGGCTGGTGGCTATATACCAGCTGGCAGCATATACGGGTATTCCAATAACATTTATGATAAATGGTTTTCTGTTAAACAAAATAAAAATTGCCCATCTGTATAGTTTTGGAATGCTGCTCAGTGGTATTTCAATGGTATTTATGATGACTCTGGGTGAGATAAACGTACCCGGAGTGGCATTTGCCGGACTCATTATGGGATCTTCCTTTGGGTTCTTCTGGGCCAACCGCGATTTTCTTGCACTAAACACCACAAACGACGATAACCGTAATTATTATTATGGACTGGAAACATTCTTTTACACTATTACCTTTATTATTGTTCCGGTTATAATAGGATGGTTCCTGGTAAATTCAGGAAACTGGGATTGGATCGGGAACATTGGTAATGCATATAAAATTGTTACTCTCGTAGTCTTTGTCCTAACAATTATTTCCAGCATTATTATTCACCAGGAGAAATTCCAAAACCCTAAACAAAAGAGGTTTATTTACTTTAAGTTTGATAAATTGTGGAATAAAATGCTTCTTCTGGCATCACTCAAAGGATTGGCACAGGGATATCTTGTTACCGCACCTGCCATTCTTATTATGCGGCTTGTGGGTGACGAAAGCTCCCTGGGAACCATTCAAAGTCTCTCCGGAGTATTGTCGGCGATTGTCTTATATTTTCTTGGACGGCTTTCCAAACCAAAACACAGGATCTACATTTTCTCTGCCGGTTTAGTTATCTTCTTTTTCGGAACGCTGGTTAATGGGATTCTCTTCTCTGCTTCAGGGGTAATTGTTTTTGTAATATGCAAGGTTATGTTTATGCCTTTACATGATATAGCTTACTTTCCCATACAGATGAAGGTAATTGATGTGCTTTCACTCAAAGAAAACAGGAACCAGTTTGCCTATATATTCAATCACGAATTCGGATTATATATCGGGAGATTTCTTGGCCTGGTCCTGTTTATTGTACTAATATATTATGTCTCCGAATCGTTTGCACTTAAATATTCACTGATCATTATTGCAGTTGTTCAGTTACTGGCAATACCGGTAGCCAAACGGTTAATCAGGAAGTCTAATACATACAGTACAAAACCAGATGATTTACGTGAGAAGGAAAAAAAATAGTATAAAACAATATTTATGAACCGAGCCCTGCATATAGGCGTCCTGCTGACACTAACAATTCTTACAGCCTGTAATCAAAGCAACAGTGAGGTAGAACAAGTTGGTTTAGCGAAAGTAGATGAAATGCCTGACTACCCTGCTCCTTATAAAATGCTCGACTGGCAGGAGAAAGCGAAAAATTTTGATAAAGCTGTTTTCAATCATCAAAGGGATTCACAGGGAAAACCATTAATTTGGCTGGACAGTGCCGAACGAAATTTCCCCCGTACAACCTTTGGATTATATACAGTTATTGGCGATGTGCGCCAGGGGGCAGATGTAAACAACGGAGAGTTTCATGAAGCCATCAATTCACTGGGAGCATTGCTGAGTGCCGGGTTGATGGATATTGATAAAACCTGTCAGCACGGCTATAACTACGTAGAGATGGTTCAGAACTACTTTAACCACGACAATGGCTGGAACATAATGATGAATAACACCTGTAAAGAGGTGGCATTGCTGGGTGGCGGGTATGGAAGAGACTGGTGGTACGATGTATTCCCCAATGTTTTGTACTATGCTGTTTGCGATCTTTTTCCCGGGGTGGATCGTGCCGATAGTCTGCAAAAAGTTATCGCAGAACAGTTCTTAAAGGCAGATTCTGTTCTGGATGGAAATTACGATTACTCTTATTTCGATTACAACACCATGGAAGGAAAGCGCAGCCATATTCCATATCAGCAGGATGCAGCGGCAGGTCATGCCTGGGTTTTATATGCCGCCTATAAAGAATTTGAGGATCCCATGTATCTGGATGGAGCTATCTCAGCTATGGATGCTCTGTTTTCCCAGAGCGAAAGCCGTTTTTACGAGGTATTGCTGCCTTTTGGCATCTATACCGCCGCAAGAATGAATGCAGAAATTGACACTCACTATGATATATCAACATTGCTTTCGTGGAGCTTCGATGGGTGCACAGCAGAAAATGGGCGTTATGGATGGGGTGTTATAAACGACAGATGGGGTGAATATGATGTGAGTGGCTTAGTTGGCAACATCATCCAGGAAGGAGGGTATGGATTCCTAATGAATACATTTGATCTGGCATGGCCTCTGATCCCCATGGTACGCTATGAGCCCCAATATGCACACGTTATTGCCAAATGGATGCTAAATGCTGCCAATTCGGCAAGACTTTTTTATCCTTATGAAATACCTGATAGAAACCAATGGCTCCCGGAAGAAAAAACAATAACCAAAAACGCGATTGCATATGAAGGTCTGAAAAAAACAGACCCTTATAATAAGGAGGAACTAAAAGGTATTTCACCTGTAGCCCTTGGTGATGGTCCAAACTGGGTGATCGGACAACCCCCTGTCTCCATGTTCTCCGTCTACGGATCAGCCCATGCAGGTATTTTTGGTTCCATAATTCAAAAAACCAATGTTGAAATGATTCTTCAACTGAATTGTCTTGCCACCGATTTTTATGGCAATCCGGCTTATCCTACCTATCTCTATTATAATCCTTACGATGA
>JAUVKT010000064.1 GCA_030596125.1 Bacteroidales bacterium | reverse complement strand
AATTATATTGAAGAGATTTACCAGGCATATGTGATCAAACGCGAACCGGGATTGCAGTAATCATAGTTGATTTACGAACACTGATTAACGATTTTTGATTTAAGATTTGATTTTTACTTCAAAAATCGGAGTTCGTTAATGGGGGTTCGATATTCAACAGAAATCACTGCTACATTGCTGAAAACAAGAAAAAGGGTTTGCTAAGATCTCAGGGATAGAGTTTTATTCCTGAATATCGGCAAACTCCTTATGAAGAAGGTATTTCTCCAGGAGTGACAAGACCTTCTCAGGGATCACAGGCTTTAGTATGTATTCATTACAACCTGCCAGGAATGCCTCCTCTTTTGATTCTCTTGTGTAGTATGCAGTTATCATTATAAGAGGAATCTTTTTGTTGACCTTACGTATCTGTCTGATACAATCAATTCCGTTTATATAAGGTATAAGATAATCGAGAAGGATCATGTCCATATTAACATCGTTGTCAGAAATGAAATTAATAAGGTCGGATCCGTTACTGAATGATAAAACATTAGCCCCGGTTGTTTTCAGAAGAACCTCAAAATAGCGCAGAGAGGCAACATCGTCATCAACGACAGCAATTGTTTTATCAGACAAATCAAGGCGATAAGAATTGGAATACATCAGGTAACTATTTGCTAAACAAATTTACGACATGAAGGTAAATAAAAATCGTTAATGACCGGGAGTTGTTAACAAATTATTCACAAATTAATAAAAAAGGTTAATAACGTTAATAAGGTTTATGGGTTAATAGAGTTGATAAAGTAAAGAGGTTGAATCGTTTAATTGTATAATCGTTTAATCGTTAAGGAGTACGCTGATTGACTCGTCCCGAAACAGTTCAACGGAGGAGGAGGTTTAGTCGTTGAGGGTGGTCTGCAAATTAATTTATCTGCCAAAATTGTATTATCGGGGAATTATCTCGAAATTAGTGCATGCAAACTAAAAAAACCATTTCAATGAAAACTTTAATGAATACTCTGTTTGGTTTACTAATCTTTATAGTTATTACCAGCAGTGCCGTGGCTCAACAGGGGTTTGATAACCGCACAAGGGCTCTTTATGTATTTGATATATCCCGGTATGTCGATTATGGTGAAGCACTTGATTCTATGGCAATTTTCAGGGTTGGGGTGCTGGCAAAAGACTCAGAACTCTACTGGGAGATGGCAAACCTTGCTAAGACGCGACAGGAGATACAAGGGAAACCTGTTACGGTTGTGGTTTTCAGGGATGAAAACAGGATTGAGTATACGAATGTGCTTTATGTGGCCAATGAAGCAGGGTTCAATCTGAAAAAGGTTAACGGAAAAGTTGCAGGTAAACCAACACTGCTTATTACCGAAGGCTATGAATTCGGAAGCTCAATGTTCAATTTTATAGTGGTAAATGATAATCCAAAATTTGAAATAAATGAAGCGATGTTGCATGAGGCAGGGCTCTCAATACCTTCCACTCTTCTGGCTCAGGCAGTAAAGACCCGTGAAGACTGGGAGGAATTGTACGACATTACTAATGAGGAGCTTGAGAGGCAGCTGGAAGTTGTTCGTCAGCAGGAGTTAATCATCGCTGAACAGAAAGAGGAGATACTGAAGCAGAAAGCTCTTTTAGACAGCCTGGATGTTGCAATTACTGAAAAAGAAAAGACGCTCGCAGTTAAACAAAAAGAACTTGAAAGGCAATCAGTGGAAATTTCTTCCAAGAGTCGCGAGATAACCAGACAGAGAAACATAATTGCGATTCAGCAGAAAGAGGTAGCTGCCCAGAGGGATACCCTTGAATTGCAAAAAGCAGATATTGATATTCAACTTGCACAGATCAATCAGCAACTTGGAACTATTGACCAGCAGGAGGAGAGAATTAAGGTTCAGCTTGAGTCGATAGAAAAGCAAAAGATATTCCTTTTTGCTGCCCTTTTTGTACTTATCCTGCTTAGCTTCCTGGCCTACTATATTTACAGGGGCTATAAGATCAAGAAGGAGGCCAATATTAAGCTGGAAGAGAAAAACCGGACTATTACGGCCCAGAAAGAGGAGATTGAACAACAACGCGACCTTGCCCGGACACAGCGTGATCAGATCGCTTACCAGAAAAAGCATATTACAGACAGTATAATGTATGCCAAGAGGATTCAGACTGCACTGTTACCGGCCCTTGAGCTCTTTAGTGATGAGATTGATCATTTTGTGCTGTACAGGCCCCTTGATATTGTTAGTGGCGATTTTTACTGGGTAAGCAAGAAAGGTAATACCCATATTGTTATTGCTGCCGATTGTACCGGTCATGGGGTTCCGGGTGCGTTTATGAGCATGCTGGGAGTTACGATGCTTAATGAGATCGTAAACGGTAAGGGAATAATTATGCCCGACCAGATAATAAATAACCTGAGAGATGAGATTGTAAAATCACTGAAACAGTCTATTGACGAAGATCGCGTTAAGGATGGAATGGATATGACAATAAGTGTAATAGATTACGATAGGGATAAACTCTGGTTCGCCGGGGCAAACAACCCGCTATGCCTTGTCAGAAATGGTGAGCTCGAAACTTATAAGGGAGACAAGATGCCGGTGTCCATTCACTATAAAATGGATTCATTTACGCTACATGAGATTGATCTCAAAAAGGGTGATTGTATATATATGTTTTCTGATGGTTACGGTGATCAGTTTGGAGGTCCAAGACAGAAAAAATTCATGGTTAAGAACCTTAAGGAAAAATTAGTTGAGGTTTCGTCTCTTCCTATGATCGAGCAGGGTGAGAAACTGAATCTGACATTTGACGACTGGAAAGGTGATAACTCCCAGGTCGATGATGTTATTGTAATAGGGATAAGATACTGACAGGCTAATCACATTCCCACTTGGAAACTGTATTGCCGATTGTTACATCAGGTGTTGCCTGGATAGCAATGAGTTCGGCATCACAGTATTCAGCTTCCTGCGCTGAAGATATCAATACGCCATCTTCATATGTGTTAAGAGCGCAGGTTTTACAATTATTCAGTAAGTCCTCGCAGGATGAGAAAGATGCTGCTATCAGCAGAAATGCACCAACGTATAAAAGTTTCTTTTTCATAGTTTATGGTTTTCAACTGTTATCAAAGTTATAAAAAATTGTGAAATAGTTGTCTGATTACACAATTGCTTTCTTGATAATTATATAAAATAGACTAAATTTAAGAAAAAATAGTTGCCTATGAATCGCAGGAATTTTATTAACAGAAGCACCATAATGGCCGGGGGTGTGTTAATGACAGGTTTGCCACTGATGGCTAAGAATGCTGTCAGGCCGGGACAGGGAGTTCTTAATGGTAAGAAAATATTATTTGTCTGGGGTGGCTGGAGCGGACATGAACCTGAGAAGTGCCGGGATATTTTTGTACCCTGGTTAAAGCAAATGGGGGCAGAAGTTGTTGTTTCTGACACACTCGACTCATATCTTGATAAGAAACTTATGAGATCGAGGGACTTAATAATACAGACATGGACCATGGGGAAGATCTCTAAAGATCAGGAAAGCGGCCTGTTAGATACTGTTAAAAGTGGCGTTGGACTTGCAGGGTGGCATGGAGGTCTTGCAGATTCATTCAGGAATAATACCAGGTACCAGTTTATGGTAGGTGGTCAGTGGGTGGCTCATCCGGGTGGAGTGATTGATTACAGGGTGAATATTACAGATCATGATGATCCGGTCACCGCTGGAATAGATGACTTCGATATGCATTCGGAGCAATACTATATGCATATCGACCCAAATGTTAAAGTGCTGGCAACAACCACATTTAATAATGACCATGATGACTGGATAGGAGGCAATATCATTCCTGTTATATGGAAGAAACAGTATGGTAAAGGACGTGTGTTTTATACATCACTTGGTCACGTAGCTTCTGATTTCAATGTTCCTGAGGCCCTGGAAATAATGAAAAGGGGAATTGGCTGGGCTTCAGAAAGCAGGTATGCATCCCGTAAATGACAAATTTGATTTATCATTAAGCAGCGTTTACAGAAATTTCATATCTTTAAGAAAAGTAATGTTATGGAAAAGAAAAGAGACATGAGAGAGCACGTTACATTTGTTGCGGCTTTGCATATTGGCTTTGGTATATTGGGAATTATCGGAACAGTAATTCTCTTTCTTGTATTCAATTTTGCACAATCTTTCGTGACGGATGTTGATGTAGCTGAGATGGTACTGGTTGTGTTGAAAATAGTAATTCCCTTGTTGGTCGGACTAGGTGCTGTTTTAGGGATTATTGGCGGAATAGGGTTAATCAGCTACCGGCAGTGGGCCAGAATACTAATAATTGTTCTTTCGGCTATCAATTGCCTTAACATACCTATTGGTACGGCTAAAGGGATCTATTCAATCTGGACCCTCCTGCAAGATGAAACCATTGAGCTTTTTAATGAAAGGAATAAACAATTTTAAGCAGGTTGGTAGACAAATCCTATGGTTATGGAGAATATAGTAAAGCTCGACCGGATAGCTATCAATGTAAAATCACACCGTGTATTAAAAAAGCTCTTAAAAGAGAATCCTGTGCTGGAGGAGATAATGCGGAATGCCAGGAATGAGACTGAGGCTCTTGTAGGAGTAAAGAACTGGGTGTCGGAAATACTCGAAAAAAGGCCCTTTGCTTATAGCTTCTATAAAGGAGTAACAACAGGCAGGGAATCGTTTGAGAAACTTTCGTGGGAAGATTATGCAGCAATAAGATTACTCGATTATGTTGATAATGCGGGAAGATCATACGAAGACCTTAATTTAAGAGGAGAGAAAGCTGTAACGAATCCTGTAAAGATGATATGGCTTGCCGTAACATATGGCACGGGTGGGGCAAAACCAGCATTTTTTGAGGATATGCTCTATCTGTTCAGGCAATTTTCGGGAACATATTCTGTAAAGCTGCCATCACGTGAAAAGATTGTTTCGTGGATGGAACGCTATCCGTCAGGACAGGACCCGAGAATTGTTAAGCTAAGGGAGGAGAACAGGGACAGGATAATTAATGTATTGATTGAAAAGATAGATAACGGACAAATTAAGGATAGTAAGTACTGTTTTGAAGAGGGCATGTCAGGGGAACAGAAGTTTCTTAAGATGCTTGGGTGGTGGAAAGAGCATCTTTTTCATTTGAGATTTGCTGTCAGGTCTCCCGACCTGCTTAATGAACTTCTTGGAAATTCCCTGGATCCTGATACCATGAAGGTTTTATATTCAGCTGAAAAGAAGGGTATTCCATTTTTTATAAATCCGTACTATCTGTCGCTTTTGCATGTAAGGGTTCCCTATTTTGCTATCGGAGCCGACCTGGGTATACGGTACTATGTTTTATACAGCCAGCAACTTGTCGATGAGTTTGGAAGTATTGTTGCCTGGGAAAAAGAGGATATTGTTGAACCGGGAAAACCCAATGCTGCAGGATGGCTTCTTCCAACTCATAACAATGTTCACCGTCGCTATCCTGAAGTTGCAATACTTATCCCGGACACCATGGGCAGGGCTTGTGGAGGATTATGTGCATCATGTCAGAGATTGTATGATTTTCAGAGTGGTCATCTGAATTTCAATCTCGATAAGTTAAAGCCCGGACAAAAATGGAACGATAAGTTAAGGGTGATTATGGACTATTTTGAAAAGGATAGTCAGTTGAGAGATATCCTAATAACCGGAGGAGATGCTTTGATGAGTACCGATAATTCGTTGAAAAGGATACTTGATGCTGTATATGAAATGGCCTCAAGAAAAATCGCATCAAACAGGAAACGAAAAGAGAAATATGCCGAACTGCTCAGGATAAGACTTGGCACACGGTTGCCGGCTTATCTTCCACAGCGTATAAATGACGGACTTATCGGGGTCCTTAGTGAATTTAAGAAAAAAGCGTCTGATATTGGTGTCAGGCAATTTCTTATCCAGACTCACTTTGAAGCGCCTATGGAGATAACTCCCGAGGCCGGGGAAGCTGTTAAAAGACTTATTTCTGCCGGCTGGACAGTTACAAATCAACTGGTATTTACATCATCTGCTTCACGACGCGGACATACAGCCAAATTAAGAAAAGTGCTGAATGATATTGGCATACTGACCTATTATACATTTTCGGTTAAAGGTTATATGGAAAACAATTTCAATTTTGCCACAAACGCAAGAGCAGTGCAGGAGCAGATTGAAGAGAAAGTGATCGGGCAAATTGATAAAAAGTATTTCGACCGCATCAGGGAGTTTCCCCTTGAGGCGGAGAAAATGGTTGATAATATCTCGCGTCTCAGACAGGAAGCCGGACTTCCATTCCTTTCGACCGATAGAAATGTACTCAATTTGCCCGGGGTAGGTAAAAGTTCAACATATCGGGTGATAGGTATAACCCGTTATGGCAGGAGGATTCTTGAGTTTGATCATGATTCTACCCGTGTTCATAGCCCTATTATTCATAAAATGGGCAAGGTTATAATAATTGAATCCAAATCTATCAGTGAGTATCTCAAACAGCTTGAAGAGATGGGTGAGAATCCAATGGAGTATGAAAGTATATGGGGCTATTCACTTGGTGAGACCGAACCGAGGATGTCTGTTTACGAATACCCTGACTTTAAGTTTAATATTACAAAGGAGATTACTAACCTTGAAATATGATACCAGGGCAGTGTGGTAATTGTCTGCTACGTACTGTTTTTTGTTGAGAGGAGACCACATGCAGCATAAATATCTTCACCCCTTGAAGCTCTTATAGTTGTTACAATTCCTTTGGCTGTGAGTCTGTCCCTGAAGTCTGTAATGGTGCTGTCATCCGAACTCTCAAGCGTAGAGCCGGGGATAGGATGAAACCTGATAAGATTAATTCTGCATCTTATCCCGTTCAGCAGCCTCGATAACTCTTTTATATGATTACCGGTATCATTAATGCCTTTAAACATAATATATTCAAAGGAGATTCTTCTCTGATGGCCCCATTCAAAATTTGTGATAATTTCAATAACATCTTTTAAGGGATATTTGTCAACCACAGGCATTAGTTTTTGTCTGTCAGTTTCAAACGGTGAGTGAAGAGAAACAGCAAGATGGGCTTCCGATTTAATAAGAAATTCTTTTATGGCGGGACCAATACCGATTGTCGATACCGTTATCCTTCTGGGAGACATGCCAAATCCCCATTCAGAAGTTAAAATACGGATTGATTTTATTACGCTGTCAAAATTATCGAATGGCTCTCCCATTCCCATATATACAATATTTGTTAAACTGTCTCTCTCAGGAAGGCTGGTGACCTGGTTTAAAATTTCATTTGGGGAGAGTTGTCCCTGGAAACCCTGCATCCCTGTCATGCAGAAAACACACCCCATTTTGCATCCCACCTGGGAAGAGATGCATAAAGTAGCTCTATCCTTTTCAGGGATATAAGCCGATTCAATATATTTGTTACCGGATGCCGGGAACAGGTATTTTTTTGTCCCATCGATTGATGACTGAACAGTTTTATGAGGTCTCAGTCCTATCTCAAATTTACTGCTAAGGCGACTACGCGCATCTTTCGACAGGTTTGTCATCTGGTCTATATCATTCACCTGCTTCTTATAGAGCCATTCGGCAATTTGTTTGCCGGTATATCCCGGAAGTCCGGCCTCCCTTGTTATTGCTATCAGTTCATCAAGTGTCTTTCCGAATAGTCTCTCTTTCATAATAGCGACATATAATTCTAAATTAGAATATAATGGGTTGTTTTATTACTCTTTGCAAAGATAACAGGTATAACCTTAATCCGGCTGAATAAGAGAAATGATATATATTATTTTGTTGTAAGATCAATTAGGTTAATTTTGGCAATAGTTTTTTAAAATATCGCTTTTTATGAAAGTACTTTTAACCGGACCTGACGGTGTTCTGGGTAATAATCTTGTAAGACTTCTGCTTGATAAAGGTTATGATGTCAGGGTCTTGGTTCAGAGTGGAAGAAAAGCCGTCTTCCTTGAGGAGTTGCCGATCGAGATCGTTTACGGAGATATTCTGAATATTGAGGAGGTCGACAGCGCCGTGCGGGATTGTGATATTGTTATACATGCTGCTGCGCTAACTGATACATGGCCCCCTCATGGTAAGATTTACTATGACGTAAATGTTAATGGAACAAAAAACATTATTTCGGCAGTAAAAAGATTTAATGTTAAGAGACTTCTGCATATAGGAACAGCCAACTCTTTCGGACCGGGTAGTATTGATAATCCCGGTATTGAGAAGAATCAATATGATGGTGATAGGTATCGACTCGATTATATGAGTTCAAAGTATGAGGCACACAAGGTCCTGCTTAAGGAGATATTGGAAAATGATCTAAAGGCAATTATACTGAATCCTACATTTATGATTGGTCCGTATGACTCAAAACCAAGTTCCGGTGCAATGATCCTCGCTGTTAATAGCGGGAAAGTGCCTGGATATCCACCGGGTGGCAGAAATTTTGTATATGTCGGTGATGTTGCGACAGCCATTGTTAATGCTATTAAGCTGGGAAGGATAGGAGAAGCCTATATTCTTGGTCATGAAAACCTGAATTATAATGAGATTTTTTCAAAAATGGCCGGTGTCCTTGGTGTAAAGGCCCCAGGAATGAAAATGCCAGGTTGGGTAACACTTGCATATGGGAGAATAATGTCGGTAATTTCTTCGATTTTTGGCATTAACCCTGGTGTCAGTTTTCCTCTTGCTCTTATCTCAACAGAAGATCATTTCTATACCAGTAAAAAAGCAATTTTAGAATTAAAAATGCCTCAAACACCTATTGTCGAGGCGATTGAGAAATCAGTAATATGGTTTAAAGAGAATGGCTATATCAAAAACTGACAAATTGAAGAATTTCTTCTCCGGCAAGGTTGTGCTAATTACCGGATCGAGTAAAGGAATAGGTAAAGCAACTGCTTTACTGTTGGGTTCTTTGGGGGCAAAGATATGCCTTAACGGAAGAAACAGTGTAGATCTTGCAAAAACCCGCGATGAGCTTATGGCTTCAGGGATTGACTGTATAAGCGTTTCCGGGGATGTATCTGAAAGTGTCGATTGTAAAACCTTAACCGACCGGGTGGTTTCTCATTATGGTAGTCTGGATATTCTTATTAACAATGCCGGTATTGCAACCAGGGGACTTGTTAGCGAGTTAATCCCGGAAACATGGCAAAAAGTATTGGGAATAAATACACTTGGATCAATTTATCCTACACTTTATGCCTTGCCCCATATCCTGAAAACCAGGGGGAGTATAATTTTTATTTCAAGTCTTGCAGGAAAGGTTGGCCTGCCGGGACATTCGGCATACAGTGTTTCAAAAATGGCCCTTTCGGCATTTTCACAGGCTATGCAATTGGAACATAAAAAGTCTGACCTTCATACCGGTATAGTTTATGTCGGTTTTACTGAGAATGAGTCCGAAAAGAAGATATTATCTCCTGACGGGACCTATACAGTACTGAAGTCACGTGATAACCTGAAAAAGGCCAGCAGGCAGGATGTTGCCCTGTCGGTTGCCAAAACTATTTACAAACGCAAAAACAGGGTTACCCTTTCAGCGGTTGGCAAACTCCAGGGTATCGCCCTCAGATTTTTCCCATTCCTTCTAACTCTTATTCTTAAACGTTCGTTCAGGGATTACGATAAGATGTATTAATGAGGAGGTGCCGGGTGCCAGGTATCAGGTTAAGAGTATTGTCCCGAATCCGGCTTCGCCGGAGAGCGATCTAAACTTTGTTGAACCGTTCCACCTTCACAACCTGCGGTTGTTTCTGCGGACGCAGTGATGGGTTAAACAATTACACGATTAAACTTTTTTCACACCTTAATATTGCCATATTAAAAAAATAGTGTATCTTTACACATTCCTAAGTAAGAATAATTCATATTTACTGAAAATGGCAATGGAAATTAATAAAATTCGGGAACTGATCGCATCCAGGGGACTGAAAGTCACTCCTCAACGGGTAATAGTACTACATTCTTTACATCGTTTACGGAGCCATCCTGCTGCCGAGAATCTTATTGAATATATTAGAAGCGAACAGCCAAATATCGCTATTGGGACAATTTATTATATCCTTGAGACATTTACAGAAAAAGGACTGATCAGGAAAGTGAAAACAGAACGTGATGTGATGAGGTATGATGCGATTCTTGACAAGCATCATCACCTGCACTATACAGATTCTGATAGGATTGCTGATTATTATGATGAAGATCTTAATATCATACTGGAAAAGTACTTCAAACAGAAAAAAATCCCGAATTTTAAGATAGAAGAGATTAATCTTCATATTACAGGGCATTATGCAGACAGTAATTAAAAGAGGTATAACAGATATTTATATAAAGGGAAAAAATCAAAAACAAATATTAACAAATTAAAATTTATGATTATGGAAGAGCATGTTGAAAACCAGGTTGTGTCTATGCCAAGAATAGGTGATAAGGCACCAGAATTTAAAGCAGTAACAACACAGGGCGATATTAATTTCCCGGCTGATTATAAAGGTGAGTGGGTAATTCTTTTCAGTCACCCTGCTGATTTTACGCCGGTTTGTACTTCTGAATTTATGACTTTTGCATCGATGCAGGATAAATTTGAAGAGGTAAATACCAAGCTTGTTGGATTATCAGTTGATGGATTATATAGCCATATTGCATGGCTTCGTACCATCAAGGAGAAGATCGAATATAAGGGGATGAAAGATGTTGAGGTTACATTCCCTCTTATTGAGGATATCTCTATGAATGTGGCTAAGAAGTATGGTATGATCATGGCTAATGAAGCTACTACAAAAGCAGTAAGGGCAGTATTTTTTATTGATCCTGAAGGAATTATCAGGGCTATTATCTATTATCCGCTTAGTCTGGGCCGTAATTTCGACGAGCTTTACAGGGTTATAGTAGCACTTCAGGCAGCTGATGAATTTTCAGTGGCTACACCGGCTGACTGGCGTCCGGGTGATGATGTGATCGTGCCTCCTGCAGGATCGTGCGGTACAGCAAAAGATCGTATGGACGGAAAAGAAGAGATGAAGTGTTATGACTGGTTCTTTTGTACAAAACCTCTTGATGAGGACAAGGTTTGGAAGGCAGTTAAGAAGAAGTAAAAAAAAGATCTGGTATTTTATCTAAAAAAGGGTGTCTCTGTTTTGAGACACCCTTTTGTTATTGATTTACGAACACCCCTTCTTATGTTCTTGATTTCAGCTATTCGCAGGTAAGACTTTTAATTTTTGAATAGAGTATTCTTCAGGGAGGCTCAGTTAATATTATTCAGATCAACCCTTTGCTCATATATTTCAGCAGATCCTGCTCCGCAACTTATAATGGTTTTCATACCGTCATCGACGGCAGTAGTGGTTCTGGTAACTTTATCGCGGCGGACATGGTATATATTACCTGATGTTGGATTTGGACCTGTTGGAACGAAAACAGTAATGTATTCATTATGTGTGTCGGTAACAAATCCTGTCATTAATGTTCCGGAGTTAAAGATATCTACCAGGACAACCTCGGAGAAAAACGACCTGTTTTTACCGAAAAACTGCATCACGGTATCACGTGCTATCTTATATCCCGGAATCTTCATCAGGTACTTCTGCTCAAGCACATTATTAAGGAATCTTCCTATACGTGTCTGTATTACCAGACCTATAAAAAAGAATGTTGTAAGAATAGCTGCAACTGCGAGTATATAAAGGACTACTACCTTAAACTGTGTGTTTACCTCTATTAGCTCTACCAACGGTTCAAGAAACTTTTGTATAATATTAATTATCCATCTGAAAAATATAATTATCAGGGCCAGAGGGAGTATTGCTACAAGTCCTCCAAACAGTGTTGTTCTGAAAAACAGTCTGAGACTTTTTAAAAATTCGATTTTCATAGCTGATTGGTTTTTTATGGATTAAAAAAATTGCCGGGTTCTTTTGGATTTATACTCCTTTATGTACTCCTCCTCGTTATTGTAAGCAATAAATTCAGTGTGATGTGGAGGCGCTATAAAATTTTCATCCTTCTCATGTTTTATGGCGCACCAGTATTTTTCAGTCTCACCAAAAATTTGCTCACAGTATTGTAGTACTCCGTTTGCATAACCGCAATATGCGCAGTTAAACTTTTGCATAGGATCGAGATATGAGAGTTTATGCCTGTCGATTTTAATATACTGCCCTCTTTTAACATACGGTATTCGATAGAAAGGAAACGATATTCGGTGAAAAATCTCAATCCAGATATCAAGTATAAAAATAGGAATAATTGCACTGAAGATAAACGGAAGAGTAAGCAGATGCCTGAAAAAACGGTACGGAGTTTTTATGTATCTCATAATTAGGTTATTAGAATAATTGATGTATTTGTTAAATGGTGACACAATTTATAAAAATGTTTTTATTCTTCAAATGAAGAGTTGATAATGGGTAATTCCTTTCAACCTAAAATTATGTTAAAAAAATTGTTTGATGTATTTTCATTGTCTGTTGCAGGATAATTAATCCGGATTTTATTACTTTTATTTCGTCTGTAGAAAAACCTGAGCATATGGCCATTAAAAAGTAAACTTTAAGCATTAGAATATGAGGTCATTCGGAGTATTTATCCTTGATGATGATCCTGATGCAGTAATCAGAATGGAGTTTCTGCTAAGGAAATATGATTTTTTAAAGGTAGTAGGAAAAGAGACTTTCCCGGAGAGAGCTATCCCTCTTATAAAAAGCAACAAACCAGATCTTATTATTATTGATATTGAGATGCCGGGTCATTCCGGATTTGAAGTAATTGAGCAGGTGCGTGACACCAATTATTGTCCGAAAGTCATTTTTGTTACGGCTTATGATAAGTATGCTATTAAGGCTATTAAGGAGTCGGCGTTTGATTATCTTCTTAAGCCGGTAGACAAAGATGAACTAAATGAAACCATATTGAAATATATAAATAGTTTAAAAGACGAAAAGGAAGATATTAAAAATATAACCCGGTTGCTTACACACAGGGAGGCAGAGATTTTTAATTTTTTAAGGCAGGGTTGCACGAGCAGGGAGATTTCAGTGCGCCTTCATATTTCCAAAAACACGGTCGATACACATCGTAGAAGGATATTAAAAAAACTGGATATTAAATCGACTACCAGAATCCACCTGTTATATCCGTTAAATGAGTAATTCCAGCGATAAAGCATTCAGTTAAAAGAAGAAACAGCCATCATCTGGGGAAGAAATTAGATGACAGCTGTTCAATTTGCCGGTTGGGGGTAATAGCTTTACCTAAGCTGAAGCAAGGTAGTTGAGATTTTCCATCATTTCTATACTCACGGATGAGTATTAATTGTTAATAGTGAATTATTCAGGTTAAATAGGTTACTATTTTATATTTTAGCGGTTGAATAAATCAAAAGGACCCTGTTATGAATGAAGGTCAGACCTATATTGATAATCCCGATTGTGCTCAAAATGTACCTCCAATTTATATTGTGTCGGGTGGAAAAGGAATGGTAGGCAATACTGTGGTGAGATCTGTTCTGATACAGTTTCCCGACAACAAAATACCATTGATTGTAATTTCCAATGTAGATACTCTGGAGAAGATAAATGATGCTGTTACCAGGGCAAAAGAATCATGCGGGATCATTGTTCATACAATGGTTGACCCTTTGATGCGTGAATTACTGCTTGCTGTTTGTGATTCAGAAGATATCAGGCATTTCGACGTTATGGGCGGACTATCGGATTACATTTCTGATATTCTCCAGAAGGAGCCTGTCAGTCAACCCGGACTTTTCAGATTAAGAAATATCGAATATTTCCAGAGGGTAGAGGCAATAGAGTTTACTATGAAACATGATGACGGACTCAATTCCCACAAAATCGAAAAAGCTGATATAGTGCTTACAGGGGTCTCCCGTACAGGAAAGACACCTCTCAGTATCTATATGGGAATGTTTGGATGGAAAGTGGCGAATGTACCGTTGGTGTCTGGCATAGAGCCTCCCGAAAAACTCTTTACTATTGACTCCGGGAGAGTTTTCGGACTTACAACATCTGCGCATTATCTTATTGCACAACGAATGAACAGGGTTAAAATTCTCGGTTTAACCGAAGAGGATGATTATATAAATCCCAGGAAAGTGCGCCTCGAACTTGATTTTGCCAATCTTATCTTTAAGCGAGGCGGGTTTAAGGTGTTTAACATTACCAACAAACCGGTTGAGTCAACAGCCAACGAGATACTTACTTTGCTTACCGATAGCTTCGGAAGGGATGA
>JAUVKT010000118.1 GCA_030596125.1 Bacteroidales bacterium | reverse complement strand
CGATTGTCGATTCAGCCCAAAGTGGATTGTGTGAAAGAAGCGATCGTGATTATCAAGGATCTGAGGGCCGGGAAGTGGGTTGGGTTTAACGACGGTAGTTTGCGTAAGATGAAGCAAGTAAAAACGTATGCAAAGTTGATCCCGGTGTTTTGGGATCGACCGGCAGATGCGAACATTGACAGGGATCTTCAGGTTGCCCGACAGGAAGGTTTTGAATCCATTGTGATCAACCACAATGGGATAACAAAAGCAAAAGTAGACAAGATTCACAAAGCCGGACTTAAGGTCGGTGCATGGACCGTAAACGACGCAAAGAAAATGAAGTCGCTATTGACGATGGGTATTGACCGAATTTACACAGATAATCCGAGACGTCTTTTGCAGCTACAGAAAAAGAAATGAGAAGGATGCTTCAACAATTGCTTGCACGGGATGGGCTAAAGGTGCGCCCGAGAAACAGACGTAATTCTTAATCAAATGATGGAATTCGTTAATATCAAGACAGTTACGATTTGCTGACAGATCATTCAATTTATTATATTAATTTTGCAGGGCAGCAAACCGTTCTGTCGCTATCCGGCAGCTGCCGGGGAGAGGAAAGTCCGGGCAACAGAGAGCACCATACTTCCTAACGGGAAGATACCTGTGAGGGTATAGCAGTGTAGCAGAAAATAACCGTCCGGCAACTGCCGGATAAGGGTGAAAAGGTGAGGTAAGAGCTCACCGGACCGGGTGGTGACATCCGGTGCCGTACATCTTATGGGTTGAAAGACCATATATACCGGCGATAAGGATTGCTCGTCCGATGCCGGGGGGTGGGTCGTTAGACCGCTGGAGTAATGCAGCGGCCAGATAAATGACAGAAACCCCGTTCAAAGATCTTTTACAGATCATGGAACGGGGTACAAAATCCGGCTTACAGGTTTGCTGCTTTTATTTTATTGCGAACTCTGAGTCGTTTACAGGAAGATCAAATTCAATCGATGTAAAAACAAGTGATCCGCTCATCTGGCCACTAACATAAGTATCGGTTTTCATTGGCATAATTACTCCTTCAATATCTTTGAATTCACTCATTCTCATTTCGACCTGCATCTCATGATCCGCTGGTCCTGTAGTCAGAATGATGCCAATAATATAATAACTCTTTTTGTCAATAAATGCAAATGATTCTCCTGCAGTTGTCTGGTTTTTAATTTTATAACAGTCGGTACCGTTAAACTTTTCCATACCTGCAAACTCCACTTTCCCATCTTCCATCTGTTTCCTGATTGACGATCCGAGCATTTTGCTTCCGACACTCTGACTTATCTGTTCGGCCTTAAGTGGAACCGGCTCTGAAGACCCCATCATCGGGTTGATCATATAGCCTTTGTCGCCGTTAACAACAGTAACTATCTCCATTCCGCTGAAAGTGATAACTGTTTTGATCTTGTCCGGAGCTTTTTCAATAATAGTCATATCCATTGACATACCCATCTGTGACATGGAACCGGTCACTTTGATAGTCTTAAAACTATTTAGCTTTTTGACGTTAATTGCCTTTTCGTGCTTCTCAATTATAGTATTAATGTCCTGAGCTACAAGAGTTGCAGCCATCATCATTGATACAGCGAGTAATAGTGTTCTTTTCATAAAATATCTTTTTTTTGGTTAATAGTATTCATTGTTTCTCTGAGTAATGTCATTTTCTCAACTATCTCTCTGACCCTGCTGAGATGCAGCATATTAGCTCCGTCTGATAAAGCCTTTGCGGGATCGGGATGTGTCTCCATAAATATTCCGTCTGCTCCGGCAGCCAGGGCTGACAATGCGATTGTTTCTATCATTTCGGGTTGTCCTCCTGTTACGCCTTCAGACCGGTTTGGTTGCTGAAGTGAATGGGTAATATCCACAATTACCGGTACATTATTCTTCTTCATAACAGGAATATTACGCATATCCACCACAAGATCATAATAGCCATACATATTCCCCCTGTCGGTAAGCAATATCCGGTTATTTCCTGTGCTCTTTACCTTCTCCACTGCAAATTTCATTGATTCCCCCGACAGAAACTGCCCTTTCTTTATATTGATCCACTTACCTGTCTCCCCGGCAGCAATAAGCAGGTCGGTTTGCCTGCACAGAAATGCAGGAATTTGCAGTACATCAACATATCTGGCAGCGATTGCAGCTTCATCCGGATTATGAATATCGGTTACAACGGGCAGCTTAAACTCTTTTCCTGCTTCAGCCAGAATTTCCAGGGCTTTCTCATCGCCGGGTCCGGTATAAGAATCGATACGGGACCTGTTGGCCTTTCTGTAAGAGGCTTTTAAAATCAGTGGAACTCTGTTATTATCACAAACTTCTTTAAGGGTTTCGGCTACCTCAAATACAACATTTCGATTTTCGACAACACATGGACCTGCTATCAGAAGGAAGTTTTTTTCAGAATTATATTTCAGACCAGGAATTTCAATCATACTGCAATGTTATTTTGTAAAATTAATAAAACATGTGGAATTCATTCTCTTTCACTTGTTATAGTCGTAAAATCCATCCCATAAACCTTTTAACCGCTCTTTTAGTTCTTTCTCCCTCTGGTTATTTCCCGGTTCGTAGAAGATCTTTCCCTTTAACTCATCAGGCATATAGTTTTCACTAACAAAATTTCCCATATAACTATGGGCATATTTATAATTTTTACCGTAATCAAGGTCCTTCATAAGTTTTGTGGGAGCATTTCTCAGGTGAAGCGGGACAGGTGTGTCACCTGAATCCTTAACTTCCTGCCGGGCAGCTTCGATAGCCATGTAGGCCGAATTACTTTTGGGTGATGTTGCAAGATAAATGACTGCTTCAGAAAGAATTATCCTCGATTCAGGCCATCCTATTACGTTAACGGACTGGAAACATGACTGGGCTATAAGCAGTGCATTTGGATTGGCAAGCCCGATATCTTCAGCAGCAAGAATTACCAGTCTGCGTGCAATAAATTTTACATCCTCTCCGCCTTCAACCATTCTTGCAAGCCAGTACAGTGCAGCATTTGGATCACTTCCCCGGATAGACTTGATAAAGGCAGAAATTATATCATAGTGTTGCTCACCGCCTTTATCGTAGAGAGCAATATTTTTTTGGACATTTTCTATTACCATTTTATCGGTAATGATTATCTGTCTTTTCTTATCACTGTTACCGGCTATTTCAGATGAAATAGTCAGTTCAAGTGAGTTGTATAGTTTTCGTGCATCACCGCCCGATAACCTGTAAAATGCCTCAAACTCTGATATTCTGATCTTGTACTCCTTCAGATAGGAATCGTTTTTTAATGCTTTTAAAAGGAGTATTTTAAGATGGTCGTTCTCAAGAGGTTTTAATATGTAGACCTGACATCTTGATAGAAGAGGGGATATTATTTCAAAACTTGGATTTTCGGTGGTAGCGCCAATAAGTGTTATGACGCCTTGCTCAACTGCTCCAAGCAGAGAGTCTTGCTGCGATTTACTGAAACGGTGTATTTCATCAATGAAAAGAATGGGGTTCGGAGTATCGAAGAACTGCTGTTTTTTAGCTTTTTCAATTGTTTCACGTACATCCTTGACTCCTGAGTGCACAGCGCTGAGCTGGTAAAACGCACGATTCATACAGTTTGCCAAAATTGATGCGATTGTAGTTTTACCAACACCTGGTGGCCCCCAGAGAATGAACGAGGGGAGTATGCCTGATTCAATATTCTTCCTCAGTGTGGAGTCCTTGCCTATAAAGTGATCCTGGCCTACATAATCATCCAGATTTCCCGGTCGCATCCTTTCAGCAAGTGGTTTATTGGAGAGCATACAATTTTCTTTTAGGCAAATTTAAGAAAAGAGCGGGTATAAAAAAGAAAAGGTGCCTGTAAGCAGACACCTTTTTATATTTAATGAATAAACAACGCTATTTGTTAAAACTTATGTAAAAATCCCTGTAGGACTTAACTGTGTTTCCTGATTGCAGGATCATGTTTCTGGTTTCATTTAAAATATTCAGATATAGCATGCTTGCTTTAGTTCCTGCCTCACCCTTCTTAATTCTTTTTATCATTATTTTCCTCAGGGCTTCTTCCTTTTCAAGTAAAACATGTTGTTTTTGAATCGCTTCCTGGATATTATCGAAATTACCTGATTTAAGGATATATATAAGGAAATTAATATATTCATTAATCTGCAGGCTAAACTCATAAAGCTCTATCTGCTGCTCTTTACCAAGTGGAGGATGGTTATTGTCGATATGTGAAAAAACCGGATCGGAGATATAATTTATTGAGTGTGCAGTCTCCCTGAGGTAATCAAAGATCTGAACATAATAAGGTCCGGAGTCAACTTTATTATCATCAAGTTTACGGATCAGCTTATGAACATTATCTTTCTTAAGTTTAATGGAAGCATTAAGTTGTTTAACATCTTTTCTGACAGCTTTCATCGACTTAAGATCTTCATTTCTAAGTGCGATTATTATCTTATCAAATATAGTCGATAGTTGAAGCAACTGGTTTACCAGTGTTTTCTGGCAGGATGGAATGATCTTGTCGTTTGAATCAATATCTGAGAAACTGGTTTCTTTCTCTTTAGTTTCTGATTCGTTCTTTCTCCTGGTATGGAGTTTATAGCTTCTTGTAAGCAGGTAAATTACGAGAACAGTCATTGCACCAATAGCATACATGCCTCCCCAGTTAATGAACAGGGCAATAAGGAAAGCTGACGTAAATGCAGCCATGGCTGTAAAAAACCAGCCTGTAATTACAACCATTACACCGGTGATACGATATACGGCACTTTCGCGACCCCAGGCCCGGTCAGACAGTGAAGTTCCCATTGCTACCATAAATGTAACATATGTAGTTGATAGCGGTAATTTCTGAGATGTACCGTAGGCAATTAGTACGCCTGCCACAACAAGGTTTATTGATGCTCTTAATAGGTCAAAAGAAATGTCTTTCTCATCCTTCAGCTTATCTGATTCCTTTGGGTCGAACCTGCTGTCGATCCATTTCAGAGTTCTTTGAGGCAGCAGAACCTTGAAAAAATTTGAGAACTGAATGCTTGAGCGGACAAGTGACCTTGCAGCAGCGGATGATTGAAACATTTCGGTACCTTCATCCTGGCGGCTAAGGCTCAATTCTGTTTTGGTTACAGTTCGTGCCTTTTTTGAGGTCCATAGTGCAATAGCCATTATAATACCGGCTCCAAGTAAAAACAGAGTGGGAGTTTTTACTTTCGCTGAAAGAGATGACATAAGCAATGCATCAGGGTCACTGCCGCTGGCTATCCACTCTTTGAATGACTCCAAACCTGCGAGCGGGACACCAATAAAATTCACCAGGTCGTTTCCTGCAAAGGCCATGGCAAGTGAGAATGTCCCAACAAGTACAATAATTTTCGGGATGTTTATCCTGAATAGTAACAGTAATATTTGGAGGAAGAGACTCCATCCTAAAAAGCTGAAAAATAATATTTTAAAAGTGTTGGCACCTATCCATTCAATTATATCTTCACTCATAAAAGAGGCCCCTTTTGCACCTTTTATTAGCATAAAGTAGGTTATTGCAGTAATTGCAAGTCCTCCCCATAATCCACCGAAATACTTTAGATTCTTTTTAATATTAAAGCTGAACAGTAACCTTGTAAAGAACATTACAATAGCGCCAATTGTAAACGCAAAAACTACCGACAGTAAAATACCTGCGATAATTGCCAGCGCCTTGCTGGAGTTTATATATGTTCCGAGTGTATGTACAGCATCAGGGTCACGGGCTATTTTTACCACAGCAATGGCAACAGCTGCTCCAAGAAGTTCAAAGACAATTGAAACGGTTGTGGATGTTGGAAGCCCGAAAGTGTTAAAAAGGTCAAGTAAAATTATGTCGGTTAGCATAACCGCAAGGAAAATGATCATCAGGTCACTGAAGTAGAACTGACCGGGGTTGAATATCCCCTTTCTTGCAACCTCCATCATTCCGCTTGAAAAAGTAGTTCCAAAAATAATACCCAGTGTGGCGATCAATAAAATAACACGTAAAGGGGCGACTTTGGAACCAATGGCAGAATTCAGAAAATTTACTGCATCATTACTGACACCCACAATGAGGTCAGAAATGGCAAGAATAAACAGTACTGCAATAATGATAACATAAAAGATTTCCATAATATCTTTATTTGTTCAGTTGTGGCAAATGTATTTTCATAAGTTTACCTGAACTTTAATTTAATGTTAAGTAATTGTTAAGATAAAGGATTGTTGATAAGTATTTGAAAGTAGAGTAATGACCCGGCCTGAATGATCAATTGCTTAGCCTGAATAATTCACAAATTGATCTATTACGAAGTCAAATTACTGTGACTAAAGGCAATGCTCGATTTTTGATTCTCAATATAACTACGGCTATATCTGTGAGTCTCAAATCTGCGCTTACCTTTATTCTTTGTACTT
>JAUVKT010000162.1 GCA_030596125.1 Bacteroidales bacterium | reverse complement strand
GTGCAGCCGGCAGCAAAACTTTTTTTCATCTCCCTGTCTTCAATATAGGATGTATGGGCAATAATCGGAACATCCTGATTAAACTCCCTGATAAGTCTGGTTGTCTCGAACCCATCCGTGGATGGAAGATAGAGGTCCATCAGTATCAGATCAATATCTTTTGTCCTGCATATTTCTACAGCTTCATTACCATCCATTGTAGTAATAATAGTTGCTCCGGTTGACTTTAATGCTATATCATAGTAGATAACAACCACATCGGAATCTTCAACTATCAATATTACTTTTTCGTTCCAGTCGGGTTTCTTCATTATGTTTTGGAGCTATTAATGCTAACAGACAGCACTGTAGTTTGTAAAATTTCTTCAAGCTCGTCAGGCTTAAAGGGTTTTGGTATATAATTATCCATTCCTGCCTCAAGGAACCGTTCCCTGTCTCCCTTTATGGCATTGGCTGTAACTGCTATAATGGGAATCCTGATCTTTGATTTACTCTCAGACTCGATTTTTCTGATCTCCCTGGTTGCCTCAATTCCATCCATCAGTGGCATCTGTATATCCATAAGGATAACATCAAATTTCTTTTTCATAAATATTTCAACTGTCACCTTCCCGTTTTCTGCAACTTCGACATCATGGCCAAGTTTATTTAGCACCAGTGAAGCAACCTTTTGGTTTATTACATTATCTTCAGCGAGTAAAAGAGACAGTTTTTTATGTCCGGAAGAGCCCTGTGAATCAGCAACAGAGACAGGCTCTCCTTTTGTTGTTGCAGATACTTCAAATTTAGCAGAGAACCAGAAGCTGCTCCCTTTATCAACCTCACTCTCGACTCCGATCTCCCCGTTCATAAGTTCTACCAGTCTCTTTGAAATTGCAAGTCCCAGACCTGTCCCCCCAAATTTACGTGTTGTGGATATATCAGTCTGAGAGAACGATTGAAAAAGTCTGGTCATTCCTTTATCAGAAATACCAATCCCGGTATCAGTGATCCTGAACATAATAGTTATTCCAGGAGTATCAGATTTTATTACAGAGACAGCTAAAGTTATCCCCCCTTTTTTTGTGAATTTTATTGCATTGTTTACCAGATTAATAAGTATCTGTTTTATTCTTACAGGATCTCCTTTTACAGTTACAGGAATTTGTTCATCAATTTCAGTTTTGAAATAAATTCCCTTTCGGTGTGCCTTGTTATCAAGAAGCTTTACAACCTGGACGATCTCATTCCTCAGATTAAGTTCAATATTTTCCAGCTCAATCTGTCCTGATTCAATTTTAGAGAAGTCGAGTATATCATTGATAATAGTAAGAAGGTTGTTTCCTGACATATCAATAATGTTGAGGTAGTCAATTTGTTCTTTTGTGAGTCCGGATTCCTTTAATACGTCTGTCATACCTATTATTCCGTTCAGGGGAGTCCTGATCTCATGAGACATGTTTGCAAGGAAGAGCGATTTGGCATTGGTAGCTGCAATTGCTTTTTCGGTTGACTCTGCCAGCTTATCATTTGTAGTAACCAGGTCAGACTGCATTTTAATCAGAGCATTACCAAGAAGGTCGTTATCACTTAATGGTTTATACCGGGTTTCGAGATTTCCTTCGCCGATTTTAATGGCAAAACCGGCAATCTTACGAAGGTTTGCTGTAAGGGTATTTAATGCCTGTGACATCTGGCCAAGCTCATCCGACGATTTGTAAGGAATTTGTTTTATATCAGAGAGATTACCTGTCGATAATTTATTTAGTACTGTGGTTGTTCTGATAAGGGGACGGGTATAGTAACCTGATAATATCCATACTAATACTGCAGTAAAGATTATACCAAACAGACCAATAATTATGGAAATAATAAAATTTTGGTCAGCTCTTGCAGTAATCTCTTCAGTAGGCATTACTATTCCCAGAGACCACGGTTTATCTATCTGAGTAATATTTACAGGAGCAAAGGAGACATATTTGTCCGTGCCGTCCCATGTAATATTTGTTATAAAGTTGAATGATTCACCCCTGTTGATTTTGCCGGATATATTTATCCTGGCTTCTTCTTGATAGTTTTCGTCGTAAAAGGATTTTCCGATAAGTTTCCTGTCGGGATGGGCTATAATAGTTCCGTCATTTGAAAGCAAAAATGCGTACCCGTTGTACGGTTTAATAATATCGACCATAAGATTAAATCTATCCATCACTATGTCAGCTCCCACAATCCCGCAAAAGGATTCTTTCCGGTTAAGTATTGGGATAATGATACTGGCCATCAGTATATCTTTACCATCCCCGTAATTATCCCAGTATGGATTTGTTATATTATTCTTTTTGGATTGTTTATAACTGTAATAGATTCCTGAGGTATCATCACCATCAAGATCAAGCGAGTCGGTTTGAAATGTTATGATGTCATTAAGAAATACGTATATAAACCTGACTCTGCCATAATTTTTATTGTAGTTATTGTTGATTGCTTTAAGTTCCCAACTCACCCATGTTGCAAGAAATTGCTGATTCTTTTCAAGCATTTTAATGAAAAGCTCTGAAAATATCTCTTCTAATTGTGAAAATGGTTTTGAAGAAAAGTCTTCCATCAGGAAGGTTGCTGACTGTATAAGGCCTATTTCATAATCGAGTTCTGCTTTAATCTTATTTGCATATTCGCGGGCTGATACATCTGCAAGCTCCCGGGCATCTTCAAGAGCCATTTTCCGGTTATTCATGGTAACATACATTATTACTGCACTGGAGATTATAATAAGCGGAATAATCACCGCTAT
>JAUVKT010000047.1 GCA_030596125.1 Bacteroidales bacterium | reverse complement strand
GATTGTGGACTGCTTTGCCCTTCCGAAGCTTGAAACGAAGTGGAGAGCGAAGGAGGGCCGACTGATTAGTTACTTCTTATATAATAGAATTTAAAATAATACCCTGTACTACCTCCCCACTATTGTAATCAAGTTCAGATCCAAACATGCTGTGTGGAATTGAGTAGATCAATAATAACATAAATGAGGCTAAGATTATAAGGCCGGGTCGTTTCTCCCTGCGATTTCCAAAAACAGCAAGTGTCCAAAACAGAACGGCTATAAGTGTCTTATTATCAGTAAGGTCCCATCCAAAAGGTATTCCTGTCCAGGCTTCCCCGAATGCATGGTGCTGGACAACCGGACCAAGAACCAGTCCTCCCAACAGGAGGAAAACAAATGTCCAGACTCCGGTTCTTTTATAAGATGGATGCTTTCCGATTGCCATTAATCCGGCAAGTGTGGAGAGAAGCATAGCGATAAACATCAGTAGTATATGAGGTGTAAGGTATTTTGACGGTACCGCTCCCTTAAATCGTATAACTACCGGCTCGTCCTTAAAATAGGTTGATTTGCCGCTTTTGTCTATAATATCAATATAGTACTCAATTTTTCCTGCTGCGGGTTGTTCCGGTACTTCGGCAAAGAAACCCTTCTCTTCTGTCAGTTTAAAAATTTTATTCATGATAAAAGAGTTAACAGGTTTCACCTCGTAGGAGAATTCAGCACTCTGATATGCATCGTCGGTTTTAAATCTCTTATAATGCAGGGTTGCTCTGGCAGTTGTATCTTCTATAGCCAGCTTAACATATTGTCTGTTGCCAATTTCAATACTCCGTACAAGTTTTATTCCATAGGTCTTGTTGTTTACTTGAATATCAACTCGTTTAGGGTATGTAGGTCCGGTTTTTCTCTGGTAATATGCGGCCGACAGTGTAATTATTATTGCAAAGATCCAATATAAACTTTTCTTCATAAAATTGGGTATTAATCAGTTGAAGCGCGATTCGTAAAACTTCTTTTCTCTCTCCCTTTATGATCTATTCAAAAAGTTTGAATGTATCTTTTATCAGGTTCATAGCTTCTCTCAACTGTTCTTCGGTTATTATCAGCGGAGGAGCAAACCTTATTATATGACCGTGTGTTGGTTTGGCGATAAGACCATTATCTTTCATAGCAACACAAACATCCCAGGCAGTTTTACCTCCTTTTGGTTTTATTATAACCGCGTTAAGGAGCCCTTTTCCGCGAACAAGCTCTATCATTTCTGAATCTATGCTTCTGAATTCTTCCCTGAATATATTGCCAAGATATTCTGCTTTCTCAGCAAGCTTTTCATCCCTGACCACATCGAGAGCAGCTATAGCAACTTTTCCGGCAACCGGGTTCCCTCCGAATGTTGAACCGTGTTCTCCCGGTTTAATAGTAAGCATGATTTCATCATCAGCCAGTACCACTGATACGGGGTATACTCCACCTGAAAGTGCTTTTCCAAGAATAAGAATATCAGGTCTTACATTTTCGTGATCACATGCAAGCAGTTTACCTGTGCGGGCAATCCCTGTCTGCACTTCGTCGGCAATAAAAAGTACATTTTTATCATTGCACATCTTGTAAGCTTTGGAGAGATACCCTTCATCAGGTACAAAAACTCCGGCTTCACCCTGTATCGGTTCAACCAGAAAACCTGCAACATCCGGATCTTCAAGGGCCTTTTCGAGAGCTGCCAGGTCGTTATAGGGGATTGTTATAAATCCGGGAGTGAAGGGACCAAAATCTTTTCTAGCATCAGGGTCAGTTGACATCGAAACTATAGTTATTGTTCTGCCGTGGAAGTTGTCCTCGCAAACAATTATTTTTGCACTGTTCTCAGGTACTCCTTTTTTAAGGTAAGCCCATTTCCGGCATAATTTAATCGCTGTTTCATCAGCCTCTGCACCTGTATTCATCGGTAATACCTTGTCGTACCCGAAGTATTTTGTAATATATTCTTCATATTCACCAAGCACACTGGTGTAAAATGCTCTTGATGTCAGGGTGAGTCTGACGGCCTGGTCAGTCATGGCTTTTATAATACGCGGGTGACAGTGACCCTGGTTTACAGCTGAATAAGCTGAAAGGAAATCGTAATACCTTTTTCCTTCTACATCCCATACAAAAGGGCCATCTCCTTTTTCAAGTACAACCGGTAGAGGGTGATAGTTGTGTGCACCATATTTATTTTCTTTGTTAATGTAATCTTGTGAATTCATGTTCTTGATATTTAGTTATTAGTAATTTCAGTTCTGTTAGTTACAATCATACGAAAACCGGATCATATTTCAAAAGAATAATATCATTTACTCAGCATCTTCTTCCAATAGATCAGGACGGTTCTCAAGTGTTCTTTTTACAGCCTGCTTGTGACGCCACTTTTCTATTTCAGGTGCGTTCCCTGTGAGTAAAATCTCCGGAACGTTCCATCCCATGAATTTTGCAGGCCGGGTATATACAGGTGGAGCAAGCAGGTTATCCTGGAAGGAGTCGAAAAGTGCAGACTGCTCGTCTGATATAACTCCCGGTATCAACCTGACAATGGCATCGGCAACAATAGCAGCCGGAAGTTCACCCCCTGATAAAACATAATCACCTATTGATATTTCTTTGGTAATCAGATAGTCTCTTACTCTCTGGTCAATTCCTTTATAGTGCCCGGCCAGTATAATAATGTTTTTAAGTAACGATAAACTATTTGCTGTTTTCTGGTCAAATTTATCACCATCAGGGCTCATATATATAACCTCATCGTAATCCCTTTCTGATTTCAGTGCTTCAATTGCCCTGAAAATAGGCCCGATTGTCATTACCATTCCGGCTCCTCCGCCAAAAGCATAGTCATCCACATTTTTATGTTTATCAGTAGCAAAATCACGAAGATGAATAATATTTATTTCAACCAGCCCTTTCTTTCTTGCCCTTTTTACAATCGAATGATCCAGAGGGCCGGAGATAATTTCAGGTAAAACGGTAATTATATCTATTCTCATTGAACAGGTTTTCTACAAAATTAGTTACTTTTTATTCCTAAATTGCCCATTGTTAAACTAAAATCATTTAAAAAATGAAAACCGGATTTTTCTTTTCACTGTTAATCGTCATTTTATTTGCAACTTCATGTGGCCCTGAGGAGATAGCCGATATAGTATTGATTAATGGTAAGGTTGTTACCATTGATAAAGATAACCCAAGGGCAGAGGCAGTTGCTATCAGGGGTGACAAGATTATTGCTGTTGGAAAAACTTCAATGATTGAGAAATATATCGACAGTGATGTTACAAAGATTATTGATGTTGAAGGAAAACTAATAATTCCGGGATTTAATGATGCTCATGCTCATTTTGGTCCGGTTAACCCCGACTATGTTGAGCTAAGATATATTACCGATCCGGCGATAATAACTCAGAAAGTTCAGGAGCAGGTTGCAAGATCAAAGCCGGGAGAACTAATTCGTGGCGGACATTGGGAGCATGAGATGTTTTTCAATAAGGAGTGGCCAGCAAAAGAGTTGATAGATGCTATTTCCCCCGATAACCCTGTTATTCTCAGCAGGGCTGACGGGCATAGTGTGCTGGTAAACAGTTATGTAATAAAAAACTCGGGGATCACAAAAGATACTCCTGATCCGTTTGGCGGGGAGATACAGAAAGACCCTGTTACCGGGGAGCTTACCGGAATTTTTAAAGAATCAGCTATGAGGTTGCTAAGGTATGGAGCAGTGAAAATAGAACGAAGCGGGGAGGAAGAGGCAGCAAAAGAGATGAAAGGTTACCTGATGGCTCTGCTGAGTGCTAGGGAGCTTGGTATTACAAGTATCCAGATACCCGGGCCGGGTGATTGGAAGATGTATAAAAGGCTCGAGGATGAAGGTGAGCTGACATGCCGTATTGATATAGGTGGTGTATTGACAATTGATAAGGAAAGGCTGGCAGGGTACAGTGAGCTGAAGGAGGAGTTTCCACCCGGAAGTGACTGGCTCAGATTTGGTTATCTGAAGGGTTTTATTGACGGCACTCTTGGTTCTGGTACAGCATTAATGTTTGACCCTTTTGATGATGAGCCTGATAAGGCCGGTCTGGCGCAGATGACTTATGAGGAGCTTGTGAGCCGTGTTTTAGCTTCCGACAGGGCCGGTTTCCAGATTGGTATTCATGCAATTGGCACAAGAGCCAATAACTGGATATTAAATGCTTATGAAATGGCTGTAGAGATAAACGGTAAGCGCGACAGTCGTCACAGGAGTGAACATGCACAGATACTTATCGCTGATGATATTCCCAGGTTTGCTGATCTGGGTGTAATTGCAAGTATGCAACCGACTCATTGTATTACAGATAAGAGGTTTTGTGAAAAGAGGATCGGCCTTGAAAGAAGTAAAGGTGCATATGCATGGAGGAGCCTGATGAACAGAGGAGCGAGAATTGCTTTTGGTACTGACTATTCAGTAGAACCTCTTAATCCGATGGAGGGCTTGTATGCTGCGGTTACACGTAAGGACAGACTGGGGGAGGATGGTGATGGCTGGTTCCCGGAGGAGAAGCTTACTATGGAGGAGGCGATTGAGCTTTATACTCTTGGTTCTGCCTATGCTCAGTTTATGGAAGATCGTAAAGGTATGATCAGGGAGGGCTACCTGGCTGATATAGTTGTTACCGATCAGGACCTCCTGGAGATTGCCGGAGATCAGATAATGCAAACAAAGGTTATAATGACCATTATTGGCGGACAGGTGGTTTACGTGGCCAGGTAATATCCGTTTTACTTTATTATAAGCAGTTCAATATCCATGAACTCAACAGGGTGACTCTCTGCCTGAAGGGAGATATATCCTGCATCTAATAAGGTGCCCTCAGGTAAAGGATAGTTTTCCGGCAGGTTATCTCCTCCGATCTGCGGACTTCTATAAGTAATTACGGTATCGCCGTTTACAATATGGTGAATTAAACTGTCGCCATAAACAACCATTTCTGCCGAAACCCACTGATCGCCATGGAAAGTAGCTGACCTGCTGCTAATGCAGTGTCGCGTTATCAGTTCACCAAGCATAATTACATTTGTTCCCGGAGTACATAAATTAAGGGTGGATCTTTCAGTAGTACCATCTCCACCCAGGAACTGTGCCTCTATACTCACCGGAAAACTCTGATCGATCTCCATGGTGGCCGGATCCTGGCAATGAAGCATAACACCACTGTTCCTGTAAGCCCATCCGGGACCACCAGGTACCTGTTCACCTGTAAAACGGTACTTAAGCCTTAACTTGTATCTCGAAAGTTTCTTATTGTAAAAGATATGACCAAATTCTCCGTTGAAATCATCATACTGGTCAAAGCATACTTTTAATATACCGCTATCAACCCTGAATGTATTATTGTAGTTTTCACCCAAATCAGATCCCGACATTTTAATAGTCCATCCGCTAAGGTCTTTTCCGTTGAATATGCTTACCCATTCTTCTTCGGATGAATTGGTGTTTGTGCATCCGCTTATTATTAGCAAGGTAATAGTTAATGCAATAACAGATCTCATAATTTTATTTTTTGATAATATTGTTTAATTCTGTAATAGCTTTGGCCAGTTTTCTTCGGTATTCATATAGCCTGCCAGGATCTTTAGTATAAGTCTTTCCATCGGTAAAAATATCTTTGGGTATTTCCAGAAGATCCCTGGTCTGTTTTAGTATTTTATTGTGATCCTTTGTACCGTCGATCTGTGTTACAAGATCTTCCAGTATTCTGAAGTATTCAAAATCTTCGATACCCTGGCGTAAAAATTCAATACGAATTGATGGAACAGGGCCCTCTATATAGGTGGTTTTATCAGTGTTTGGATCCCTGTTGGGAGGATACCAGAATCTGCCGTCTCCGTTGCCCCAGACAGTTTGTTTGCCAAGCGGCCAGCCATATCCCTGGACAAAAGATGCAGGCTCATCCCACGGGTTTTGCAGGTAGCCTGGCGGTGAAGCAGCCCTGGATGTCCAGTAGTTTGAAGACCAGATTAGAATACCATTAAGCCTGTATGCGTAAGACATCCATAACCATATTCGAAGGTTAATAGCGTCATGATCAATAAACTCTGAAACCCATGGCGCTTTAGGTGCAGTGCAGAGATATGACCAGTATTCCTGTCCCCCCTCAACAATTTTTGCCGCTTTCTTCGGGTCAATACGGTGCCATATTGTGCAGGTTATATCTGTAACATCCATTATACCGGGACCAGGATCATTTTCTGTGAGGAATGTTGTAATTTGAGGAGCAGATCGTTTAATTTGCTCCATACCCTCCCTTACGAATGGATAATCACTCTGTCCGGGCTCATCGAACCAATAAATATATTCTTTTCCTAACCAATTTTTTTCTTTCAGGTGATTCTCAATCTGACTCAGGTATTGGCTCATAAGTTTATCATATTCAGCACCTCCCTGTGCAAAGCCTGCAAATCTGCCTTCGGTCCGGCTATAGTATGTTCCTCCCCCCATCCCTTTAAGATCAAGTCTGAATGCATTAAACCCAAACTGGTCGATGTAACGCGATGCAGCATAATCAAAATCGGTAAAATCAAGATTTATTTCTATCTCATCAACCGAAACCTCAAAATTGCCCTGGCTGATCTTATCTGTTACTTTACCATCCTCGTACAATACCAGATTGTCAAACCAGACAGTTCCAGTATTTTCTCCTGTTGCAGTTCTGAATGAGGGGTAGAGTCTGAGGCTGATCTTCATAACATCATTGCCAAATTTTCCAAGGTTAAAGCGACCCTTTTCCCATACCGTATCACAGGTGAAATCGTCAAGTTTGTTATCAAATATAATTACTTCATTTTCAGCATTATAACTTACTGCTTCAATACAATACTTCTGATCAATATCTTTCGCCCTGACATTCCATTTTAGTGAATATGACTTGTCTCCGGATATTTCAATTTTTTTCAGGTAGTTTGCATGAATTGCAGATACAGGATCATCATCCTCAATACGGAGGGAATAGTTTCCCGCAAATTTTATATTTGAGTCATAAAATCCCCCATCCCAGCAGATACCTGAGATATCTTCTTTAATGGGATGCAGGGCATAGAAACTATATGGTGATATTTTATAATCCCTGAATGCCTGCATATAAAGATCGAATGTTTTTAGAATCTGATCTTTGGTACTTAAATTATGATAATCTATGATCTTATCGACACTTAAACCGAAACCAGATCTTATTGAGGGAGATACAGGCAGGTCAAAATCCCACACATTCAACTCAATGGGAATTGTCTCATTCCATCCCGCAGTTGAAATTGTAATATTGCCTTTATAACAGCCAGGGTATGTTCCTGCAGGGATATAAGCTGTTAACCAGAATACACTGTTTTCTTCACCATAAGCTGTAACCGGACCATCAACCGGGGGCAGGGGGTCAGGCCACCATGCTGCATACCCGTAACTGTCGGTCGGTTTTGTAACATTAACATACTCTACTTTTCTTAATGTAATATTATCCGCCTGAATTATACCATTCTCTCCGGTCAGGTCACTTGTGCTTATTCTGACATCTTCGATCCGGTTTACGGGATTTATGACAATCTGAAATGGTTCATATTCATTTCCGGCTGCCCATAATGAGACTTTTTCAGACAGGCTTGAAGGCTGGGGTGCATCCCTCATGATCTTATAGGCGCCCTCGGCCCACCATATTGCATAATCACTTGTAGCAGCAACCAGATACCCGAAACCTTCGCTATCCTTATGATATGGATCAACTCTTTGTCCTTTTATTGCTGATGTAAAAATATATAGTATTAAAATCTGTAATAATAGATATTTCTGTATCATATGTGTTTCAAAAATTTAAGATTTATAAAAATAGCAATTAATTTTATCATAAGGTTAAGGGAAAGGCATAAGGCGTAAGGCGTAAGGCGTAAGGCATACGGACTGAGGCTGAGGCTAAGGCTAAGGCTAAGGCTAAGGACGTCTTTTCAATTTACATTAAAAATGGTATTTTCGTAGAAATTATCTAAGTATGAAAATAGCAATTATTGGTTATGGCCGTATGGGTCAGGAGATTGAGAAGAGGGCTGTTAGCAGGGGACATGAGATCAGCCTGGTTGTTGACAAGGAGAATAGTTCTGACCTGTGTAATGAAAAATTACAGGGTACTGATGTGGCCATCGAATTTTCCCTTCCATCAACAGCTTTTGATAATATCACTACATGTTTAAAGTCGGGGATACCTGTTGTAAGCGGGACCACCGGATGGCTCGACAGGTATAATGAAGTTCTGAGTTTATGTAATAAGGCAGGTGGTACATTTATGTATGCTTCCAATTTCAGTATTGGTGTTAATATATTGTTTCACCTTAATAAAAGACTTGCTTCTGTCATGAAGGAGTTTGATCAGTATAATCCAACTGTGGAGGAGATACATCATACAAAGAAGCTGGATGCACCGAGTGGTACTGCCATAACTATTGCAGCGGACATAATAGCTGAATCGGAGAGATTCGAAAAGTGGGTAAGTGGTTCGGCAGATAGTAAGGGAGGTGAAATCCCTCTGTTTTCAAAACGGGTTGGTGATGTTCCTGGTATTCATACTGTTACATGGTTGTCAGAAACTGACAGTCTCACTATAGGTCACGAAGCATTCAGCAGGGAAGGGTTTGCACTTGGTGCGGTTTTTGCTGCTGAATTTATTCAAAACAAAAAAGGTGTTTACAGTATGAAGGATATGCTGGGTTTTTCGGGCTAAAAGATTACATTTGCATTTTTAAATAACATTAATAATGAAAGAATTTCTTGGTAATAGATATTTTAAGTTTGCTGTTGCAGCTATTATATACCTGCTTTGGGTCGTTTGGTTAGGAAACTGGTGGTTCCTGATAGGTTTGGCTGTAATTTTTGACATATATGTATCAAAAAAGGTAAATTGGTCATTCTGGAAGAAAAGGGAAGGGGAAAACAGCACTATCATTGAGTGGCTTGATGCCTTAATATTCGCTGTAATTGCAGTTTCGCTCATTAATATTTTTCTGTTTCAGAATTACCGTATCCCAACAGGTTCAATGGAAAAATCACTTAGGATTGGCGATCATCTTTTTGTTAGCAAGGTTGCCTATGGTCCGAGAACTCCGAATACTCCATTAGCTTTCCCGTTTACTCAGCATACTATACCAATTATTAAGACCCGTTCCTGGTCAAACCTGATTATTCGCCCATACAAGAGATTAGCCGGATTCGGAGAGGTAAAAAACAATGATGTTGTTGTTTTTAACTTTCCGGCAGGAGATACAATTGTTGTTGGGAATTCTGTAACTGCATATGATGAGATATTAAGACAAAAGGTATATCAGTTAAAGAGTTATGACAGTTATACTGATATTGTACCCGGAAGTGATGAGGAGTATATGATAAAGGCACGGCAGGAGGTCTGGCAAAATAACAAGGTGATTTTCAGGCCTGTGGACAGGAGGGAGAATTATGTAAAGAGGTGCGTGGGTGTTCCGGGCGACAAACTTGCTGTAAGGGGAGGGGCTTTGTATGTAAACGATAAGCTTGTAGAGGATAATGGTACACAGCAGACCTTTTATTGGGTTAGTACTACCGGTACGCGTATAAATCCCAAGGCTTTCGAGAGGATGAATATTTCGAAGTCAGACCAGCGAATGGTTTCAGGAAATATGTATCTTTTACCTCTTACCATAGAGAATGCAGAAAAGATTGCCGGATTTGCCAATGTTAATGATATACGACCTGACCTCAGACGGAACGGAGAATATGGCTCTCATATATTTCCACATAATCCTGAGTATCCATGGAATGAGGACTTTTATGGTCCGATATGGATTCCTCAAGCGGGTGTTACCGTTGAACTTGACAGCACCAACATCTGTTTTTATGAGCGAATTATTGATGCTTACGAAGAGAATGAACTTGATATTATTGAGGGAGTTATTTACATCAACGGAGAGGAAGCAGATTCTTATACATTCACGATGAACTATTACTGGATGATGGGTGATAATCGTCATGATTCAGCTGATTCACGTTTCTGGGGCTTTGTTCCTGAAAATCATATTGTTGGAAAGCCCAAATTTGTATGGTTATCTGTCGATAAAGAGGCAAAGGGCTTAAAAAGGATTCGCTTTAAGAGGATGTTCACGAGGGTTAAATAGGAGGTGAATATGTTACAAAAAAAGCGCCCTGGAGCGCTTTTTTTATTCGGTTCTTATACGGAGATTGATACTTATTTTACTTTCTCGACGATCGCTTTAAATGCATCAGGGTGATTCATCGCCAGGTCGGCGAGTGTTTTCCTGTTCAAAGCGATACCTTTTTTATTTATTTTACCTATAAACTCAGAGTAGCTCATATCGTACTGACGTACACCAGCATTAATTCTCTGTATCCATAGGGCTCTGAAGTTACCTTTCTTCTTTCTTCTGTCGCGGTATGCATATTGCAAACCTTTCTCAAGGGAGTTAACGGCAACAGTGTAGACATTTTTTCTACGGCCGAAGTACCCTTTTGTTTGCTTCAGGACCTTTTTTCTCCTGTTCCTTGAAGCAACTGCATTAGTTGATCTTGGCATAATTTTTCATTTTTTGAATGTCAGCGTTCAGCCCCGGGGCTGACACTTTGATGCTGTTCATTCTGTTAATATTAATGTAACTCACTCACTTAAGCGCTTGCTCTACTTTTTAGCCAGTAAAAGTTTGATGTTTTTCTCGTCGGCCTTGTCAACCTCACCAAAATATCCAAGATTTCTTTTTCTTTTCTTTGATTTTTTGGTAAGAATATGACTTTTGAACGCATGCTTACGCTTAATCTTGCCTGATCCGGTTAAAGAAAACCTTTTCTTTGCGCCGGGATTCGTTTTCATTTTTGGCATTTCGCACAATTTTATATAATGTAAAAGAACCTACTTTTTTTTCTTCCGGGAAGCGAAGTGCATTATCATCCTTTTCCCTTCCAGTTTTGGCATCTGTTCAACTGATCCATACTCTTCAAGATCCTGTGCCAGCCTGAGCAGAAGTATTTCACCTTTTTCCTTAAAGAGTATTGAGCGTCCTTTAAAAAAGACGTAAGCCTTAACTTTTGCACCCTCTTCAAGAAATTTTATTGCGTGTTTCAATTTAAAATTATAATCATGATCATCAGTGTTGGGCCCAAACCGTATCTCTTTAAGAACAGCTTTTGTTGTCTTTGCTTTAGCCTCTTTTTGTTTCTTTTTCAGGTGATAGAGAAACTTTTGATAATCGGTGATCTTGCATACTGGAGGATCAGCACTCGGAGATATCTCAACAAGATCAAGTTCCAATTTGTCAGCCATACTTAAAGCTTCCTCAATGGACATAATCTGTTGCTCAACATTATCGCCGACAACTCTGACAACACGTGCTGAAATCCTGTTATTGATTTTATGAAGCTCTACCTTTTCAGGTCTTCTAACGTATCGTCTTCCTCTCTTAAAACCGGGTCTTCCTCCGGATTTTTTTCTTGGTCCAGCTATGGTATTATCCTCTTTCTTTAGTTAATAATAAGTCTATTTACGAAATCATTTTTTTTATCTCATTTTGAATAAAACCGGCAAAGTCATTAAGTGTCATTACCCCTTTATCACCTTCACCCTGCCTTCTTACAGATACTGTTTCTGATTCCTGTTCCTTTTCACCAATAATAAGAAGATATGGAATACGCTTTAACTCATTATCCCTTATCTTCTTACCTATCTTTTCGTTACGTTCGTCAATCAGAGTGCGAATATCGTAATTATTTAAGAATTTTGAAACTTTTTCTGAATAATCATTGAATTTTTCACTTATGGGTATAACCACTACCTGATCGGGGGTGAGCCATAAAGGAAATTTACCGGCTGTACTTTCAATCAGTACGGCGATAAATCTTTCCAGAGAACCAAAAATAGCCCTGTGAAGCATTACCGGCCTGTGCTTCTGATTGTCTTTACCAATATATGTAAGATCAAAACGTTCGGGGAGGTTGTAATCGACCTGTATAGTTCCAAGCTGCCACTTTCTTCCAATAGCATCTTTAACCATAAAGTCAAGTTTTGGTCCGTAGAACGCTGCTTCTCCTTTAATAATGGTGGTAGAAAGGTTCATCTCTTCAGCTGCTTCTATAATTGCCTTTTCGGCTTTAGCCCAGTTTTCGTCACTTCCGATATATTTCTCTTTATCTTCAGTATCCCTGAGAGATATCTGAGCAGTGTAATCTTTAAAATTCAATGAGTTGAACACCCATTGTACAAGGTCGATAATACTCTTGAATTCATCTTTCATCTGGTCGGGCTCACAGAAGTGATGTGCATCGTCCTGAGTGAAGCTTCTAACCCGTGTTAGTCCGTGCAGTTCGCCGTGTTGTTCATACCTGTAAACAGTTCCGAATTCGGCCATGCGAACAGGCAGATCCCTGTACGAGTGGGGGGTAGCATTGTAAATTTCGCAGTGATGTGGACAATTCATTGGTTTTAGCATAAACTGCTCACCTTCCTGTGGAGTTTTTATTGGCCGAAAAGAATCGGCGCCATATTTTTCGTAGTGGCCTGATGTTTTAAACAGATCAATATTTCCTATATGAGGAGTCGAAACCATCGAATACCCCCTTCTCTTCAGTTCAGCAGTAAGGAAATCGACAAGTCTCTGTTTTAAATCATTTCCCTTTGGTAACCAAAGAGGCAGGCCCATTCCAACTTTTTGGGAGAATGCAAACAGGTCAAGTTCTCTGCCAATCTTCCTGTGATCTCTCCTCTTTGCCTCCTCCAAAAGGAGCAGATATTCATCCATATACTTCTGACGCGGGAATGTAATGCCGTAAATACGGGTCATCATTTTACGCTTTTCATCACCTCTCCAGTACGCTCCTGCAACGCTCAACAGTTTTATAGCCTTAATATTCTCAGTATCGGGCAGGTGCGGACCTTTGCATAAGTCGGTAAAGCTACCAAGTTTATACAGGGTAATATCTTTGTCTTCAAGCTCTTCTATCAGCTCTGTTTTATAGTTATCTCCTTTATCTGCAAATAGTTTCAGTGCATCATTTTTTGAAATGCTCTCCCTGATAAAGCTGTTCTTTTCCCTGGCAAGTTCAACCATTTTCTTTTCAATGGACGGAAGGTCACTTTCGCTTATTACTACTCCATCAACCGGATCAACGTCATAATAAAAACCGTTCTCGATATCCGGACCAATCCCGAACCTGATACCCGGGTAGAGTATCTCAAGCGACTGTGCCATAAGGTGAGCTGAAGAGTGCCAGAATGCTTGTTTCCCTTCCGGATCATCCCATTTGTGAAGAGTTACCGAAGAGTCATTTCTAACAGGTCTTGTAAGATCCCAAACCTCACCATTTACAGTGGCTGACAGAACCTCTTTGGCAAGTCCCCGACTGATACTCTCTGCGATCCCGAGGCTGCTTACTCCCTCCTCAAATTCTCTGACCGAACTATCCGGGAACGTTATTTTTATCATATTTAGTTATAATATCAATTTATGGTGTGCAAAGGTAATCAATATTTATTAACATTTTGTGATAAAGATTACTCATCTTTGCAACAGGCTTGGAAATAGGCTTATTGTTTTATGAATTAGAAATCCACCTTCTTGGAAGGCGGGTATTTACTAACCTTATTTGTGGCACACAATTTGAAAAGTATTAACTGAAACCAATTTATCAAAGTCATGAAAAAATATTTTTATATACTTTTAATATTGCCGATAATCATTTCTTCCTGCAAGGTAAACCCGGATGCCTTTTTCTATACCGATAAAGTCGAAGCTTATGTAGGCGAAGAGATCTATTTTACAAATGATTCTTACAATGCCGTTGAGTATGAATGGAATTTTGGAGATGGTACATTCTCAAACAGTACGAATGTCTCTCATACCTACCAGGCAACCGGTACATTTAATGTTGAACTTACTGCATTTAGTAGAAGAGGGAACACAGATAAGTTTAACCAGACTATTAATATAATTGCACCTACCATTTTAGTGATTGAAGTGCTTGAGTGGGAGTATGAATACGTGGTAGCAAATGCCAATGTGAGACTATATCCGACACTTGGTGACTGGGATGCTGAAACAAATGTGGTAGTTGAAGGAAATACTTCCAACAGAGGTCTGGTAACATTTACTGGTCTTGGATCATTTGTATATTACGTCGATGTATGGGAGGCGGAGCATAATAACTTTGATCTGAGAGGATACCAGAATGATGATTATATCAGGATTCCGCAACTGATACCAAACGAAGTAAATACCTATATTGCATGGGTTGATTATGTTGGGACAAAAGGTGGTGATGAACGCGACAGGAGTATGGTAATCAGAAAAATCGAGCGTAAACCGAAGAAATAGACTAATAAGCTAATAAAACATAGGGGTGAGTCATTATATGGTATCACCCCTTTTTATTGCTCAAAAACTTCATTCAGGTTAAATTTTATCAGAATATACTAATCCGGGTTTATCCCTGAGATTATAATTTGATATCATAACTTCACCATAAGCACCAGCAGATCTTATAGCGAGTAGATCACCCCGCTGCGTTTCAGGTAGCTCAATAAATTTGCCAAAGCTGTCGGTTGATTCGCATATTGGCCCGACAATATTGTATCTTGAGTTTTCAGTGTTTATTGATGTAAGGTTCTCGATTTTATGATATGCCTGGTACAAAGCCGGCCTGATAAGGTCGGTCATACCGGCATCGACAATAACAAAATCACTCTGGAGACCATTTTTAATGTAGAGCACCTTTGTAATAAGACTTCCTGCCTGGCCGACAAGAGATCTTCCAAGCTCAAAATGAACCTGCTGTCCTTTTCTCAATTCGAGAAGTTCATCAAAGAGTGAGAAATAGCCTGAAAAGTCCGGCAGAACATCAGGGTTCTCGTAATCTATACCCAGACCACCGCCAACATTAATATGACCGGGAAAAATATTCCTGTTATTAAACCATTCCTGTATCTCATTTATTTTAATACATAATGCCTTAAATGGGGTAAAACGCTTTACCTGCGAGCCAATATGAAAATGAAGACCGGTTAGAGATATGTTTTTCGCCGATCCAAGAAAATCAATAATTGGCTGGAGGTCCCACATGTTGATACCAAACTTGCTCTCTTCAATACCGGTTGTTATGTACTTATGCGTGAAGGCTTCCACATTGGGGTTGATCCGGAGGGCGACCCTGGCAACTTTCTTTTCTTTGCCGGCCAGTTGATCAATAACCTCAAGTTCGGGCAGGGATTCCACATTAAAACTGAATATATCACTTTTGAGTCCGGTAAGTATCTCATTGTCGGATTTTCCAACTCCGGCAAATGCAATTTTGTGACCCGGGAACCCACATTCAAGTGATCTGAGGATCTCATTACCGCTTACACAGTCAGATCCGAATCCGAGTGAGACTATTCTTTTGAGAATCACAGGATTTGCATTCGCTTTTATTGCGTAGTGCACATTAAACCCATATCTGGCCGACTCCTTTTTTACTATTTCAATGGTTCTTTCCAGGAGGTCCATATCGTAAAAATAGAAAGGTGTTCTGACCTCCCTGAACCTTTTTAAATGTTTCTCTGTGATCATGATTATTATTTGAAAAGGTGGTTACCAAGAGAAACAAGGGCTTCGCGCTTATCCCCGGAATTTATAAGGAGAGATACGTTATGCCTTGAGCCTCCGTAAGAGATCATCCTTAGGGGTATTCCTTTGAGAGCATTGAAAATATCGAGGGTGGTGCCGGATTTTTCAGCAATAAAATCTCCTACAACGCAGATGATAGCTTTATCTTTTTCAACTTCAACGTTTCCCAGATCCTGCAGGTCGCGTACAACCTTATCCAGATGAGATGTGTCGTCAATTGTTATTGATACTGCCACTTCCGATGTGGTTATCATATCAATTGAGGTTTTATAAATCTCGAAAATCTCAAAGATCTTACGCAGAAAACCGTAGGCCATAAGCATGCGGTCTGATTTTACCTTTACCACGGTTATTTCATCTTTGACTGCCACTGCTTTATAGCCCTCTTTATCTGTTTCAGAGGTAATTATTGTTCCTTCATCCTCAGGTGTCATCGTATTTTTCAATCTCACGGGGATATTCATGTCCCTCGCCGGTATTACACTTGTGGGGTGAAGTATTTTTGCTCCGAAATAGGCGAGTTCAGCAGCTTCTTCGAATGAGAGTTTCCTGATTACTTTACTGTTTTTCACATACCTGGGATCATTATTATGAATACCATTAATATCGGTCCATATCTGTATCTCCTCAACTTGCAGGGCTGCCCCGATAATTGTGGCCGTGTAGTCACTGCCACCGCGTTTCAGGTTATCCACTTCACCATAGGCATTTCTGCATATATACCCCTGGGTTATAATAATCTCACTTCCACTGTGAGCCTTTATCTCTCTCTTAATGTTCTCTTTTACATAGAAGTGATCCGGCTCTCCATCTTTATCTATTCGCATAAAACTGAGAGCGGGCAGGAGGGATGCATTAATGTTTTGCTCCATGCAGTAGAGATAGAGGAGTGCTGTTGATATCAGTTCTCCTTGCGCCAGAATGGCTTTTTCCTGTTTCTTCGAAAATACTTTCAGGGTAAAACTCATAATGTAACTGAAATGTGAATTGACCATCTCCATTCCTTCAGTAATGAATTTATCCTCCGAAAAGAGGTTTCTGACGACGGTGTGGTATGATTGCTGCATTGTATCAACCAGATCAGCCGCCTCTTTTTTCAATCCTTCATAGAGTTTGTCAGTTATCTCAACAAGATTATTTGTAGTACCAGCCATTGCAGACAGAACTATAATTTTTTGTTCTCCGTTTGAGATTAACGGTACCAGTTGCCTGATCCTTTCGGCACTGCCTAAAGATGTTCCTCCGAATTTTAATACTTTCATTATGTTCAAAATAAAAAGGCCCGCTTTTCTGCAGGCCTCTGTTATATTATATTTATCTCTCGTTCTATAACTTATACCTGCATCATATAGTGCAATGTCATCTGTCTGTTATGTTTGGACATAGTTTTCACCGATAATAATTTTTTTGGCAAATTTATGATATTATTTCATTATTTCGTCGATAAGAGTCAGTTCTTTTTTGCTGAACGTGGTATTATCCAGTGCAGCTACATTATCTTCGAGCTGGGCTACAGAACTTACTCCAACAAGAACAGAACTTACACTTTTCTCTTTTAGAAGCCATGCGATAGCCATCTGACTTAAATTCTGGCCTCTTTTTTCAGCAATCTGGTTTAATGCTTTTACTTTTTCCAGGGTTGGTTCAACTTCCTTCTTGCTTAGGTATGTCATATCTTTGCCTGCCCTTGATTCTTCCGGTATTCCATTAATATACTTGTTGGTAAGCAGTCCCTGGGCCAGGGGGGAGAAAGCGATTAAACCAATTCCCTCTTTTTCAAGCGTGCCAAGCAGACCATTTTCCACCCAGCGGTCGAACAACGAATAATTCGCCTGGTGAATAATAAATGGTGTTTTGAGGTCGCGTAATATTGCTGCAGCCTGAGAGGTCTGCTCAGGGTTATAACTGCTGATTCCTGCATAGAGAGCTTTACCCTGTTTAACTATCTGATCAAGTGCCCACATTGTCTCCTCAAGGGGAGTATCCGGATCCGGTCTGTGATGATAGAATATATCAACGTACTCAAGCCCCATTCTTTTCAGACTCTGATCTATGCTGGCTATCAAGTATTTACGAGAGCCCCATTCTCCGTACGGACCGTCCCACATATCGTACCCGGCTTTGGTGGAGATAATTAGTTCATCTCTGTATTGTGCCAGATCTTTCCGTAGTATCATACCGAGGGTCTCTTCAGCAGCGCCGAATGGCGGGCCATAATTGTTTGCAAGGTCAAAATGGGTTATGCCAAGATCGAATGCGCGCCTGATAATATTGCGTGCTACAAGAATGTTGTCGGCATAACCGAAGTTATGCCATAATCCCAAAGATATTTCCGGAAGAAGAATCCCGCTTCTGCCGCACCTGCGATATTTCATCTCATTATACCTGTTACGTGACGGGATGTAGGATTGCGGGTTTGATTTATCATGAACTTTCATAATAGTATGAGTTGTTTTAGGAAGCTGCAAATTACTTTAAAATTGTAACAAGAAAAAATGCCCCAAAACACTTTATAAATAGTGATTTGAGGCATCATTTGTGCCCAGAACAAGAATCGAACTTGCACGACCAATTATGATCACCAGGCCCTCAACCTGGCGCGTCTACCAATTCCGCCATCTGGGCATACTAAAAATTAATATCTTAAAGAACAATAACAGTATCGTACTGATGTGTTTATTACTTCAGATGGCGGAAGCTATCGCACTTCCCGGCTCCTCGCGGAAATCACCCCACCGGGTAATTTCTTTTCACTCAGCCCTGCCATCTGGGCATTAATGAGGGGGCAAATTTAGTTCATTAATTCAAAATAAAAAAGAAAAAATTATTGTAAAGGAAAAAATCAGTTTGAGTCTGATATAATGTTTTGTTATTTAAATTATATTTAGCCTGAATTATTCATAAAAAGTGCAGATATAAAAGTCGATTTTTATAATTAATCCAAGTTGCTACTTACTCAAAAATGAGAAAAAATAGAACACGCCCGCCTGAACGGAACGGGCAGGGATGACACGGATGACACGGATAAAAATAAAATATCAGTGTAAATCTGTGTTCTATTCAGTAATAAATAGCAACTTTAGTTAATTAATCAAGTTAAGTTTATGAATTTATTGGATAAAATAAAATCGGAGAACTATGCAAGTTACTGTAACCAGAAAAGATAGTAAGTTTCTCCCTGATAGCAGCAGGGTAATTGCCCGCTTCTATTA
>JAUVKT010000012.1 GCA_030596125.1 Bacteroidales bacterium | reverse complement strand
TCAAACCGTTCAATACAAATTGAGGTACAAAAGGTCTCAAAATTTCCTTAATCGTGATTTTCTTTTTCATCCTTTTGAATTTAATAATTTCCACAAAGGTACAATGCAATTTGGTTTGAGCACATATTGTGCCCAGTTATTTAATTTTTTTTCTTGAATTTCTTTTATTTTTTCAGAATCGAGTTACAAAATAGTTGTAATCCAGTTGCCATACTTGTCATATTTGTACAACTCAACTATTGGGGTATGTCCAACACAACTCACCGTTGTTTATTAACAAATTTAATAATATCTTTTATAGTAATCAACTACAATCCGTTAATTTGTGATGGCAAATGCAAGTACAGAAGGTTTATCAGGAGAAACTATATTCAATAAATAACCTGATCTGACAATTTTACAAGCCACTCTGACAATTTAGACCTGATAACACATATGGCATGATATATGTATATATATGCATATTTATATTAAAATCAGATATGGAAATCAGAAACATCAATTCATTATCAGAGTTTAGAGAATTGGTTAACAATAACAACCGGGCTTTTTTGTTACTATATAAAAGTGGAACAGAACAGAGTGATTGTGCAAAAAACAGACTTGCCGATCTTGAAGGAGATTTTAAGGAACTAAATCTGATAGTAAGTGCCGATGTAAATAGTGTCAGGGATATTCATCCGGAATACGGAATTGAAACAGTTCCAAGCCTGCTTGAATTCCAGGCAGGTAAGCTTATAAATATCTATAAAGGATGTAACGGGAAAGATTTTTATCACTCCGCCTTTACAGGAAGATATGCTGTTGTTAAATCTGCCAACGGCAAACCGGTAAAAAGAGTAACTGTATATTCAACCCCTGCCTGTTCATGGTGCACAACTCTCAAAAACTATCTGAAAGAACAAAAAATCAGGTTCAGGGATATTGATGTTTCTGTTGATCAGAAAGCAGCCGAAGAGATGGTGAAGCGCAGCGGACAGCAGGGTGTCCCGCAAACCAATATAAACGGACAGATAATAATAGGTTTTGACAAGAAGAGAATAGACGATCTGCTTGAAATAGGCCGGTAGTACCGATTTTTCTAATTCATGAAAACAAAACAAAATAAGTTTTCATGGCAAAAATTTAATCGAATGAAAAAAATAATGACAACATTTTTGGTGATTTTAATGACCACTACATTTTTTGGATGTGCAAACAGCAATGCCGCAGAAAAAGAGTCGAGAACAGGTTCTTCATCTGAGGTGGCAAAGCACCTTACAAAAGCTGAATTTCTTGAACTTGTTTTCAACTATGAAAAGAACAGTGAGGAGTGGTCGTTTGAAGGAGATATACCTTGTATTATAGACTTCTATGCAGATTGGTGTCAACCTTGTAAGATAGCAGGCCCGATACTTGAAGAGCTGGCAATAGAGTATGAAGGAAAGATAAATGTTTATAAAATTAATACCGTTAAAGAACGCGAACTGGCAGCTGCATTCGGAATAAGGAGTATTCCTACATTTATGCTTTGCCCAAAAGAGGGCCTGCCCCAGATATTCAGTGGTATTGGTCAGACAGAAGAAGCAACAAAAGAAATCTTTAAAAAAGCAATAGATGAAGTATTATTAAAAACTAAAACAAACAATTAAGATGAAAGAATTACAGCCAATTAATGAACAGGTTCTTCTTGAGCTTGAAGAAGCAAAAGAGGAGACAACTGTTTCCGGTATCATTATACCTGATACTGCAAAAGAGAAGCCTCAATATGCTAAGGTAGCTGCCTTAAGTGGTATTGAGAAACCTGAAATCAGTATAGGCGATATTGTTTTCTACAAAGCCTTTTCAGGAACTGAAATCGAATTTGAAGGTAAAAACTACCTTATGATTCCTTATGCAGATATCCTTGGGAAGATGGTAGAAACTGACAAGATCTGACCCAATACTGATTAGCTGTAATTAGGTTTGCCGACACAAACCTTTTAAAAATGCCGATTCTATTCGCAGAATGGCCTGCCACACTGGCAGGCTTTCTTTTTTTCCTTTTTCCCTTTAACATATATATTAAAAATAGTAATTTTGTTAGTTGTCCTGATTTACAGAAAAAATAACTGATTGCACTGAAACCTTTGTTAACCTATGAACCTGATAAGGAATATTTTATTTTTGATATTGGGAGAAAGATTCTACCTCAGAGTTGTAAGCAGGACATTCATGTTTTTGCGCAGAACGGGGATATTACGGTTATTCAGAAAGTTCCAGACCCATTATTTCGTAAAAAGGCTGATAGAAAAGGGCGATACAATTATTGATATTGGAGCCAATTTAGGTTATTTCTCTTCTATATTCGCTGAGAAAACCGGCCCGGCAGGAAAAGTCTTTTGTGTTGAACCTGTACCTCTTTATCGCAATATTCTTATTAGAAACACCGCAAAATTCAGAAATATTGAAATCCTCCCATTTGCGCTTGGCGAAAGGGAAGGAAGTGCAACAATGGGAATTCCTGTGAAACAAAAATTCAGGCACGGTTTAACCAGAATAATTGAAAAAGAAAATAATAAAGATACCGGCACCCTTTATAATGTAGAAATTAAAACCCCGGCTGATTTGTTTGGAGGTCTTAACTCACTCGATTATATCAAGTGTGATGTGGAGGGATATGAAGACAAAATCATTCCGGGTTTTGAAACTATTATATCCAGATTCAAACCAATTATCCAGATTGAATTAAACAAGTCAAACTATGACATTATTGATAAATTTCTCTGTAAATTTGGATACTCAGGTTATATTGTTTCAGACCACAAATTAAAGCCACTTTTGAATAATAGCTACCCCGATAGTGATATTATATATGTTCCTGAAAACAAAATAGATAAGATCATCACATAATTTACACGAAAAATTAATCAGAATAAAACTCAAACCATGCCAAAAGTAACAAAAGAAAATGCCCTTAAGTACCACAGTACAGGGCGAAAAGGGAAAATCGAAGTTATTCCGACAAAACCCTATAGTAACCAGTTTGACCTGAGTATGGCCTATACTCCCGGAGTTGCTTATCCCTGTCTTGAGATTGAAAAAGATCCTCATACAGCTATTGAATATACTGCCCGCGGAAACCTGGTAGCAGTAATTTCAAACGGTACTGCAGTATTAGGTCTCGGTGATATAGGAGCACTTGCCGGCAAGCCTGTCATGGAAGGTAAAGGCTTATTGTTTAAAGTATTTGCTGATGTCGATGTTTTTGACATTGAAGTAGATGAAAAGGATGTGGAGAAATTAATTCTCTTCTGTAAACAGATTGCTCCAACCTTTGGAGGTATTAATCTTGAGGATATAAAAGCTCCGGAATGCTTTGAGATTGAAGAGCGTCTTAAGAAAGAGCTGGATATTCCAGTATTCCATGACGATCAGCACGGTACAGCTATTATCTCCGGCGCAGGTTTGTTAAGCGCATTAGAAATCACAGGAAAGAAGATTGACGAAATAAAATTGGTTGTAAGCGGAGCCGGGGCAAGTGCTATATCATGCTCAAAGTTATACGTTGGCCTTGGTGTAAAGAAGGAAAATATAGTTATGATAGACAGCAAGGGTGCCATAAACAGCAAACGTACAGACTTAAATAAATATAAGCAGGAGTTTGTTACACACCGGGATATTGATACGCTAAAGGAAGCATGTGTTGATGCAGACATGTTCCTTGGTCTGTCTGTGGCAAACATGTTAAGTAAGGAGATGCTGGCTTCGATGGCACCTAATCCTATCGTGTTTGCAATGGCCAACCCTGATCCGGAAATATCCTATGAGGATGCCATGTCTACACGAGATGACCTGATCTTTGCTACAGGAAGGTCCGATTATCCAAACCAGATCAATAATGTGCTCGGGTTCCCGTTCATCTTCAGAGGAGCTCTTGACGTTATGGCTACTGATATTACAGAGAATATGAAACTGGCTGCAGCATACGCTCTTGCAGAACTAGCTAAAGAACCGGTCCCTGTTGAGGTTGCAAATGCATACGGAGTAGATAAACTTGAATTTGGCAGAGAATATATTATACCCAAGCCTCTTGATTTGCGACTTATCTCGAAAATATCAATAGCAGTTGCCAAGGCTGCAATTGAAGCAGGTGTTGCCAAACGAATAATTAAAGATTGGGACAATTACGAAAAAGAGCTTGATCTCAGGGTAAGACAACACATTAAAGATATTGAATCGTGTGCAATTGACCCTGTTCAATACGACGATTAGATAGAATCCTTAAACTGTATATATAGGGGTGTTATCAGATTTGATAGCGCCCTTTTCTTTAGCCATAGGCTGAAAGAAGGTTATTTTTTTGTAAACCATCTTTGCTCATAACAGCGATTAAGCGCCTGTTATACGATTCTATCACAATTTCGGCCAGTTGATCGATTGAAAAAGAACTCCGGTTAATCGTTGCATCAAACAGATAGTCAATATTGAGAGGTTTCTTCTCAAGAAAATTAAGTATAAGATTATGTCTCTTTTCATCAGTGTCTACAGTAAACTCCTCTGCATCCTCAATATTCATCTTTCGCTTTTTCATAATATTCTCAACTCTCCAGTAAAAAGGCGCTACCAACCTGATGTGCAGTGATCTCTTTACTTCACGTGATATTGAGACACCCCCTCTGCCAACAAGGACCACATAGCCATCATTACAGATCGATAATACCACTTCCCGTATTTTTTTTCTGACTGACTCATCACTAACAAAATCACCCGACACTGACATGATCATCTCCGAGAAACCTGATAACTCCTTTCCCTTTATATACCTTTCTATCCGTGGGGTACCGGTTTTTAACTCCTTTGCAGTCTTAAGAAGTATCTCCTTATCAATCCAGTGCCACTTATCGGTTTTCTGCTGCTTATTCAACAAATGCACCACCTTTTTAGCAACAGCAATCGCATCACAACCTGTTTGGCGCGACAATGTTATAATCGGGCCACACTTATTGGCATCGCCTTTTACAAGATTCTGCCGGTAACGATTATCGAAATAGTTAAAGATTTTTTCCATTTATAATATATTTTCCCAATCCACTTTTAATAGCCCCTTTTCAGGGTAAATTTCCGCCTATCCCGGTAAACCGGATGAGAATATATTCCTGCAGGAATAATTTTGACACGACTATAATATAAGAAAAATTATCGTATTTAAATAATATTTATCTCTGACAACAGCTGATTTATTTAACAGTCAGAGCGAGGTAACAGGCTTTACAGAAAACATTCTCCACCTATTCGTGAGCTGTACGACTGATAATCTCATTCTGCAGATCTTCACCAAGGTCGTTAAAATAATCACTATATCCGGCTACCCTCACAATCAGATCACGGTAAAGTTCAGGATGTTTCTGTGCATCCCGAAGAGTTTCGGCATCTATAACATTAAACTGCATGTGGTGTCCATCCAGTTTAAAATAGCTTCGTATAAGAGCTGTCAGTTTTTCGTAACTCTCCTCATCCTTAAAAATTTGCGGACTAAATTTCTGATTAAGCAGGGTGCCCCCTGTTTTCAATTGATCAATCCTTGAAACTGACTTAATTACAGCTGTCGGGCCGAGTTTGTCAACACCCTGGAACGGCGATATGCCTTCTGACAGGGGGACATACGCCATACGCCCGTCAGGAGTAGCGCCAATTACACTTCCGAAATATACATGTGAAGTTGTTGGAAGCATATTGATACGATGTACCCCGCCTCTTGGCGTTGGCCTGCCATTAACTGCATCATAAAACATTTCAAAAACAGTTACCGCATGCTGGTCGGCATACTCATCATCATTCCCGAATTTCGGAGAGTTATAGATCATATCATAATGCAGTTGGTCATAACCTTTAAAGTTACTTTGCATAGCAGCCAGCATCTCCTGCCATGAATATTTCTTTTCATCGTATATATTATACCGTATAGAACTTAGCATATCTGTAATTGATCCAAGACCCACTCCCTGAATATAAGTTGTATTGTACCTTGCACCTCCATCATTATAATCTTTCCCGTTAGTGATACAATCTTCGATTAAGAGTGACAGGAAAGGCACCGGCAGGTTATTTGCAAAAATTCGTTCAATCACATTATTACCCCTCACCTTAATATCTATGAACCAATTCAATTGTTGCTTGTAAGCTTCAAGCAGGTCATCAAAACCAGTAAAGTCTGATATATCACCTGTTTGCAAACCTGTCTGCTTACCGGTACGCTGATCAACGCCATTATAGAATGTCAGTTCGAGCACTTTTGGAAGGTTAAAGTATCCCGACAACCAGTAGCATTCTGTACCGAAAGCTCCGGACTCAACACACCCTGAAGCGCCACCATTTCGTGCATCCACTACCGATTTATCCTGACGGAGCAGTTCCTGGATAATCGCATCTGCATTAAAACATGAGGGTTGGCCAAATCCTGTCTTTATAATATCAAGGGCTCTGAAGATAAAATTATCGGGGCTCTTTTTACTGATCTGTACCATTGACCCCGGTTGCAAAATTCTCATCTCCATAATTACATCAAGAAGCATATACGACATTTCATTTACAGCATCAGTGCCATCAGCTTTTACCCCTCCAAGATTTATAAGACAAAAGTCGGTATACGTATTACTTTCCTGGGCAGTAATACCCATTTTAGGAGGTGACGGATGGTTATTAAATTTAACCCAGAAGCTGCCGAGCAGTTCATAAGCTTCATTTTGTGTCAGGCGACCCTCCTTAATATCTTTTTTATATACCGGGTTTAGATGCTGATCAAGCCTGCCGGGATTAAATGAATCCCAGGGATTCAGTTCGATAACAACACCAAGGTGAATAAACCAGTAATGTTGTAACATTTCATGAAATGTTACAGGTGCATTAGCCGGAACCCTTCGACAGATAGTAGCCATCTCCTTCAATTCAGCTTTTCGCCTTTCATCCTTGCATCGGACAGAAAGCAACTCCAGCTTGTCAGCATGTCTTGTGGCATAATTTATTATTGCATCACATGCAATACTCATTGCTTTCAGTTCTTCATGCTTATCATAGGCATATGGATCGTAATAATAATCCAGTGAACTAATACTCTCATTTATCTCCTTTTTCAGATCCAAAAAACCGGTCCTGAACATTTTGTATCCCAATACAGTATGCCCTGGAGCCCTTTGCTCCTGAAACTCGGTAAAAACACCTGCCCCATATGCCTTCAACCATTCGGGTGTCATTGATGACATTATCTTATCCCTGTTACTCTTCCCTTCCCAATAGGGAATAATTTCATCCCTGTAGATGCGTTTAGACTCCTCATCTACTTTAAAGAAAACCTTTTCCCGGGTATCAAGAATTTCAAGATCCTTAAGCGAATGAAGACTTATCTCAGGATAGGTTGGAGTTGCTTTGGGCCGGGGACCTCTCTCCCCTACAATTAGTTCACCTTCGTTGATGCAAATCTCCTTATTGGCCAGAATATACTCAAAAGCGCGTGCTCTCCGCACCGGGGTGGACAGCTCCTGTGATTCATTACTCTTATAAAATCTTGTTACAAGAACCGCTCTTTCAACAGATATTCTTTCAACAGCATTCAGACTCTGTTCTTTAAGTTTTATAACTCTGTCAGTCAGGTTCATATAGCAAAATATTTCATTCAATTAACCGCCAATCTTCACTTTAAACCCCTCATTGGTAAAAATAGCCTTCACTTCATTCATTCTCTCATCAGTAAGCTGTTTAACACCTTCCATTTTATACTCCAGGTTAAACTTCCGGTATTTTGAGGAGCCAATCTTATGATATGATAATAAATCTATCCTAAGAAGAGCACCACCCTGATCATGCAAAAACTTTATTATCGAATTAAGGTGCTCAATATCATCGTTATATCCGGGAATTACAGGTATTCGTAATATAACCTCTTTATTCATTTCAAGAATGAACTTAATATTAGACAAGATCCTTTCATTTGACACTCCTGTGTACTTTTTATGCCTGACCGGATCCATATGCTTAATGTCATAAAGAAACAGATCAGTAACAGGAATAATCTTTTCAAGAACCGTTCTTCCGGCCTGACCTGATGTATCCACAGCTGTATGAATACTTTCCTTTTTAAACATGGTTAACGCCTCGAACAGAAACTGGTACTGCATTAAAGGTTCTCCTCCCGAGAAGGTTACTCCCCCCTGTGACTCGTCAATAAAGACTCTGTCCATTTTTGCGACAAGGAGAAGGTCTTCAACGGTGTATCTTTTCCCAACCGTCTCTTTTATTCTGAATTCCTTTTCTCCTATATGGTCGATACGAACAACCTCTTCAACTTCCGGTAAGATTCCCTCAGGATTATGACACCACCGGCAATCAAGGGGACACCCCTTCAAAAAGAAGGTAACCCTTATACCGGGACCATCATGTATTGCATATCTTTTAATATTAAAAATTAATCCTTTCATGGATTGAGAAACAAAACGTGTAATAATCAAAGGAGTAATTGCCTGATACAGGCATGAAAGCATAAAAATTACAAACTGTAGAACATACGGCACTCATATAAACGTCGTCCCAGCCTGTTAAGCATAAAACAGTATGTCAGCTTATGAAGCATATCCGTAATTTTCACAGGCAAGTTATATATTTTTTTGATATCACAGGTTACAAATACAACAGAAAATTTCTGAACAGGAGCATAACTGGTTTTTATCATCGGCAACTACCGGTTTGTCGGTAAATTGTCAGAATTCACAGGCATTAACAAATTATTAACGAATTTATTTGCAACATCTATGATAATTGAACGTCTATAAAGTAAATGAGAAAAAATATTCACAATAAACCGGACAGTTTAGCAAAATCGTGAATAATTAGTAATTAATAATTAATAACAAAAATCAGCAGTCATGAAAAGAATGATCAGTTTAATTGCAATCGCTTCTATCCTAAGCCTTGCAGGTTTTTCAGAAGCTTCAGTAGCAAAAGGGAAAACACACAGTTGCCTTGGTAACTATATTATTGAAAAAGCCGCCGACCCAATATTCGTCGATGGTGTAGCTCTTAAGAGTTTCGTAGTCTCATACGATAATTCAGATATGACAGTAACGATTGGTATTGATGATTCTGATAAAAAATGTACAACATACATTGTTAAGTCAGATGATCTTACTGTTCAGTATGATTGTAACGGACAAATATTCGGTGTTAACAGGGTCGCTAAAAAGTACCTTGATAATGGACTTGAAACTTCAGACAATTTATTAAACAGGTCTGAATATTTTCATCAAAAATTATTAACACAGAATGAACAGACCCAGTTAGAACGTGTTAAACTGATATCTGTATTTTATCCAAAATTGGTAAAAGATTACGAAAAAGTGTTCGCAGTTAAGTAGCTCTATATATTAACTGAGTAGTTTCTACTACGATCAAGTTTTAGGTTTTGTGAAGCAGGGTTATCTCTCAGATACCCTGCTTTGTTTATTTGCTCTTTTGCCTCTATAGCCTCTATAGCCTTTATAGCCTCTATAGCCTTTATAGCCTCTATAGCCTTTACAGCCGCTACAGCCTCTACAACATTTATCGCCTGCTTTTTCAGTTTTTTTTTTGATACCTTTTTAATACTTTTGAGTTGAAAAACTTCTTATTGGAAAAGGAAATTATGAAACAAGCATGAAATGGTTAATCATTCTGTTAACCTGTTCGATCTTATTACACTTATCTGTTAGTACTGCAGGTCAAACAAGAATTGAAATGGGGATTCTTGACCTTAGAACTACTGGTTTTGAAAAAGATCCTGTTATAGACCTTAAAGGAGACTGGGAATTTTACTGGGAGAAACATCTTCGTCCGGCAGACTTCGTCTCAGATCATGTCCCTGCACCTGATTTGTATGCTAAAGTACCTTCATACTGGACTGATTACCATACTGATCTTCCGGATATAACAGCGACAGGGTATGCAACATACAGGCTTCAGATATTGTTGCCTGACCATTTCAGGGACGATCTCCTATTGTCGGTACCGGTTTTTGATTCATCATACAGACTTTATATAAACGGCAAATTTATTAACGGTAACGGTATAGCAGGTGAAAAACCGGATGTGTCAAAACCGGGGTACCGTCCATTTATCTATCCCCTGTTTGAAACTGGTGATACAATTGAAATAATCTTTAATGTATCCAATTTTCATCACCGCAGGGGTGGTTTCTGGCTGCCACTTACTATCGGAGACTATGATGCATTGTCGGCAAAAATCACTAAAAAGGAAATTTCAATATCAATATCGGCCGGAATGCTTCTGGCTTTTGCACTGTTTTTCTTTCTTTTTTACTTACTGTTCAGAGAGGACCCGTCCAGGCTCTACTTTACACTCTTTACCCTGGGAATATTTTTAAGACATCTTGTTACCGGATCATATATGATCCTGTCATTTTGCAACATCAACTGGACATGGTTAATAAGGATAGAATATATCAGTTCATATATTGCACTTATATTCAGCCTCTGGTATTTCAATACTGTTTACAGGGAGAGATTTATAAATATTCTGAATATCCTGATAACTGTACTTTTTTCACTCTGTATAGCAATAGTACTGATCACTGATGTTGCTGTCTTCTCATACACAATGCTTCTGTTCATGCCGGCAACAGTAATAGTTATAGGTTATTACACTATTAAGAGTATTATTGAAGCAATTCGTAAGGGTGGAGAGTATATTGTCCTGGCTATCGGATTCTTAGCTATTATTGCTGGTGTTATAAATGATATAGGGCTGGCAAATTCCAAACAGGTCTTTTCAGATAATTACATTCTTCCATATGCCCTGATAGTTTTTATTCTGACCCAGGTAATAAACCTGTTGTTACGCTGGCACAGAACCGTAAACGAAGAAAAAAGGCTTATAAGTGAGATTGAATATATGAATAAAAACCTGGAGTCAATTGTTATTGAGCGCACAGCAGAATTAACCAACCAAAAAGGAGAACTGGAGAGACAAAAATCCGAAACAGAAAAGAAAAATCATGAACTTGAGAGAACTATATCTATTAAAAACAGAATATTTTCAATAATCGCGCATGACCTTAAAGCACCAATTATTAATTTATCAATGATGACAGAGTTGCTTAAGGACAAAAAAAATCTTAAAGTTGAGGATGTTACAAATTCATTATCCCAACAGGCAAAATTTGCCTCAAACCTTATCGACAACTTATTACTTTGGGGTGAAGGGCAGCAGAACAAAATCAATTATACCCCGGAACTTAATAATCTTACCGATATAGTACTTGAGAATTTTAATCTGCTCCGTGGAATCAGTGAACGCAAGGATATTAAGTTAAACTATTCACATAAAGGTGATTCGCATGTTCTTTGCGATAAGGATCTTATTAATATTATAATAAGAAACCTTCTTACCAATGCAATAAAATTTACCCCCAGGAAGGGAAATATCTCAGTTACTGTTGAGGAATCATTATTAAAAGATGATAAAGTCTACCTGATTATCAAGGACAACGGTATTGGGATTGACCAGGATAAGATAGATAAACTCTTTAATAATGACATAATTTCCAGTTCTCCCGGCACTGATAATGAACGTGGTACAGGTCTGGGCCTTCAAATCTGTAATGATCTCGTAAAGATTAATAAAGGCACTATGAAATTTGAAAGTGAACTAAATAAAGGAACGACTGTCACTATAACACTGCCGGCTCCATTACATTAATACGCCAGAATAATTATTCAACTATTGTCATTTCATCCAGGAGGTATCCTGCTCCTGCCATTTTATCAATGATAAACAGTGCATACCTGATATCAAGACTTATATTTCTGCTTTGCTTCGGGTTAAACATAAAGTCACTCATCACACCCTCCCAGGCCCTGTCAAAATTTATTCCGATCAGGTGCCCGTCTCCATTAATTACAGGGCTTCCCGAGTTACCTCCCGTTGTATGATTATTCGCTATAAAACAGATAGGAATCTCACCCTCCTGAGCATACCTGCCATAATCTTTACTCCTGTATAGTTCTCTCAACTTCTGAGGTACGTTATAATCATAATTATCCGGGTCATCCTTCTCCATAATCCCCTTTAAGGTCGAATAATGTGTGTAGTACACTGCATCCCTCGAATCATATCCGCCAATATTCCCATATCCAACCCTTAAGGTAAAATTGGCATCAGGCCATAACACTTTGTCGCCCGCATATTCAAGCTGGGCTGTCATATAACGCCTGTCTAACTGTGCTATTTTCTCACCAAGTTGCCGGTATAACGGAATTACTTCATTATTGAGAAAAGCACTAACCTCATCGGCAAACATATACAAAGGATCATCTTTAATATTTGTGATTTTTGAAACTTCAAAATTATCGACATAATCATTAAATCTTTTCTCATTGGTAAAAATACTTTTTGAATAGAGATCATCAGCAAGTGCACTAAAGTCACCATCAATCTTCTCATTTAGTTTTTTATATAGATCCACCTGCCACCTGGCATCAAGGGTACTGCCATACATCTCCATAAGGGCAACAAACATTTTCTTATCAGTAGGCATATTATAATCTTTGAAAAACCGTTTCGATCTTTCCCTGTGGAGATTCAGTGTTTTTTGAATTTCTTCAGCAGATTCGCCATTATCAACTGCCCGGATTAGCGACTTAAAGCCTCCTGCAAAATTGATTGCTTCTATACTATTTCGTCCAACAATTTCATTAATAAAGCTGTTTACAAGCCTGTAAACCTTATATTCATCATAAACCACCTCGTACTGAGGAAGAATATCACCATATAATTTTCTCCTTTTCCCTTTCGATTCAACCCACTCAGTAAAACCCTTCTCGAACTCCTGCTTTTGCTGAACAGTACCCAATTTGGTCATACCTGTCTTCTCTCCGATCCACCTTTTCCATGAGTTAGCGATCCCTGATTTTTTCGCAGAATACTGTATCCGTACTTTCGGGTCAGCATTCATATCTGCTGTAACTATATCAAGTTTCTTTGTTCTTACCGCTATAAGATCAGGATATACATAATCAATAAGCATTGCGATATGATAAGAAGGAACATATTGATTTGTACTACCCGGATACCCAAAAACCATTGTAAAATCTCCCTCATAAACACCTTTTAATGATATAGGGAAATGATAGACAGACTTATAGGGAACATTATCCTCTGAGTAATCTGCCGGTTTGTTATTATTGTCAGCATATATCCTGAAAAGTGAAAAGTCACCTGTATGACGTGGCCATACCCAGTTATCAGTTTCACCGCCAAATTTACCGATTGATGATGGCGGAGCACCTACTAGTCTGACATCCCTGAATGTTTCATCAACAAAAAGAAAATACTGGTTACCCATAAAGAAAGGTTTAACCATGGCAGTATAACCCGTACCGCTGGTGGCTTCTTCAGTTATCATGCTGATATTGGAATTAATAATTTCATTTCGCTCCTTTTCAGCCATTTTCTTTTTAACACCTTTCAGTACCTTCCCTGTAACATCCTCCATCTGCTTCAGAAAGGTAACCGACAGGCCTGGATTTGACAACTCTTCCTCTTTTGACATTGCCCAGAAACCATCAGTAAGATAATCATGTTCAAGGCTTGAATGAGCCTGTATGCGTCCATAACCACAATGGTGATTTGTAATAAGTAAACCCTCAGGTGATATAAGTTCTCCCGTACATCCCCTCCCAAAGATCATTACAGCATCTTTCATGCAGGCCTGGTTAACACTATAAATATCTGCCGAGGTAAGCTTAAACCCTTGCTCCTGCATCAATTTAATATTGAACTGCTCGATCAGAACAGGAATCCACATCCCCTCATCGGCCTTAGCCGATGGCTTGATAAAAAGCAACGTGATAAACAACAGTAATATAAATTTCTTCATAAGTCTGTAATTAAGTTATCAATAAGATCTAAAAGCAATATTCAAACAATGATAAATAAACCCACCGGGTTCTCTAACCATTTTTTGATAAATAATCCTCTAACTCCCTGTATAGATGCTGGACAGGTAATCCCATAACATTAAAATATGATCCCTCTATATGTTCTACCCCTATAAAGCCAATCCACTCCTGTATACCATAAGAACCTGCTTTATCGAATGGCTTGTATTTATCGACATAATAAGAAATTTCACTATCATCCAGTCTTTTGAACTTCACCAGGGTAATGGAAGAGAAAGAGTGCAAACCCATTATTGAATTAAAACATACACCTGTTACAACAGAGTGTCTGTTTCCCGATAACAGCCTGAGCATTCTTATTGCATCCTCCCTGCCCGATGGCTTATTTAAAATTTCATCACCCCGGATTACTACTGTATCAGCACTGATTATAAGCTCATTCTCCTGTATGTCTGAAGAAACTGCCTGTGCTTTACGTTCAGCAAGAAACAGGGCAATTTCCTCACTCCGAAGATCATCAGGATAATTTTCATTTATATCCGCAACCCGAATCTCAAAATCTATATCCAGACTACGTAACAGTTCACTTCTGCGAGGCGAAGCAGATGCCAGAATTACACGCCATCTTTTAAGGTCATCAATTAACATCCTATATCAATACTCCCTTTTCAATTATTATCCACACCAGGATCGAATAGCACACTCCTGTCAACATTACGATTTTCATACTAAAACTCCCCCTGTTAAAATCTTTCTGATTTTCTGCCCTTGCAATTACAAACCCGGTAAAAATCATTGGAATAATAATTGCAACTCCAATATATATTATTGTCAGCAGGTCATTAATATACATATTCCAAACCAGAACCAGCATAACAATTGTAATGGCCAGTAGTGTTATCACTACTATTTTTGATATTTTAAGTCCTGCATAAACAGGCAGTGACCTGCTGCCATATGCCCTGTCACCCTCAAAATCTTCCATATCCTTAATTATTTCGCGGATAAGATTTGTCATAAATGCGAACAGAGAAAACCCCAGCACCCAGTACAACAGGATGTTGATCCCGGGCATCTCCATAGCGTTAACTGCATAATAGTTGTAAATCGGAGGTATTTCAAAAGCTGCAACCATAAATGGAACTGTTGCAGTAAGTAATGATACAATAATATTACCAATCAACAACTGATGCTTATATGTTGACGAGTAGAAATAGAGTAACCCTGAGACAATAAGAAAGATAGTTCCTATCCAGAAATTGCCTATTCTCCAGGAGACATAAAACCCGGCGGCAACACCTGCCAGGTTCAGAATATTGTGCCACATCATAGCCCGCCTCCTTGGCACCTTGGTCCCTACCAGAACGTCTCCACGATTTATCAGGTCAGTTCGAATATCAAAATAATCGTTAATCACGTAACCACCTGCTGCAATAGTAACAACGGCAAATACAAGAATAACGAAATCAATAAGTTTTAACTGAAGCTGAAGCGATTCAACACCTGTATCTGAGATATGTACAAACGTAATCATATTGGCTACGGGCTCAATTATTGCATATCTCATTAATACCATTGTAAATACAATGATCAGGAGATTTTGCCAACGTATAAGTTTAAAAAATGCTTTCATATTTACCACTTAAATGCGTCCCCATTCATCCACATGCCATGCAATCTCAGTACCTGTTCAATCACATCCCTAACACAACCTTCACCCCCGTTTTTGTCTGATATATAATTAGATATCTGTTTAATTTCACTATCTGCATCAGCAGGACAAACAGCTACACCAGCCATCTCCATAACCTCAAAGTCGGGTATATCATCTCCCATATAGAGTACCTCCTCAGGGTGTATATCTGATAAAGTTAAAAATTCAGTAAATACATGCTTTTTGTCTGACACCTTCAAAAAAACATCCTCAATACCTAAAATATTCAGACGCTTTTTAAATGCTTCAGAATTTCCTCCGGAAATTACACCAATTTTATATCCCTTTCTTACAGCAAGCTGAAGTGCATATCCGTCTCTGAGATTGATAGTTCTCATTGGCCCCCCATTCTCATCCAACGTAATGGTTTGTTGTGACAGGACTCCGTCAATATCAAATACAAATACCTTAATTTTTTGAAGATCTTCCTTGAAATTACTCATTCAGACTTTTACTTCCTTGATTAATAATTGAATTGGTTATTGCTTCATATATATCTTTCATCGTAGGGGAGAAAGATAATAAATTCAAATGCTTTTCTATTGTAATCCTGTCATTTCTTGCAGCAGGGCCTGTCTGGGCATTCTCAGGACCTATTTCCTGTGCTTTGTTCATCGTCTCTCTTATAAGTGGCTCAAGTATTTCAAACGGCAGATTAATCTTATCAGTAATCATTTCTCCTGTTCTGTACATATGATTTACGAAATTACATACAAAGACAGCCGCCAGATGTATCATTCCCCTCCTGTCGCCATCTACCTCATATACTTTGTCAGAGAGAGTGCCAGCCAGTTCCATCATCTTATGAGATATGGTACTTTTGTCAGATTCAATAAGAATTGGAATTTCTTTTATCTCAGGATTCCGGCTAATGGAAAATGTCTGTAAGGGATAAATAATTCCTCTGTTATCAATCTGTGTTCCTTCAAATACATCCAACCCAATACTCCCCGCAGTATGACAAACTATTGTTTCTCCTGATACTCTTAATTCAGACAGTAATGATGATATAATTGAGTCAGGAACAGCAACAACCACGAAATCGGTCCCACTGTCAATAATCGGGTCAACACTCCACCTGCAGTTAAAAGCGGCAGCGAGGGCAGATGCAGATTCTTCCTTTGAGGAGACTATAAGGTTGATCTTATGCCCGGCATCTGCAAAAGCGTGTGCCAGGGCTGATCCAACTTTACCTGCACCGATTATTGAAACAGATTTTCCTTTCATCTCTCAAATTTAAGACGAAAGATACAAAATAAGTTAGTTATGAAATGTTATGATATCGATAAAAGGCAGATAACACAGGTACTTAGCCTGCTTAATTGCCGTAAAGATCTTCTTTTATACTTGTTACGGTAACCATATAGGCCTGGTACATACTTCCATAGTATGAATTACTGGCCTGGTACATATAATTGCACTCATAGAAAACCTTTCCGCTCAGCAAAACCACTGCTCCGTTTTCAAATTTCGTAAGTTGAGGCATCATCTCTGTCGGATTGCAGAAATAGTAACTGGCGTATGCATTAAATGAAGCGGAAAACTGAGCACTTTTATTCACCTCATCATAATATATCATAACAGGAGTATCTACCAGAGTATCCAGCACGTCAGTATCACATCCACACCTGGTTTGCTTTTTGCATGAACCAATAAGAAGCGGGAAAGTAAAGATCGCAACAAGAAGCGCTTTATATATTATTTTCATGATGAGTAAATATTATATAGTGCAAAGATACGAAAGAAATATTTATCAACCCGACTTGAAGTAAAACTGAAAAAACTGTCCGTATAAAACAAGAAACAACAAAAAACCTGCCACAATAACAGGACAGGGTCATTTTGTAAATTAAGCCTGGGCAGTAGGACCTCCAAAATTCATTGGAACTACCGGTCCGGAACCCTGTACATCCTTAATAGGTCCGTGTACTTTTTCATACTTACTTATATTATCGGAAAGAGCATTAAGGAGCCTTTTGGCATGTTCAGGAGTCAAAATAATTCTTGATTTAACCTGGGCTTTTGGAATCCCTGGCATAATTCGCACAAAATCGACTACAAATTCTGATGCCGAATGGGTAATCACCGCAAGGTTAGAATAGGTTCCCTGGGCTACATCTTCATTTAGTTCGATATTGATCTGATTTGGATTCTTCTCTTTTTGCTCCATAATCGATTAATTTATTTTTCTTCCTCTTCTACCGTTTCAAGTTCACTATCGGCAGAGCTACCACTAACAAGGGAGTCATACTCTTCTCTTGAGCCAACAACGATATTTCTATAATCCTTGCCACCTGTTCCTGCAGGTATCAGGTGACCAACAATGACATTCTCTTTCAGACCTTGAAGATAGTCTACCTTACCAGATATGGCAGCTTCATTTAGCACCTTGGTTGTCTCCTGGAATGAGGCAGCAGAGAAGAAGCTTTTTGTTTGCAGTGCAGCTTTTGTTATACCCTGTAATACCTGACTCGATGTAGCCGGAATTGCTTCCCGCGCTTCAATTACTTTCAGATCTTTCCTTTTCAGAAGTGAATTATCATCCCTAAGCTTTCTTGCTGATACAATCTGACCAGCCTTCATTGTCTGTGAATCACCTGGATCAAGAACCACTTTCTTATCATAGATCCAATCGTTTTCATTCATAAAAAGGAGCTTATCAACAATCTGCTTTTCAAGGAATTTAGTATCACCCGGGTCTTTAATCTCAACCTTACGCATCATCTGACGAACTATGATCTCGAAATGCTTATCATTGATCTTAACACCCTGCAGACGATATACTTCCTGTATCTCATTTACAATATACTCCTGGACTTTAGTAGGTCCTTTTATTGCAAGAATGTCAGCCGGTGTAATAGCACCATCGGAAAGCGGAATCCCTGCTCTTACATAATCATTTTCCTGAACCAGTATCTGCTTTGACAGTGATACCAGATATTTTTTAGTCTCTTCTGTTTTTGATTTAATTATTATCTCCCTATTTCCACGTTTAATCTTGCCGAAAGTAACTTCTCCATCGATCTCAGAGACTACAGCAGGATTTGATGGGTTTCTTGCCTCAAAAAGCTCTGTTACACGTGGCAGGCCGCCGGTGATATCACCGGATTTACCTATAGCTCTTGGTATTTTAACCAGAATGTCTCCGGCTTCGACCACCTTACCTTTTGAACTAACCAGGTGTGCCCCAACCGGAAGGTTATAACCTTTTGAAATATTCCCTTTTTTATCAAGTATCTTAATTGCCGGATTCTTTGTTTTATCCCTGGTATCTGTAATCACCATCTCTTTAAAGCCTGTCTGTTCGTCAGACTCTTCACGGTATGTTATCCCTTCAATAAGGTTCTCGAATGAAACCTCCCCTGCTATCTCTGAAATAATAACTGCATTAAATGGATCCCACTCGCAAATCAGATCACCTTTCTTCACCTCTTTATCTGGTTTAATCAAGAGCTTGGAGCCATAAGGAATAGTATGGGTAGTAAGTGATATCCCCGTATTTTTATCTACTATTCTCAATTCAGCGAGTCTTCCGATTACAATTTCAATTTTACCCAGTTCATTATCTTTCTTGGTTACTGATCGCAGTTCATCGATCTCTGCCACACCATCATAGCGTGCTACAATGCTCGATTCAGCAGTGATATTTGAAGCAGTACCCCCCACGTGAAATGTACGAAGCGTAAGTTGTGTTCCGGGCTCTCCTATACTCTGTGCTGCAATAACGCCAACCGCTTCACCTTTTTGTACCATGCGGCCGTTTGCAAGGTTTCTTCCATAACACTTAGTACATACACCCTTATTTGATTCACATGTTAATACCGAACGTATTTCAACCTGCTCAATTGGTGACTCTTCTATCTTCGCAGCCAGTTTCTCCGTTAATTCCACTCCTGCTTCAACCAGCAGTTCACCTGTAAGCGGATGGTAAACATCATGCACAGTAGTACGACCAAGTATCCTTTCATAAAGGGTTTCAACAACATCTTCATTCTTCTTAATCGCTGTCGCTACCAATCCTCTCAATGTTCCGCAGTCAGGTTCAGTAATTATCACATCCTGAGACACGTCAACAAGTCTCCTGGTAAGATATCCGGCATCGGCTGTTTTCAGGGCTGTATCGGCCAGACCCTTACGGGCTCCGTGTGTGGAAATAAAATACTCAAGTACCGACAACCCCTCTTTGAAGTTTGAAAGAATCGGATTTTCGATAATTTCAGAACCTGTTGAACCGGATTTCTGAGGTTTAGCCATTAAGCCTCTCATTCCCGAAAGCTGCCTGATCTGCTCTTTTGAGCCCCTTGCACCTGAATCGAGCATCATATAAACAGAATTAAATCCCTGTTTATCACCCGAAAGTTGTTTCATCAATGTCTGGGTTAATCGTGCATTAATATGGGTCCAGATATCAATTATCTGGTTATATCTTTCATTATTTGTAATAAAACCCATACTATAATTAGCAAGTACATCCTCTACCTGTTGGTATCCTTCATTAACAAGCGTGGTCTTCTCCTCCGGAATAATTACATCGTCAAGGTTAAATGACAGCCCGCCCCTGAATGCCATAGTATATCCCAAATGCTTAATTGAATCAAGGAAAGCAGATGTTTTAGCTGTACCCGATTTCTTAAGAATATTACCAATAATATCACGCAGCGACTTCTTTGTTAACAGTTCATTGATAAATTCAACCTCTTCCGGTACATGCTCGTTAAACATGACTCTGCCTACAGTAGTTTCTATAAGATGATTTACCTTCTTGCCATCAACAATATCATCAACTTTTACATTAATAAGAGCATGAAGATCAACTTTATCTTCATTGTACGCAATATTTGCTTCCTCCGGAGAGTAGAATTTCAGTCCTTCACCCTTAACCGGGAACTCTTTTGTTGATTTTCTCGCTTTTGTCATATAATAAAGACCGAGAACCATATCCTGTGAAGGTACGGTAATAGGAGCTCCATTAGCAGGATTAAGGATATTATGAGATGCCAGCATTAATAGCTGGGCTTCCAGCACTGCAGCATTTCCAAGCGGCAGGTGAACTGCCATCTGGTCACCATCAAAGTCAGCATTAAAAGCAGTACAGACAAGTGGGTGTAGCTGGATTGCCTTGCCCTCTATAAGTATGGGCTGAAACGACTGAATACCAAGCCTGTGTAAAGTTGGTGCACGGTTCAGAAGTACCGGATGGCCTTTAAGTATATTTTCGAGGATATCCCAGACAACGGGATCCTTTCGGTCGACGATCTTTTTGGCCGATTTGACTGTTTTTACAATTCCTCGTTCGATAAGCTTCCGTATAACAAAAGGCTTATAAAGTTCAGCAGCCATATCCTTTGGCAGACCGCACTCATGAAGCTTCAGTTCAGGACCAACCACGATTACTGAACGTGCAGAGTAGTCAACCCTTTTTCCAAGAAGATTCTGACGGAATCGCCCCTGCTTTCCTTTAAGACTGTCACTTAGTGATTTAAGTGGCCTGTTGGCATCAGTTTTAACAGCATTTACCTTTCGCGAATTATCAAATAATGAATCTACAGACTCCTGAAGCATTCGCTTTTCATTTCTCAGAATAACTTCCGGAGCCTTTATTTCGATAAGTCTCTTAAGACGGTTATTCCTGATAATAACTCTCCTATACAGATCGTTAAGATCACTGGTGGCAAATCTTCCACCGTCAAGCGGAACAAGAGGTCTAAGTTCAGGGGGTATCACAGGTACCACCTTAATTATCATCCATTCGGGTTTGTTTATACTTTTTGATGCTCTGAATGCCTCAACAACCTGAAGTCTCTTAAGAGCTTCATTTTTCCGCTGCTGTGAAGTTTCAGTGTTGGCTTTATGCCTGAGTGTGAATGAAAGTTCATCAAGCTTAAGCCGGCTAAGAAGCATATGAAGTGACTGTGCTCCCATCTCTGCGATAAACTTATCCGGATGATCATCATCCAGATACTGATTATCTTTTGGAAGTGTCTCAATTATATCAAGGTACTCCTCCTCAGTCAGAAAATCGAGGTACTGAATCCCATCGGCAGCTTTAATACCCGGGTTAATTACCACGTATCTTTCATAATAGATAATTGAATCCAGTTTCTTGGTAGGTAAACCAAGTAAATACCCAATTTTATTGGGGAGTGACTTGAAATACCATATATGTGCAACGGGAACAACCAGTGCAATATGCCCCATCCTTTCCCGGCGAACCTTTTTCTCTGTTACCTCAACGCCACATCGGTCACACACAATACCCTTATATCTGATTCTCTTGTATTTTCCACAGTGACATTCATAGTCCTTTACCGGTCCAAAGATCCTTTCACAAAACAAACCATCGCGCTCGGGTTTATATGTACGATAGTTAATTGTTTCAGGTTTTAGTACCTCTCCACTTGAACGATCGAGGATTTCCTCGGGTGAAGCCAGGCCAATAGTGATCTTTGAGTAGTTAGTTCTGGTTTTGCTATCTTTCCTGAATGACATATGATATATGTATTAAAATCAAAAAATAAAAAAAAACTTAACCCTGAATTAATCAAGGTTAAGGCTGAGACCGAGACCTCTCAGTTCATGAAGCAACACGTTAAGTGACTCAGGTATGCCTGGCTGAGGCATTGGTTCTCCCTTAACTATCGCTTCATAAGCTTTAGCTCTTCCTATTACGTCATCAGACTTTATTGTAAGTATCTCCTGAAGCAGATGGGCAGCTCCGAATGCTTCGAGAGCCCAAACTTCCATTTCACCAAAACGCTGACCACCAAACTGTGCTTTACCTCCCAGTGGTTGTTGCGTAATAAGTGAATATGGTCCAATAGAGCGTGCATGCATCTTATCATCAACCATGTGGCCCAGTTTAAGCACGTAAATTATACCAACTGTTGCCGGTTGATGAAAACGTTCACCGGTACCGCCATCATAAAGATAAGTCTTTCCGAACCTGGGTACTTCAGCCTTTTCTGTATATTCAGTGATCTCTTCAATTGAAGCGCCATCAAATATAGGGGTGGCAAACTTAAGTCCAAGTTTTTGACCTGCCCATCCGAGAACCGTTTCATAAATCTGCCCGAGATTCATCCTGGAAGGCACTCCAAGTGGATTAAGAACTATGTCTACCGGGGTTCCATCCTCCAGAAATGGCATATCTTCAGCACGTACAATCTTGGCGACAATACCCTTGTTTCCGTGCCTGCCCGCCATCTTATCTCCAACCTTAACTTTACGTTTCTTGGCAATATAAACCTTAGCCAAACGGATAATACCTATTGGTAATTCATCTCCAATACTGATATTGTATTTCTTTCTTTTGTAAACACCGTCAGTCTCCTTATACTTAATAAGATAGTTATGCAGTAGCTGATATATGGTATCATTCTTTTTCTTGTCTGTAGTCCATTTATTAGGATTAATGTTCAGATAATCAAGTTCTTGTAACTGCTTGAGGGTAAATTTAGTACCCTTAGGAATTATATCTACGTTAAGATAATCCTTTACACCTTGAGATGTCTTTCCGTTAACAAGAATGAAGAGTTTATCGACCAGGCGCATCTTCAGATCTTCAGCACTTTTTTCAAACTCTGCATCAATTTTTTCGAGCAGAGGTTTCTCAACTGACTTTGATTTACGATCTTTAATTGACCTGGAGAATAGTTTCTTATTGATAACTACTCCATTCAGTGACGGACCAGCCTTAAGTGAAGCGTCTTTAACATCACCCGCTTTATCGCCAAATATTGCCCGCAAAAGTTTTTCTTCAGGTGAAGGATCTGATTCTCCCTTAGGAGTAATCTTACCGATCAGGATATCACCTGGTTTTACATGAGCTCCAATCCTTATCAATCCGTTTTCATCAAGATCCTTAGTCGCCTCTTCACTAACATTAGGAATATCTGACGTAAGCTCCTCAATACCTCTTTTGGTATCCCTTACCTCCAGTTGGTACTCATCTATATGAATTGAAGTAAAGATATCGTCCTGAACTACCTTATCAGATATCACGATTGCATCCTCAAAATTATATCCTTTCCAGGGCATAAATGCCACCTTAAGGTTACGGCCAAGAGCCAGCTCACCATTTTCGGTACCATACCCTTCGGTAAGGACATCACCTCTCTTCACCTTATCACCCTTTTTAACAATAGGGATAAGGTTAACACATGTATTCTGGTTTGTCTTAAGATATTTGGGAAGCTTATACCTTTTCATATCATCGTCAAAGCTCACAAACTTCTCTTCGTCGCTTCTTGAATATCTGATAATTATCTCTTCGGCATCAACAAACTCAACAACACCGTCACCTTCAGCCACGATCAGTATTCTTGAGTCCCTTACCATCTTTCCTTCAAGGCCAGTACCAACAATAGGAGCCTCAGGTTTCATAAGGGGAACAGCCTGACGCATCATGTTGGATCCCATAAGTGCCCTGTTAGCATCATCGTGCTCCAGGAATGGAATAAGCGATGCAGCTATAGAGGCAATCTGGTTAGGAGCCACATCCATCAGGTCGACTTTACCGGCCTCTTCATGTGGATAATCGGCTTCAAACCTTGATTTAACCCTTGGATTTACAAATTTACCATTTTCATCGAGGGGGGCATTTGCCTGAGCAATAATCTTATCCTCCTCTTCCTCAGCGCTAAGCCAGATTATACCATCATTCGTAAGATCAACTACACCATCCTTAGCTTTCCTGTACGGTGTCTCAATAAACCCAAGCGTGTTAATCTTGGAATATACACAGAGAGATGAAATAAGCCCGATATTCGGACCTTCAGGAGTCTCGATCGGACAAAGGCGTCCGTAATGAGTATAGTGTACATCCCTTACCTCGAAACCTGCCCTTTCACGCGACAGACCCCCTGGTCCGAGTGCCGACATTCTTCTCTTATGGGTCATCTCAGCCAGCGGATTAGTCTGATCCATAAACTGTGATAGCTGGTTTGTCCCAAAGAATGAGTTAATTACTGATGAAAGTGTTTTGGAGTTAATAAGATCAACCGGGGTAAACACTTCATTATCCCTGACATTCATTCTTTCCCTTATGGTTCGTGCCATACGGGCAAGTCCGATTCCAAACTGGTTATATAGTTGCTCACCTACTGTCCGCACCCTTCTGTTACTAAGGTGGTCGATATCATCAATATCTGTTTTTGAATTGATTAGTTCGATGAGGTATTTAATAATCTCGATAATATCTTCTTTGGTCAGAACTTTTACATTCATCTCTGTATTCAAACCAAGTTTCTTATTTATCCTGTAGCGACCTACTTCACCCAGGTCATAACGCTTATCAGAAAAGAACAGTTTATCAATCACATCGCGTGCTGTTGCAACATCAGGTGGTTCAGCATTTCTTAACTGGCGATAGATATAGAGAACAGCTTCTTCTTCTGAGTTACATGGGTCTTTATGCAGTGTGTTATAGATAATTGCATAATCTGATACATTCTGGTCTTCCTTATGCAACAGGATATTTTTGGCTCCGGAATCCACTATCAGATCGATATGTTCGCTTTCGATGACAGTTTCCCTATCAAGCACAACCTCGTTTCTTTCAATCGACACCAATTCACCGGTATCTTCATCCACGAAATCCTCAAACCATGATTTAAGAACCCTGGCAGCGAGTTTGCGGCCAACTAATTTTTTAAGATTTGTTTTTGATACTTTTTGTTCTTCAGCAAGATTAAATATCTCCAGTATCTCCTTGTCACTTTCGTATCCTATAGCCCTTAGCAGTGTTGTAACAGGAAGTTTCTTCTTACGATCGATATACGCATACATAACATTGTTAATGTCGGTAGCAAATTCGATCCATGAACCCTTAAAGGGGATTATTCTTGCTGAGTAAAGTTTGGTTCCGTTGGCATGAACACTCTGCCCGAAAAACACACCGGGGGATCTGTGCAACTGTGAAACAACCACCCTTTCAGCACCGTTAATAACGAAGGTTGCCTTATCTGTCAAATAGGGAATTGTACCCAGATATACATTTTGTATAACGGTATCAAAATCTTCATGTTCGGGGTCGGTACAATAAAGCTTCAGCTTTGCCTTCAGGGGCACACTGTATGTCAGACCACGTTCAATACACTCGTCAATAGTATAGCGTGGAGGGTCAATAAAAAAATCAATAAATTCAAGAATAAAATTATTTCTTGTATCACTTATAGGAAAGTTTTCTGTAAAAACTTTTGCCAGTCCCTCTTGCTTTCTGTTAGCCGGAGTTGTTCCCATCTGGAAAAACTCTCTGAAAGATTTTAACTGAACCTCCAGAAAATCAGGATATTCAAGTTGATTCTTTATTGCAGCAAAACTTATTCTATTACTTTTATTTGAGGACATTTATGATGGAATTAAATGAACTTAATATTAAACGATAAAAAGGCTTAGTCCCAATTGAATCGGAACTAAACCTGATAACCTTATATAAGAGGTAAACTTATTTAAGTTCAACTTCAGCTCCCGCTTCTTCTAATTGCTTTTTCAATGCTTCAGCTTCATCCCTGGAAATACCTTCCTTTATTGGAGCTGGTGCAGAATCGACAACTGCCTTAGCTTCTTTCAGCCCAAGACCTGTCAATTCTTTAACAAGTTTAACTATTTGAAGCTTTTGACCTCCAGCCGCATTCAGGATTACGTCAAATTCGCTCTTCTCTTCTGTAGCAGCGCTATCACCGCCTGCAGCAGGACCGGCAACAGTAACAGCTGCAGCAGCAGGCTCAATGCCATATTCTTCCTTAAGAATATTTGCTAATTCGTTTACATCTTTAACAGTTAAGTTAACTAGCTCTTCTGCTAACTTTTTAAGATCTGCCATTTTTCGTTATATTTTTAAATTTGGTAATTACTTATTAATTATTCTCCCTGTTTGAGAGTGTTTCTAAAACACCATGTATGGTGCTGGAACCTGTTTGCAGTGCAGAAAGTACGTTTTTAACAGGTGATTGCAGTAATGCAATAATATCACCGAGCAATTCATCCTTGGATTTAATTGCTACAAGGGTATCAAGCATATCATCACCCAGGTAAACAGACTCTTCAACAAAAGCACCTTTCAGAACAGGCTTATCATGTTTACTGCGGAATTCCTTAATGATTTTTGCAGGAATATTTCCGGTATTTGAAAACATGATAGACGTAGAACCTTTCAGAACTCCATAGAGTTCCTTAAAATCCTTATCAGATTTATCCATTGCTCTTTTCAAAAGTGTGTTCTTTACGACGATCATCTGGATCTCGCTTTCGAAACATTTTCTTCTCAGAGCAGAGGTATCTGCAGCATTCAGCTGAGCAGTATCAGTCAGATATAAGTGGCTGTACTTGTCCAGGGTTTCAGCAAGGCTGTCTATAATAGTGATTTTCTCTTCACGTTTCATTTTTCCTCCTTAATTATTTATTCTTCCAGACCCTTAGGGTCAATCTTAATACCGTGGCTCATAGTACTTGAAAGGAAAATGCTTTCCAAATAAGTACCTTTTGCAGCCTGTGGTTTAAGTTTATTGATTGTTGACACAAATTCCCTTGCATTATCAGCAATCTGTTGAGGTGTGAATGAAACTTTTCCGATTGCGGCATGAATGATCCCAAATTTATCAACCTTGAAATCAATCTTACCCTGCTTCACTTCTTTAACAGCCTTTCCAATCTCCATGGTTACCGTACCACTTTTTGGATTAGGCATCAGTCCTCTCGGACCAAGTATCCTACCAAGCTGACCGACCTTACCCATTACGGAAGGCATAGTTATGATCACATCGATATCTGTCCAGCCACCTTTGATCTTTTCGACATAGTCATCAAGACCAACGTGATCGGCTCCGGCCTCTTTTGCCTCATCCTCCTTTTCAGGTGCACAAAGAACAAGTACCCTTGTCTCTTTACCTGTACCGTGAGGAAGTGAAACAACACCACGAACCATCTGATTAGATTTTCTCGGATCAATACCTAACCTTACATCCATATCAACTGAAGCATCAAATTTGGTTGTTGTAATCTCCTTAACCAAATCGCAAGCTTCGGTCAAACCATAAAGTTTACCTCTTTCAAACTTTTCAAGAGCCAACTTTTTATTTTTGGTAAGTTTAGTCATTTTGTCCTTTCAATTTTTAGTTACTACCAGGGAATTCTCCTTTCATGGTTATTCCCATACTTCTGGCAGTACCTGCTACCATTTTCATAGCGGATTCAACTGTAAAACAGTTCAGATCCTCCATCTTATCTTCAGCAATTTTTCTGACCTGATCCCAGGAAATCGAAGATACCTTTTCTCTGTTGGACTCTGGTGAGCCCTTCTTGATTTTGGCCATCTCTAAAAGCTGAACAGCTACCGGGGGTGTTTTAATAACAAAGTCAAATGACTTGTTAGCATAAACAGTAATAATAACCGGTATAACTTTTCCAGCTTTGTCCTGGGTCCTCGCATTAAACTGCTTACAGAATTCCATTATATTCACACCTTTAGCACCTAATGCAGGTCCCACCGGTGGAGATGGATTAGCTGTGCCGCCTCTAATCTGTAGCTTAATAATACCAGCAACTTCTTTTGCCATAATTTACTTTGCTTAGTTTACGCGAGAGCTTGGTAGTCACTCAGGAAGCATTATATTGTCGCAACTACCAATATCTTTAATTAATAAATCCTAACTATCTTTTTCAACCTGCATAAAGCTTAGTTCAAGTGGTGTTTTACGACCAAAAATCTTAACCATAACTTTAAGCTTTTTCTTCTCGTTATTTACCTCTTCTATAATACCCGTAAAGCTGTTAAACGGACCATCCACAACTTTTACAGACTCTCCAACGAAAAATGGAATATTTATCTCCTCATCACTGGCAGCCAGTTCATCAACCTTTCCAAGTATCCTGTTTATCTCAGCCTTTCTTAATGGAACGGGATCTCCCTGCCGGGTTCCCAGGAAACCAATAACATTAGGAATACTTTTGAGAATATGTGGTATCTCACCAACCAGAACAGCCTCAATAAGAATATAACCGGGGAAAAAATTTCTCTCCTTGTTGATTTTCTTGCCCTGCCTGATCTGATATACCTTTTCGGTAGGGATCAGTACCTGAGCAATATATTCCTGGAGATTGAGACGGTTTATCTCACTCTCAATATATTCCTTAACTTTTTTCTCCTTACCTCCAATGGCGCGAAGCACATACCACTTTTTTACACTCTCTCCCATTTGGGTTTTTATCTTTCTTTAATATAACATCTGATAAACAAACGTCATAATATTATCGAATGCATAATCCATTACCCAAACGGTCAGGGCAACAATCAGTGAAGCTATCATTACAACTGTTGTGCTGTTTTGCAGTTCACTCCATGTAGGCCAGGTAACCTTATGCATCAACTCTGTATACGATTCCTTGAAGTACTTATTGATCTTTCCCATTATTTTTAAACATTAGCACGGGAGGAGAGGCTCGAACTCCCGACACCTGGTTTTGGAGACCAGTGCTCTACCAACTGAGCTACACCCGTATATCGTAATGAACATCCCTTAAAACCAGGATGTCCATAAAGACATTTATAAGAGTTATAATCTTACTCAACAATCTCAGTAACCTGACCGGCACCAACAGTCCTGCCTCCTTCACGGATAGCAAAACGAAGACCGGTATTTATGGCTACAGGTGTAATAAGCTCAACCAATATAGTCACCCTATCACCAGGCATTACCATCTCAGTTCCTTCAGGAAGTGATATTTCACCGGTAACATCAAGTGTTCTCACATAAAACTGAGGACGATACTTATTATGGAATGGAGTATGACGTCCACCCTCTTCTTTTTTAAGTATGTAAACCTCGGCATTAAACTTAGTATGAGGAGTGATAGAACCAGGAGCTGCCATTACCATACCTCTTTTGATCTCATTCTTATCAACACCACGAAGCAGAAGACCAACATTATCACCGGCTTCACCACGATCAAGTATTTTACGGAACATCTCAACACCAGTACAAACAGTCTTACGCTTGTTGGCACCAAGTCCAACCATCATAAGCTCATCACCAGTATTAACAATACCAGTTTCGATCCTTCCGGTAGCAACTGTACCACGACCAGTAATAGAGAATACATCCTCAACGGGTAACAAGAAAGGTTTCTCAAAATCACGGGGAGGAATCGGAATAAACTCATCAACTACCTCCATAAGTTCCATTACCTTATCTTCCCATTTTTGCTCACCATTCATCGCGCCAAGGGCAGAACCAAGAATTATAGGTGTCTTATCACCGTCAAATTCGTAAAAATCGAGAAGTTCACGAATTTCCATTTCTACGAGTTCAAGTAATTCTTCATCATCTACCATGTCAACTTTGTTCATGAAAACAACGATCTTAGGCACATTCACCTGACGTGCAAGCAGGATATGCTCACGAGTCTGAGGCATCGGACCGTCTGTTGCAGCAACTACAAGAATAGCACCGTCCATCTGAGCTGCACCCGTAACCATGTTTTTAACATAGTCAGCGTGTCCAGGACAGTCAACGTGTGCATAATGACGATTTGCTGTCGAGTACTCAACGTGAGCAGTATTAATAGTAATACCCCTTTCTTTCTCTTCAGGTGCATTGTCAATTGAGTCAAAGTCCCTGATCTCTGAAAGACCGTTTTTAGCAAGTACCATAGTGATAGCAGCCGTCAATGTAGTCTTACCATGGTCTACGTGACCAATGGTACCGATATTTACGTGCGGTTTCGACCTGTCAAATTTTTCTTTAGCCATAACTCCTAACGTATTTTTATATTAAAATTCAATTTTCATTAATAAATCTTTTGAGCCGATGATGGGAGTTGAACCCATGACCTCTTCCTTACCAAGGAAGTGCTCTACCCCTGAGCTACATCGGCAAAATTTGAGCGGGAGACGGAATTCGAATCCGCGACCCTCAGCTTGGAAGGCTGATGCTCTACCAACTGAGCTACTCCCGCTTATTTTTCCAAAAGAGGACAGGTTTTACATCGTCAATAATAAGTGCCGACCCTGGTCTATGTTAAAAAGTGGGGAGAGCAGGATTCGAACCTGCGAAGTCGTGCGACAGCAGATTTACAGTCTGCCCCAGTGGGCCACTTTGGTATCTCCCCAACTGAGATATCATTAACAGTAATACACTTACAAATTCGCTCAAGAGCCGATGAAGGGATTCGAACCCCCGACCTGCTGATTACAAATCAGCTGCTCTGACCAACTGAGCTACATCGGCAATTTTAAAGAACGCTTTTCGACCCTGGTTTTCACCCCCAAAATCGGTTTGCAAATGTATTAATATAAATTTTAATCAACAAATAAAAAGATAATATTTTCAGGAAAAAAAGAGACCTACCTCCTCATCTTCTCTTTCTGTCTTGTAATCTGCTTCTTCAGGGCATCTGCAACAAGATCTGTAGCCTCTTCAAAACTCCTGCTCTGTTTCTTTGCAAAAAGAGGTCCTCCGGGATACTCCAGCTTGACTTCTGTAAGCTTATTTTCCTTCTCCTGATCCTTATCGAGCCTGAGAAAAACTTCAGCACTAACTATATCATCGCTGTACTGGCTCAATTTGTTAATTTTTTGTGTTACAAAATCAATCAACTTCTTGTCTGCGTCAAACTTTACAGAATGGATCTGAATATTCATATTTTTTCCTCCTTATTATTTAGCAGCCCTTGGATGGGCCTGTTTGTATACATCTTTTAACTTCTCAAAAGTATTATGCGTATATATCTGGGTAGCCGAAAGATTGGCATGCCCCAGGATCTCTTTTATTGAATTGAGGTCAGCGCCATGGTTCAGCATATGTGTGGCAAAAGTGTGACGCAGGATATGCGGACTCTTTTTTTCAATGGTTGTCACCATATCGAGGTACCTGTTTACTACATTATAAACATACTTGTCATATAGTTTGTTACCACGGTCTGTTACAAAAAACCAATCCTCTTCCCTGGCTATTCCTGAGGCGCTTCTCTGTTCAAGGTAAATTGTAATATCATCACAAAAACCACTTAACAGCGGAATTATCCGTTCCTTATTCCTCTTTCCGGTAACTTTTACAGTAAGACCCTTAATGTCAATATCACCATCCCTCAAACCAACCAGTTCAGCCCGCCTCATCCCGGTAAGATATAACATCTCAATAATGGTACGGTCTCTTCTACCACTAAAACCATCACCAAAATCATAACTGTCGAGAAGCCTGTTTAATGATTCCTCCTCAACGAATAGAGGAAGCCGCTTTTTCCTTTTTGGCAATATAACCTTTTCAACAGGGTCAGTTGTAACAAAACCCTCTCTTCTTAGAAATCTGTAGAATGATCTTAATCCGGAAATCTTTCTGTGAACCGATGTCGTAGAATACCCTGAGTCAATCATGGATACCATCCACGATCTGACATCAGATGAAATAACACTCTCCGGATCCTCAGATCCACAGTGAGATGCTATAAATACAAAAAACTGATCCAGATCGTTCTTATACGAACGGACAGTATGCTGAGAATAATGCTTCTCAAATTTCAAGTAGTCAAGAAATGATTCCTTATAACCCATAGAAGGAACCCCGATCTGTTTAAATGGGAATAAATAACAAAGAGAATGTTACTCCTCTTCCTGTTGTAATTGTTGTACGTAAATCGCTTTTTTAATCTCTTCTCTGCGACGCACAGAAGGCTTGATGAAAGCCTGACGTGTCCTTAATTCACGAACAACACCTGTCTTCTCAAACTTACGCTTGAATTTTTTCAATGCCCTTTCAATATTTTCACCTTCTTTAATCGGAACGATTATCATAATTCTTCTTCTGTTTAGAAATGAGCCGCAAAGTTAGAAAGTGTTATCCTTTTTTCAAAACTTTTCTATAAATAATTTAGCTGCTATCCCATTTTCCCATAATTAACCCTGTTTTATTGATTTACTTGCTTCTTTAAAAATAAGAATTATAACCAACTTTTGCAACTTTCATTTAACCTGTTTATTATTTATTTTCCTATGCCCGGTTCATATAGTATCAGCAACTACAATATAAGGTGCCAGTCTCTCAATCTCTTCCACTGTAAAAATATTATTTATCACCAATTCGCCTCTGTTATTTATTTCCCCTGTAACCTCCCTGTATCTCAGGATTGATTTAGTCTGCGCCCTGTTAATATATGGATGCCTTATCAAATCCCTGTATTCTGCACTGTTAAGGTCAAGATGCCGAATATTCATCTGGTCGACGGTTACATAATCAGAAATTTGCATCATTAGTGAATCATTGATACCATACACCTGTGTAAGCTGGTCTGTTGTAACAAAACCTCCAAGTAAATTTCGATATTTAACGATCCTGGCTGACAAAACCGGACCCAGTCCCGGCATCCTCTCAAATTCAGAAGAGTCAGCGCTATTAATTTCAATTTTTTCTATATAATAAAATTCATTATCCTTTCGTTCGGATACGACACTGTCTTTATCATGCCGGTAAGGTTTCCCTGTATATCTGTTATCACTATCTCTGATAACCGACGGTGCAATAAAAATATGTGGAATAAGTATATCCTGTAACTCCCGGTCAATTCCATAGATCTTCCTGAAATCTTCAGCCTTATAAAACCTGCCTCCACTTTTCCTGTAATTTATAAGTGTAGTTGCCTGTCTTCCGGTAAGGCCATTCTTTAAAAGAATCTCAACTGAAGCGGTATTCGGATCAAAAGTTGTAATATCTGATGGAACATCATACCCTGACAAGTCTTCTTCGAAGATAGTATCACTCTCCACAGCATCACTAATTGCCTGTGAGCCTGTTCCGGCTATCTTCCCGGAACGAAAGTGATAGTCTGCAAACCGGTAACTCATAACAAACAATATAATTATTACAAGCACGAGCGAACCGGTTCTTTCTCTCCTGGAATAACCAAACCAACGCCGGGTATTTGCCTTAAAAGACATAATAATTTTATACAGTGAGACTATGCAAGTTAATAAAAAAAGAGGAATTACCTGTACTTGATAATGTCATCCTGTCTGAGTCGGGACATATAATTCTTCAGATCGCTCCATATCTCAGGAGCAAGAATTAACAGGCCGGTAATATTAGGAAATGCCAGAGTTAACACCATCATATCTGAAAAAGCTATAACATTATCAAGAGAGCTTGATGCTCCTATAACTGTAAATGAGAGAAAGAAAAAATAATAAATATATCCCGAAGACCTGTTGCTGCCGGTAAGTTTCCGGAGACCTTTGTCAAAAATAAATTTAAACCCATTTAAACCATAATATGACCAGGAGATCATAGTTGAAAATGCAAAACAGAGTATTACAGCAACAAGCAGGTAAGGGAACCATGGAAAGACAGAAGCAAAAGCTGCAGATGTAAGTTCAGTACCCTCGAGTGTTCCGTCAATGGAATGAAAACCGGTGAAGATTATTACAAGGGCTGTCATTGTACAAATAATAATAGTATCAATAAATGGCCCAAGCATTGCTACAATACCCTCCTTAACCGGATCGTCTGTCCGGGCAGCAGCATGTGCAACAGCAGCCGAGCCTACACCTGCCTCATTAGAGAAGGCGCCTCTCCTGAACCCGGTAATAATTACTCCTATAATTCCCCCCTCAACTGCAACAGGATGAAAAGCGCTTCTGATTATCAATATAAATACATCATCAACTCTGCTGAAATTCATTACAATAATTACAAGTGCAGCACCAATATAAAGAACGGCCATAAAGGGGACAAGTTTTTCGGTTACTCTTGCGATAGCCTTAATCCCACCAACTACTACCATTGCTATCAAAACAGACAGTCCGACACCAAACCAGAATCCATACCCCTCTATTCCGGGTAAAATTGTTGCAAACTGAGCAAAACTCTGATTCGCCTGTAGCATGTTACTCCCTCCAAATGAGGCCAGCACCATCATAATGGCGCTAAAAAGAGCAAGCACCTTACCCAGTCCTCCAAGTTTCTTAAGAGATAATGCTTTACTTAAATAGTACATCGGTCCGCCTGAAACCTTTCCGTTTTCATCAACATGTCTGTACTTTATCCCAAGTGTGCACTCCGTAAATTTCAGTGACATACCAAAAAACCCGGCCAGTATCATCCAAAAGGTAGCGCCAGGTCCGCCAATGGTAATAGCTATAGCAACACCTGTAATATTTCCGAGTCCGACTGTTGCAGAAAGAGCAGTGGTAAGGGCCTGGAAATGACTTACCTCACCAACATTACCGGGCTTATCATATCGTCCTGTGATCAGACCAAAAGCATGTCTGAATGCACGTATATTGATAAACCTCATTCTGAAGGTAAAATAGAGACCTCCAAACAGCAGCCATAATACAACAATAGGTACATCTGCCCCAATGTCAATGCCTGCCGCCTTTACAGGATCCCAGAAAAATATCACATCAAGGAGATCAACTACCGGCTTGAAGGCAAGGTTTATCCTGTCACATATTGTCAGCGGATCAGGAGGTGATAGTAGCATTTTCTTCAGGAAATACGGTTTAACAAACTAACCAGTTAAAAAATCATGTAAACAACTCAATTGTTCTACCAGGCAAAAAAGTATTATTAGCAAAAGCCTGTTCGTCAGCAACAGGTTCAGACTTCTTCTTATCTTTTTTCCCTATCAGGCCCAGTCCGTATATAAACACCAGGGTAATAGCTATCGGTGCAATAAATTTCACAACTATCATAAATAATCCTAATAGTTTAACTTTAAGGGATCCTCCGCTTGTAAGCTCATCTTCTACATTTTTTCTGCCAAGATACCATCCGACAAACAATACAAGAAATATTGCTCCAAGGGGAAGCATAATATTGACCGATAAATACTCAAACCATTCGAATATCGTCTTATCGAATATCAGGGCACCACTAAGCGGACCAAAAGATAGTGTTGCAAACACTCCTACGAAGGCGAGAGCAACTGAACCGATTATAGTGGCTCTGTGTCTTGTCATATTCAACTCTTCTGAGAAGTAAGCTACAATAACCTCAAAAATAGATACAGTCGATGTTAATGCTGCAATAGCAAGTAAAATAAAAAATAGAATGCCGAAAAAATACCCCCCCGCCATCTGCTCAAAAATGCCAGGCAGAACAATAAATACCAACCCGAAACCTTCTGCAGGATCAATATTAAAAGCAAATACTGCAGGAAATATCATTATTCCGGCTAAAACCGCAATAGCTGTATCAGCAGCCGTTACCTTGAGTACAGTATTGGCAAGGTTATTATTCTTTTGAATATACGAACCGTATGTTATTAGTGTGCCCATCCCTATACTCAAAGAGAAAGTAGCCTGACCGAGTGCATCAAGGATAACAGTCCATGATATCTTTGAAAAATCGGGTTTAAAAAGAAAAACCAACCCCTCTCTTGCTCCCGGCAGGGTTAATGACTTGATTGCGATAATTACAACCAAAACCACAAGTAACGGCATCAATATTTTAGTATATTTCTCAATTCCTTTTTTTACACCCAGAAATACAATATAACCGGTCAGTAAAATAAAAATCAATTGCCAGAAGACAGGACGAAATGTTCCTGACTGGAAAGCCTCAAAGGAATTTTTCAACTCATCTGATGATTTACCGTTAAAACCGTTACCTACTGCCTGGGCAAGATACTCAAGGGTCCATCCCGCAATTGTATTGTAAAATGCCAGAATCATAAACGCAGCAACAACACCCATCAGGCCAACCAGGTACCAGGGTTTACCCGGAGCAAGCTTTTTAAAAGAACCGAGAGCATTCCGTTGAGCTCTGCGGCCAATTGATAGTTCAGCCAACATTACAGGAAAACCTATAACAAGAATGAAACCGAGGTATATTAGTAAAAAAGCTCCTCCACCGTTTTGTCCGGCAACATAGGGAAACCTCCAGATATTACCAAGCCCAATAGCAGAACCTGCTGCCGCAGCTATAACACCTGCTTTAGTCCCAAAACTATCACGCACTGAAAAATCGACATTTGCCATCTTTAATGAGTTTATTTGTTATTATTGCCTTTTTAAATCCTTCGCTGCAGTCTGGCTCCTCGCTAAAATCATCCACAGGATAATTTATTAACGCTCGGCTCCCTTTTGACATTTGACATTTGACATTTGACATCCTAAAACGGATATCCTATACTGAAACTGAGTGTAAAGTCGTCTTCCCAGTTAAGGTTTCTGCGGCTCAGAATCCATTTCGGATAATCCGGGAGTTGTGGGTCACGGAGCTTTATACCCATATCAGTTCGCAGAATTAAAAATTTCAGATCAAACCGGAGCCCTACTCCTCCTCCAATTGCTATCTCCTTATAAAACCTGTTAAAATCAAACTGAGATCCCGGTCGGTCTGTATCCTCGTGAATTGTCCAGATATTACCTGCATCAGCAAACAGAGCTCCCTCAAGTATCCAGAAAAGCTTAAACCGGTACTCTGCGTTTAACTCCAGCTTTATATCGGCAGTCTGGTTAAAGAAAGAAGAATCTACACGGGTATACGATCCCGGACCAAGTGACCTGACCTGCCATGCGCGTATACCATTAGCCCCGCCTCCAAAATATTGCTTCTCAAAGGGAATAACCTTCGAATTGCCATAAGGAACTCCCACACCTGCAAAACCACGATATGCAACCGAGCTAAATTCATTCAGAGTTCTGTAATACCTCACATCTATGTCTCCCCTGAAATACTGGGCAAAAGATTGGCCAAATACCTGGTAATAGGAGTCTTTCTGAACTCCGGCTGCCTCATAACCCAACGCCAGCAAGTTACCTGCCAATTCACCCTTAAACTTCAGAAACCAATAATCTTTCGATTTTTTAATATTCTGATTATTAAATGTATAAATATAATTTCCACCCAATATGAGTATATCTTTGTAACTATAAGCAAGGTAAGATGATGTATCGATTCTCAACTCAAATTCCGGGTCAATATAAGGCAGATTAACGATATTAAACTGCAAAGGGTTAACATTATGAGAAGTAAACCTGTTCGATTTCCAGTTATAGCCAAAAGTAGCATTTGCAACTGTTCGGGTATAAACAGGCATCTTTTGATAATTATATGCAGCCTGGATAACAGACTTCGGGTTATATTTTTTTATAAAACTCTCCTTTTCGAGGAATGGCAGAAGGAACTTTGGTAGTGTAAGACTTGACTCAAAACCATACTCCTGAAAACTTCTCGACCCTGACATGTTTTCAGACAATGATTCATAAGCTCCCTTTAATTTTATATTTAGCTGTTCAGCCCCCCTGAATAGATTCTTGTGGTTATAAATGAGATTCACTGCACCTCCCAGATTTCCGGCTGAATTTGTACCCTCAAGTTCAATACTATAAGATTGTTGTGAAACAGGAGTCAGTTGAATAATACAATCGAGAAATAACTCTCCATACTTACTTTTAATGGATGGGGCAACCTCCTGGTATCTGACATTTACCAGGCGATAGGTACGTAGTGAGTTCAGGTGAGCCTGCGTTCGTTCCATATTTGTTATCTGGAAGATATCTGACGGTTTTATATATAATGATTGTATAATTACATCCAGTTTCAGGGTAGGATCACTCTTGTCTGAAATAAAGAAATAATCCTTATAGGCAATAGTATCAAGACCAGACAAATAGTCACCTACTCCGGCAAGGGCTCCTTTAGGGTCAAAATCAGTGTAAATATATACGTCCCTGACACGATATCTCTGATGAGGTGATTCTACTATCCGGTTATTGTATCCATAGGCCGGCAGCATCCTGACCTCATACTCTATATCCACCTGGTTATTGCCAATCGTACTGTCAACCTTAAAATAGATATGATCACGGGAGAAGCTATAGAATCCTATATCTTTTATTAGTCTCTCTATCCTTATTCTTTCTGACTGAAGCATATCCACATCATAAATATGGTCACTCTCAACAAGACAGTTAATAGAATCCATAAAAATAATCTTTCCTATAGTGGTGTCAGCCAGATTATATTTAACTTTCCGTATCTTATAGGGATCTTTGGTGGTAATCTCATATGTAATATTTGCTTTCTTTTTCTTAACAAAAAATTCTGCATTTGCCTCAACATTGAAATAGCCCTTGGAGAAAAGATAATTCTCAATCTGTTCGGCAGATTTTGAAGCTGCAAAAGGGTCAAAAACCACAGGTTCCTCTCCGATATTCCTGAGCCAGCCATGCGGCCATCTGTCCTTCTTGATATTCGACAGATTATATAACCCAAGATGGAACCTTGTGCCAAATATCCTTTTATTAGGAGTCTGTTTTATATATGGTTGAATATCACTCTTTTTCACCTTATTATTATCAATCTTAACATCACTATTATCCAGAAGGCTAGCCTCATCAGATATATATTTAGTAGGATTACAAGAATTGATTATTGCCAACAAAACAAACCCGACAACCAGGTAAATTGAGTTAATATTTTTATTTGACTTAAAATATTTCAAAATTTGTAATAATCAATATCGCAAATATATCAAATAATAGTTCACTATTAAGTATAACCATCAAACACCCCTCAGATGATTAGCAGCAATACGATTAAACTGATAAACTCACTCAGGATAAAAAAGTACAGGGATAAGAATCGCCTTTTTATTATAGAGGGAGATAAACTGGTAAAAGAATTCCTTGAGTTAAATGCCGGCGTGAATTTGGTTGCCGGTGAAACTGAATGGTTATCACAGTTACCTGATTACCTTCTTGAACGGGCAGAACAGGTTATCGAAGTCTCTTCTGCAGAATTAAAAAAAATCAGTTCACTTCAAACTCCAAATAAAGCACTGGCAATAGTGCATATGCGGTCAAATAAACTTAAACATGAAAGCCTGAAAGAGAGCCTGAGTATAGTACTTGATTATATCCAGGATCCCGGGAACCTTGGAACCATTATACGTCTTGCTGCCTGGTTCGGGATAAAGAATATAGTCTGTTCATTAAATAGTGTTGACCTATACAATCCAAAGGTAGTTCAATCAACTATGGGGGCGCTGCTGCACGTTGATATTTATTATACCGACCTTGACAAACTTTTACCAGTTGCTGCTGAAATGGGCCTTCCGGTTTTTGCCACTACCCTGGATGGAGATTCAATCTATAAGTCTTCTGCCACTGGTAAGGGATTGATTTTGTTTGGAAATGAATCTGCCGGTCTGCCTGCGGGTCTTTTGAGATATGCTGGCAGGAAAATTACCATTCCATCATTCGGAAACAGCGGTTTCGGTTTAGATTCATTAAATATAGCTTCAACGGTTGCAGTGGTATTAAGTGAATTCAAAAGGTCAGGTTAATAATAAATCCGGGAATGATTTACACTATTATAGTACAGACTGTAATTGAGTAAAAGCTATTCAAAATGAAAAGCTATAACCCATATCCTTGATTTCAGTACCTCAATGGCATTTACATACTGGGGGTAGCCGGGAGCAGGATCATCAATAAGAACATTTCTGAGTCCATTCGACATTTTCAATTCAATTGCCAGCTTAAAATAGGGAAGATACATATCCAGTCCTGCACCCATTTCATAATAGAGGTCAGACCTGTGAAGCCTCAGGTAAACAGGCTCCTCATCGTCATACTCCTTTCTTCCTGCAAGGTCGTGTCTGAAATTAAGCCCGGTTACTACATAGGGTCTCACGTTATTTAATCGCATTCCCTTGTATTTTAACAATAAAGGAAACTCAAGAAAAGATGATTCGACTCTCTGCTGGTCATTAACAACTTCCTGATCTTTATAAAACATAACATTACGCTGGCCAAATGACACTCCGGGAAGAAACCTGATATCCAGGTGTTTTGCGGGTCGGAGATCCATCACCACCTGTATGTTTATACCTGGTGTAAGAAAACTGACTTCAGAATAGAGTGAATCAATATCAAGATAATCCTGCGACCTGGTGATACTAAAATCCATTGTATTGAAGCCTATACTGAATCCGAAATGGAGAGGTTGCTCATCGTACCATGACTTATTCATTGGCTTCTTTTTCTGTCCCGAAGCTGTTGCGCTGATCAAAAAAGCAGCTGCCACAATAAGAAATATATTAATCCTTTTTTTCAACCTTACCAGTTTCTTAGCTATTTCAAATATAAAACTTAATCCCCTTATGAATATTGTATTTAACCTGGTTAATTCCTCTGACCTATATATATTGTCGCTATTCCACCTGTCATCCGCCTTTGAAACAGGTTTGAAAATCCCGCTTTATTCATAAGAGCAAGAAACTGGTCACTTTCAGGAAACGTACTTACCGAATCAGGAAGATAGCCATACGCTGAACCGTCTTTTGAAAACAACTTTCCGAACAGAGGCAATATCCTTTTGAAATAAAAATGATAAACACTCCTGAACGGAAAACTTTCAGGACGGGAAAACTCCAGGATCATAGCAATTCCACCCACCCTTAATACCCGGAACATCTCCGATAACCCCTTCTCAGGACTCTCAAAATTTCTTACCCCAAAAGCAACCATTGTAACATCAAACTGCTTTTCCTCAAATGGCAACTCCTCACAGTCAGCCAGGGAAATGGTGATCATATCTTCGAGATGCTTTTTATGGATCTTCCTTCTCCCCTCTTCGAGCATTTGTTGTGAGATATCGATTCCGAATATTGATTCGGGGTTTAATCTGACAGCAGCAATGGCCAGATCGCAGGTACCAGTTGCGATATCAAGAATCTTAACAGGATCTATCCTCTTCCTTATCTCATTAATGGCCTTTCTTCTCCATAAAAAATCAATCCCAAACGATAAAAAATGATTCAGAAAGTCATATCTCCAGGCAATAGAGTCAAACATACTTCGTACTTCCTGTTTTTTAGCCATATACCAAGTCTTTTGAACCTGCAAATATAGAATTTAAATTGATTATTGTTTTACCACAGATTACATAGGCAACTATTTTCATACACTGATATTGAAAAAAAACTGTTATTTTAAAGGTCGAAAAAAACGTTATCAGATTAATCTGAAAAAAGTATGAACAAAATTGTTTTAGTCACCGGAGCAACCTCCGGTATTGGTTTAAATACTGCCAGAATATTTGCAGAAAACAATTATGATCTGATCATTACCGGAAGAAGGGAAGAGAGGCTTAATGAGTTGAAAAAGGAGTTAACATCAAAAAGCGTAAGGGTACTATCCCTGTGCTTTGATGTCAGGGAACTGTCGCAGGTTAAGAATCACCTTGGAAATCTTCCCGGTGAATGGAAAGAGATTGATATCCTTGTAAATAATGCCGGTCTGGCGGTCGGACTTAACCATATCAACAGTGGTAACGTTGATGACTGGGACAGGATGATAGACACAAATATTAAAGGGCTTCTATATGTTACAAGAGTTGTTTCCCCTTATATGGTAGCCAGAGAAAAAGGCCATATTATTAATATCGGATCAATCGCCGGTAAGGAGGTGTATGAAAACGGCAATGTCTATTGCGCCACTAAACATGCCGTGGATGCACTTTCGAAATCAATGAGAATCGATCTTCTCAACCATAATATCAAGGTAACAAATATAGCCCCCGGGATGGTTGACACAGAATTTTCACTTGTGAGGTTTAAGGGTGATAAAGAGAAGTCTGCCATACCTTATAGCGGACTCAAACCTCTTTACGGAGAAGATATAGCCAATGTAATCTATTATTGCGCTACCCTTCCTGATCATGTAAATATTAATGATCTTGTGATAATGCCTGTTGCACAGGCTTCTGCAACAAATGTTTTCAGAAAAGACGATTTATAATTCCGAGTAATAACCTAAAACATAAAAAACCATGTATTCATACTCTTATCTCTTTGATGTTACCAGAATAGTTTTTGAAAAAATGGGATGCAGTTCTGTTGATGCAGAAACCATTGCCGACGTTCTTCTGAAAGGCGAATTGCGTAACCTCAGTTCACATGGAATACTAAGAATCAAAGATTACCACACCTTCTGGAAACAGGGGAGAATGAATGCCAGACCTGATATCAGGGTGGTTCACGAAACACCCGGCACAGCTGTAGTTGACGGCGATCTTGCATTTGGAATGGTAAGTGCTAAAAAATCGATGGAACTTGCTATCGTGAAAGCCGGGAAGACCGGAACAGGATGGGTGGCAACACGAAACTCCAACCATTATGGTATAGCCGGATACTATGCAATGATGGCACTTGAGCATGATATGATCGGTATCTGCCTTACAAACGCCAACCCTTCTGTAGCACCTACCTTCTCTGTCGAAAGAATGCTGGGTACAAACCCCGTATCTTTTGCTGTGCCTGCTCATAAACAACCTCCTTATGTAGCCGACTTTGCCTCAACACCTATAGCACGTGGAAAGGTTGTTATTGCTGAAAAAAAAGGAGAAAAATTGCCTCTTGGATTTATTCAGGATAAGACAGGGCAACCAACTGATGATCCTTCAATGCTCAAGCATGGAGGCGCGATTCTTCCTCTTGGTAGTGACAGGCTACATGGCAGCCATAAAGGTTATTGCCTCAGTTCAATAGTCGATATCCTTTCGGGAGTTCTCAGTGGGGCAAACTTTGGCCCTTTTGTATCTCCCCTGGTCTCATATCTTCCTGCAAAAGATCGTCAGGTCGGACTTGGCACCGGTCATTTTTTCGGAGCTATCAGAATAGATGCATTTATGACAACCGATGAATTTAAAGCAAGAATGGATGAATGGATCGAAATTTTCCGCTCTGCAAAACCAGTTGAAGGAGAGGAGAAAGTGCTGATACCCGGTGATATTGAAAGGGAAGCCGAGGAACGCATTATGAAAGAAGGCATTACACTCGTACCAGCCGTACGGGATGACCTGAAAGCTGTAACCGAAGAACTGGGTGTGGACTTCGATTAGAAAAGCCTGATAAAAGTACTGCTCAACCTGATAATTATCACCTGTAATTACATGTTAGATTTGATTACTTTGCACAACAATTAAAAATGAACCGATGATAACCAGCCTGATTAATAGAAAAACAATAAGGAAATACAGTGACAGAGAGGTTAATGATGCCCTGCTGACTGAGTTGCTGGAGGCTGCATCCAGAACCTCAACTACGGGCAATATGCAGGTCTATAGCATAATTGTTACAAGGGATGATAACAAAAAAGAGCTGTTGTCTCCTGCACATTTTAATCAACCAATGGTAAAAGATGCACCAATAGTTGTAACCTTTTGCGCAGATTATAACAGGTTTAATAAATGGTGCAGGCAACGCGATGCTGTTCCGGGTTACAATAATTTCCTCTCATTTATGACCGGGGCAATCGATGCACTTCTTGCAGCACAAACCCTTTGCATTGCTGCAGAATCAAAAGGGTTGGGAATTTGCTATCTCGGCACAACTATTTATATGGCCGAAAAAATAATTGACATCCTTGAACTCCCTGAAGGTGTGGTGCCGGTCACTACAGTAACCCTTGGCTGGCCGGGTGAAGATCCGGAACAGGTTGACCGTCTTCCCATGGAAGCCATTGTTCATAATGAGACCTACCATCATTTTAGCAATAATGATATAGACCGCATTTATGCAGATAAAGAGTCACGTGAAGATTCAAAACAATTTATTGCAGAAAACAAGACATCAACTCTCGCCCAGGTATTTACAGATGTAAGGTACAAAAAAGAAGACAACGAAACCTTTTCAAAAATTTTACTGGGGGTACTGAAAAAACAAGGATTCCTGGAGAGATGAGATAGTTTCAGGTTCCAGGTTCCCCGACTTCTTCTAAAACCTCTTCGTATACCCATGACAATAGGGCATCTTACCATTATTAAGGTAGTAATCCTGATGGTAATCTTCAGCCTCGTAAAATTCTGAAGCTATTGTAACCCTGGTAGTAATAATAAAGCCTTTCCCGGCAAGAACATCAAGCAGCATTTCTGCTATCTCTTTCTGGTAATTATTCATATAGAAAATTTCAGACCTGTATTGATGACCCACATCCGGACCCTGCCTGTCGACCTGGGTTGGATCATGAATTTCCAGAAACAGCCTGACGACCTCTTCATAACTTATCTTTTCCGGATCATAAATAACCTTTACTGCTTCGGCATGGCCTGTTTTACCTGTACACACCTCTTTATAGGATGGATTTTTTATATGCCCTCCGATATATCCCGAAATAACTGACTTTACACCTTCGCGCTTCTGTAAATAATATTCCACACCCCAGAAACAACCTCCGGCAAGTATGGCAGTTTCATACCTCATCAAAACTTGGCCAGCCACATTTTGAATCGAATTTACTGTCAGATTTATAAAGTGCTGATCCACACTGTTTGCATACAAATGTTCCATCTTCCTTATGATCTGTATATTTACCGGTAAAGGGTTTTTCTGTTCCCTTTTCGTTAATAACATATTTATCGAATGAGGTCAATATATTATAAGACTTC
>JAUVKT010000119.1 GCA_030596125.1 Bacteroidales bacterium | reverse complement strand
CAATTATACGGATAGATTGTGCCACACTCCCCCTGGTATCAAGAGTAGAGCTGTTTGTCATCGACTGAAGCCTCACCGGGCTATCGCCTCCCAGCGATAGTGAACCGATGGTAATCTTATTCGATATATAACACATTATATGATCTGTTCAGGATTTTTCCCAGCTTGCCCCATCTTTGGTATCCTTTATTACAATACCCAGAGCACCCAGTTCATCCCTTATCCTGTCTGCAGTCTTCCAGTCCTTATTATGTTTAGCCTCATGCCTGATTGAAAGAAGGGTCTCAATTACCTTCCCGGTCAACTCATCATCCTTCTCATCTGCTTTAACCTCTTTAAGTCCAAGCACATCATATACAAACAGATTATACAGGTTCTTCAGATCATCCAGATCATTTGCCTGGATTTTCTCCTTACCATCATTAACAGAATTGATCATCTTAACCCCGTCAAAAAGGTGCGAAATAAGAATAGGCGTATTAAGATCATCATTCATAGCCCTGTAGCATTTATCCTTAAGCTCGCTTACACTCACCGTAGAACTATCTGAGATCTGTAATACGGCAAGAGTCTCCACTGCTTTCATCAGTCTTTCCAGTCCTTTCTGTGCTGCATAAAGCGCTTCATTCGAAAAATCGAGAGTACTTCTGTAATGAGCCTGCAGAATAAAGAACCTTATTGCCATTGGTGAATAAGCCTGCTCAAGCACTTTATGTTCACCGCTAAACAGCTCATCAAGAGTAATAAAATTATTGAGCGACCGGGCCATCTTCTGCCCGTTAATAGTGATCATATTGTTATGCATCCAGTACTTAACCGGCTGCCTGCCTGTGGCAGCGGTCGATTGCGCTATCTCACACTCATGGTGTGGAAACTGCAGATCCATACCCCCGCCATGAATATCAAACGGATCGCCCAGGTACTTCATGCTCATAACGGAACATTCGAGGTGCCATCCGGGAAAACCATCACTCCATGGAGAAGGCCATTGCATAATATGTTCCGGTGATGCTTTTTTCCATAGTGCAAAATCAAAGCTGTTACGCTTCTCATCCTGGCCCTCCAGTGTACGGGCGTTGGTCTTCAACTCCTCCAGCACCCTTCCCGATAGTATCCCGTACTTATGCTCTCTGTTATACTTCTCCATATCAAAGTAAACCGACCCGTTAACCTCGTAAGCATAACCTTTATCAAGCAGCACCTTAACCATCTCCTGCTGCTCGATTATATGACCTGAGGCCCTGGGCTCAATATCAGGTTCCAGCGTATTGAGTTGCAACATATTTTTATGAAAAGTGTTCATGTACTTCTGTACCACCTCCATAGGTTCCAACTGCTCCTGCCTTGCTTTCTTAGCGATCTTGTCTTCCCCCTCACCGGTCTCCTCATTCTCAAGATGTCCCACATCCGTGATATTCCTTACATATCTCACCCTGTAATCAAGCTGTTTAAGATATCTGAACAGAATATCAAAAACAATATTAGCCCTCGCATGACCCAGATGCGGATTTGAATAAACAGTCGGTCCGCACACATATATTCCCACAAACGGCGGATTAAGCGGTTGGAACTCCTCCTTTTTTCGCGTAAGACTGTTATATATAAAAAGCTTGTTACTCATTTACTGAAATCATTAATAAGATATACAAAATTACTAAAAATATTTCATGGATCATCAGATCCCTCGTCTTCCGCCGTTTGTCGTTAGTCGTTCCTCAATAATTTATAGAATTTTGTGAATTCAAAAAAGATAACTAAGTTTGTACCGTATGAGAATCGACATTACACGACCAACGATGCCTATGTGCATGCCCTGTACTTCGAACTAGTTTCCATAGTTTGAAGGCCACCTGTTTTATTTTAGAGAGATAATTTTTTTGTTCTGTATCGCTATGCGTTACGGATCAGTTAATTACGAATTCAACCATGCAACGTGGTTGATAATCCCACATAATCATGAGTATAAGTAAAATAAGATATGAAACACTACAGGTGCATGCAGGTCACGATCCCGACGAAGATACCCTTTCGAGGGCTGTACCTATTTACCAGACTTCATCATATCTGTTTCGCGATGCCGATCATGCCGCCAACCTGTTCAGTTTGAATGAGTCTGGTAATATCTATACCAGGATAAATAACCCGACAACAGATGTTTTTGAAAAAAGAGTGGCGGCACTTGAAGGAGGAGCTGCAGCGCTTGCACTGTCATCAGGTCATGCAGCACAGTTTATAGCACTTACAACAATACTGAAAAAGGGAGATAATTTTGTCACCTCACCATTCCTTTATGGTGGCACATTTAACCAGTTCAAAGTAACCTTTAATAACATTGGTATTGAAGCAAGGTTCGCTAACGACCTTAAACCAGAATCATTTGAAGACCTGATTGATAAACATACCAAAGCTCTTTACGTTGAGACAATAGGAAATCCGGGATTTAATATTCCTGATTTTGAGGCTATCACAACAGTTGCCCTGAAACATAAAATTCCACTTGTGGTGGATAATACATTTGGTGCCTGCGGGTATCTCTTCAGGCCAATAGAGCATGGAGCCAACATTGTGGTACAATCAGCAACAAAATGGATCGGTGGACACGGTACCAGTATAGGTGGTGTGATTGTCGACGGTGCGAATTTTGACTGGGCAAATGGTAAGTTTCCTCAATTTACCGAGCCTTCACCCGGATATCACGGATTAATATATAATGATAAATTTGGCCCCGGCTCACCTTATGGTAATATTCCTTTTATAATCAGGGCAAGAGTTGAGGGACTAAGAGATTTCGGTCCGTCTATCAGTCCGTTTAACTCATTTCTCCTGCTGCAGGGACTGGAAACACTTTCACTGCGAGTAGACCGGCATGTTGAAAATACACTGGCGCTGGCAAAGTGGTTAAAGGATAATCCATATATAGAGAAGGTTAATTATCCCGGACTGGAGGATAATCCACACAACAGACTGGCAAGGAAATACCTGAAAAAAGGTGCCGGCGGAGTGTTAAGTTTTGTACTTGATTGTCCGAAAAGTGATGCTGTAAAACTTGTGCAGAAGTTCAACCTGGTAAGTCACCTGGCAAATGTAGGAGATGCAAAAACATTGATAATACAACCATCGGCAACAACACATGCACAGCTTAGCGACGAAGAGCAGAGAAAAGCAGGCATTGAGCCCGGACTGTTCCGTGTATCGGTTGGACTGGAGCATATCGATGATATTATCGATGATTTTAATCAGGCAATAAATACAATATGTAAATAGGAGATGTTATGAACAAGCTATATTATCAGGAAAATTTTGTGACTGAAAAAGGAGATACTTTTTCGGAACTGGAGATTACTTACCACACCTGGGGTAATCTTAACGAGAACAGGGATAATGTTATATGGGTTTGTCACGCGCTTACAGCAAACTCAGATGTTGCAGAGTGGTGGCCCGGAATGGTCGGGCACGGTCTGATGCTGGACAGTTCGAAATACTTTATTGTATGCGCCAATGTCCTGGGATCCTGTTACGGGTCAACCGGACCATTATCAATTAATCCGGCTACAGGAACTCCCTGGTTCAATGAGTTTCCGGAAATTACAACCCGTGATCATATCAGAGCTCACGAGATCTTAAGAAAACATCTTAAGATAAAATACATTTATGCAATTTTAGGTGCATCAATTGGTGGTCACCAGGCCCTTGAGTATAGTATAATGTACCCTGATCTGATTAAGAGGCTGGTATTCATTGCTTCCAATGCAAAACAATCACCATGGGCCATAGCATTTAATGAGTCACAGCGACTGGCCCTTGAGGCAGATCCTACATTTTTCAACCGTAGATTCGGAGGTGGTGAGAAAGGATTGAAAGCTGCCCGGTCTATCGCCCTGTTAAGTTACCGGAACAATAATGCATATAATCATACACAGGCAGAAGATACCGAAGATAAACTGGAGAATTACAGGGCCAGCTCTTACCAGGCTCATCAGGGAGATAAGCTTGTAAAAAGATTCAACCCATGGTCATATTACAGGTTAACACAGATATCCGACAGCTTTAATATTGGGAGGAAAAGAGGTGGCGTTAAATCAGCGCTGCAAATGATTAAGGCTCAGACTATCTCATTAGGAATAAAATCTGATCTGCTCTTTCCTGTTGAAGAGCAAAAACTGGTCGCAAAATATATTAAAAATGCCTGGTTTAAAGAGATTGACTCTTCTTATGGACATGATGGGTTTTTGATTGAGACTGATATAATCTCGGAGATAGTAAAGGAGTTTTTTGAGGAGGAAAAAAGTGAAACAAGGAAAACTAAAAGAGGAAGCAGAGAATTGGTGAACCGGTAAGGGGTCAGAATTAATTATGACAATCGTAAATTATGGTAGCAAATAAACTAAGAATAGGAATGTTTGGGTATGGTTGTGTTGGACAGGGTCTTGATGACGTCCTTAACAACTCAAAAGGTTTTAAAGCCGACATTGTAAAAATATGTGTAAAAGACAAATCGAAAGAGAGAAGACTCGACATGTCGAATTTTACATTTAATAAAAATGATATCCTGAATGACCCTTCTATAAACCTTGTAGTTGAACTTATCGATGATGCCGATGAAGCTCTAAATATCGTTACTACAGCAATGGAAAAAGGGAAAAGTGTAATTACGGCTAATAAAAAGATGATAGCTAATAACCACAAAAGGTTAATTGACCTGCAGGAGAAAAAAAATGTTTCATTTCTTTATGAAGCATCGGCATGTGCAAGCATCCCGATAATACGAAACCTCGAGGAGTATTATGATAACGAACTACTGTTTTCGGTCAGGGGAATATTCAATGGGTCAACCAACTATATCCTGTCGCAGATGTATGATAACGGACTCAGTTTTGATGAGGTACTGAAAGATGCACAGGCGAAGGGCTATGTGGAGTCCGATCCCTCTCTCGATATAGATGGCTATGATGCTAAATTCAAGCTTTGCATTATTACAACTCATGCATATGGTCTGCTCCTCGAACCTGAAGAGGTCTTTAATTATGGAATACGAAATATTAATAAGTTTGATATTCAGTTTGCAAAAGAAAAAGGATTTAAAATCAAACTGGTTCCTTATGTTGGCAAGGTGGAAGATAATACCATTACCAGCTATGTCCTGCCACGGTTCATATCTGACGACAGGTATCTTTACGGCGTTGATAACGAGTTTAATGGCGTTGTTGCTGAGGCTGCTTTTGCTGATAAACAGTTTTTCTATGGAAAAGGTGCAGGCGGTCATGCAACAGGATCTGCAGTACTTTCTGATATATCAGCCAGTTCGTATGGTTATAAGTATGAGTACAAGAAAAAAGAACAGAAGGGTGTTACCGGTTATACCAGAGATATACTCCTCGAAGTGTATTTAAGATACAGGACCGAATCCGACAGGAAAAGAATTGGTTTCAAAAAGATAACCGAATCATTTGTCGGAAAAGATTATAAGTATGTTATCGGAACAGTCTCCCTGGCCAGGTTGTATGCACTAAGACATGAACTCCTGAAGATGGATGTATTCCTGATTACTACAGGCAGAGAGGACTTGTAACAATTAACCTTTGTCTTTTATCTTTTGTCCCCATATGCCTTACGCCATACGCCATTTGCCATTTATCGTTAGTCGTTAGTCGTTAATCGTTCGTCTCAACATTTTTAATCTATCTTTGCATTCTTATTATATGAGTATGAGTATTAAAGATCTGATAAGGGAGAAAGTGCTGTTGCTGGATGGAGCAATGGGCACCATGATCCAGAGATATAAACTTACAGAAGAAGATTACCGCGGTGAGAGATTCAAAAACGCTAAGATACTTCAGAAAGGGAATAACGATCTCCTTAATATTACTAAACCCGGTCTTATAAAAGAGATTTATACACTCTATCTCGAAGCCGGAGCAGACATACTATCAACAAATTCCTTTAATACCAACTCCATATCCATGGCCGATTACGGCATGGAAGAGCTGGTATATGAAATAAACAGATCATCAGCCTTACTTGCTAAAGAGACAATAAATAAGTTTCTCAACAAAAACAATAACGGACCACGCTTTGTTGCAGGATCTATGGGCCCTACAAACAAAACAGCATCTATGTCGGCCGATGTGTCCAATCCCTCTACCAGATCAGTTACTTATGACGACCTGGTAAACGCATATTATGAGCAGGCACGCGGACTAATTGATGGAGGAGCCGATATACTGCTTATAGAAACAGTATTCGACACACTCAATGCAAAGGCAGCCCTGTTCGCTCTCGAAAATCTTTTTGATAAAACAGGCAAACGGATACCCGTTATGGTATCAGGAACAATAACTGATGCCAGCGGCAGGATGCTGACCGGGCAAACACTCGAAGCGTTTATAATATCTGTTTCACATTTCCCCCTGCTCAGT
>JAUVKT010000011.1 GCA_030596125.1 Bacteroidales bacterium | reverse complement strand
ATTATGCTTCAATTTATAACTATCCCTACCTCACGGATATGCTCATCTATTATAATGCCATTATTAATGCCACGACAGAAGACGGGACGACCCCTCTTATGGCCGCAGCCTGGGCTGGCAATGCAGAGATAGCTGACATGCTTATTCAAAATGGAGCGGATATAGATTGTAGTGATGAGAAAGGTTTTACAGCTCTGCATCTGGCTGCACAAAACGGGGATACCCTGATGGCAGGACTGCTGCTGAAAAAAGGAGCGAAAACCAGTCAGGCAAATATTTATAATTATGATGCCCTTAACATCGCAATTCGCAATGGCCATTCGGATATGACAAGATATCTCCTGAAGAATAAGTCTGTGACCGGCAAATCTGCCGAGGGCACCCTTGATCCGTTTTTGATCGCAAGAAAGTATAGCAGAAAGGTGATTGTCGATATTCTCAGGGATGAGGGATTAGAGGAGAGAGTAAAATTCAGCATTGACCAGGCAACCCTGTCAGCCGGGATGAAATTTAAACTAACCGATATCTATTTTGGATCAGCTATCTGTTTTTCAGAACCATTACATAAAATAAGGATAATCCTTGGCATCGATTTTAAACCCGGTTATATTAGGGTGCTGGTAAAAGATAATGATGTTTCCTTCACCCAGTATCTCGATAAAAAATATGTTCCGTATGCCGGTTTTGGAAAAGAGTTTATCATCTCAGAGAATTATTACAATGGCACCCTTGGGATAGTCACCGATCTAAATGTTGGATATATGATCAGTGAGACCTATTTAGGCACCTACATAAAACCTGAAAACAGGATTGTAATTATGCCATCCATAAAACTGAATTACAATATCGGGTTGTTTAATCTGTTTGCAGGATACGAGTATATGAATAGTGAATACTATAAACCCGGAGCTCACTGGATAAAAACAGGAATTTCAGTCAATATTTTCTTTGACAAGGCAAGAGCTCCGTTAAAAAATATCGGGTGGTATTGAATATGTTATTAACTGATTTTATTATAAACAGATGCATACAGCACTAAGAATATTATTTCTGCTACTTTTTTCCATCCTTTTTTCATGCGAGGAAATGGTCATTTATGATTGTAATGATTGTGTGTTAATTGAACCAACAAGTTGTGACCTTACCATTCTGACAGATAAAGAGGGTTCTCCCTACTCCGAGTATCAGGTTGATATTTACCAGGGAAGAGTTGAGGATGGTATAATAATTTCCTCTTTTACATCATTGGTCTCCGCATCCATCGAGGTAAGTTTAAACCTTGAATATACAGGCGTCTCCACTATAGAAATATCTGGTAAAACATATCGCGCAATCAATTCTATAACACCCCGGGCAAAAGAATTGGTTGATTATTGTGAATTACCCTGTTTTGTTATTAAAGATAATATTCTGGACCTGAAATTAAAGCATTATTAACTATCCCTGTTTATGACCAATTCATCCGTTTTATTTAAGTATGGTTCTGATAAGATCAGGATAGAAACACCTCCCCGAAGCGAGTTTCTATCGGTCATAAGCCCTGATATTGAAATTAATGAGAGCCATTTCAGAGATGATCTTAATCGTGTTACCAGCTTTAATAACAGAGACAATATCGGAATAGTAGTTTCAGATAAAACAAGACTGTGTGGTTATGAAAAACACCTTCCCTGGCTGATAAGATTCATTGAGGATAAGGGTATAGATAAAGATAATATCACATTCTATATTGCATATGGCACCCATCCCCGGCAATCGGATGAAGAAAGTCTTATGGCGTATGGTGAAGCCTTTAATAAGTATCGGTTTGTCCACCATGATTGTAATGATCTCAACTCAATGGTTACTAACGGGATCACATCAAGAGGCATTCCCGCAACTGTCAGAAAAGAGATTTTTGATCATGATCATCTGATTCTCTTTGGAGCAATATCTCATCACTATTTTGCCGGTTATGGCGGGGGAAGGAAGTTGATCTTTCCTGGCCTCGGAGAACGACAGGCTATCTATAGCAACCATAAACTATTCATCGATTTTGATAAAAAAAGACTCGACCCGGGATGTCAGTCAGGACAACTTACAGGTAATCCCGTAGCAGAGGATCTTCAGGAAATAGATAAGATGCTTCCCAAAAAGGTAATAATATCAGGCATTCTTAGTCCTGCGGGGAATGTCAGCAGACTAATAGTCAGTTCAAGCTACGATGAATTTACTGAGGTTTGCCGGATATACGACAGCTTCTACAGATATAAGAGTGAAAAACGGTTTGATATGGTTATTGCAAGTGCAGGCGGGTATCCCAAAGACATAAATTTTATCCAGACCCACAAATCAGTTCACAATGCAGCCACTTTTGTAAAAGACAATGGCACATTGCTTTTGCTTGCTGAATGCAGGGATGGGATCGGGAACAGTACATTTCTTGACATCTTCACCGGAACCGACAGCGATATTATAGACCAGTTAAATATCAATTATTCCGGCAACGGAGGAACAGCACTTTCGATGATATCGAAGACAAACAGGATCAATATTATTATGGTAACTGACCTGACAGAAAAAGAGTGCCTCAGGATAGGTGTAAAAAAAGTAATTCCTGAAGATATAAATGCTATTACCGGTAATTTTACGGGCAGTATTGCCCTGATTAAGAACGCCAGCATAATCTTCTGACAAATTTCTCCGGCAACTGCAGGATCAATCACCCTGACTCCGGCAGAATCCTCCGGCAATCAAATCCGGCCGGTTGCCATTTACCTACCATATCTGTATAAATATTTATTTATAGGTTCTCTTTAGAGAGCAGGATTCGAAGGTCATTTGGCTTCAGGTTTTCTGTTATCTCCCCTCCATCAGCAACCGATATTTTCCCTCTCTCCTCTGATACAACTATTACAAAAGAATCTGTCTGCTCGGAAATCCCCATGGCAGCACGATGGCGCATCCCAAACCTTGGGGGAAGATTAGGATTGTCATTTGCAGGCAGAGGTACGCGGGCAGCCAGAATTCTACCTGCTTCTATAATAACTGCACCATCGTGAAGAGGACTGTTATTAAAAAAGATCGTTTGAAGCAATTCTGAACTTATCGTGGCATTAAGTTTTTCTCCTCCTCCTGAATAGAGATCGAGGGTGCCTCTCCTTGCAATTACAATCAATGCCCCGGTTTTTGTTTCAGCCATAGTTTCAACTGCCCTCACGATCTCCTCTACGATTAATAATCTTTCACCGGAAACCTTGCTCCCGGTTGAGAAAAGCTTCTCAAAAGAGAAACCTCTTCTGCCAAGGTATCTGCTACCGATCAGAAGAAGAAACCTCCGTATCTCCTGCTGAAAAACAATAATTAAAGCAATTACTCCTACTCCGATCACCTGTCCCAAAATTGAACTGACCAGCTCCATCTCCAGTGCCCGGACAATAAGCCAGAACAGATAAACCATAAAAATGCCCAAAAAAATACTTAGTGCAGTGGTACCCCTTATAAGGCGATACAGTTGATATAATATTATTGCCACCAGCACTATATCAAGAATATCAAGAATCGTAATAGGAAACATCAGAGTTATTTATTTAAATATGATCAAAAATATAAAAAAATGTTCAATTGAATCTCCTTGCAGCGAGGAATCTGCTCGCAGGATTCAGGTCTGCGCTTTCATCCTCCCGAGAAGCTTAATCGCTTGTTTTGCCTCTGTCACATCATGTACCCTTATAATTGATGCACCCTTCATAAGAGCAACCGTATTCATTACAATAGTACCCGGCAATGCATTTTCAGGTGTAATATCAAGAGTTTTACAGATCATTGATTTACGGGAAAGACCCACCAGAACAGGGAACCCTAATACATGAAACCGTTCAAGATTATTAAGTATCCTGAAATTGTGGTCAATTGTCTTACCAAAACCAAATCCCGGATCAATAATAATATCCTTTACCCCTTTTGAAACCAGTTTTTCGCATTTTTCGGCAAACCACACCAACAGGTCATTTACTACATCTTTATACTCAGGGTTATTCTGCATATCTGAAGGAGTTCCCTGCATATGCATCATTATATATGGAATATTCTTTTCAGCAACAAGATCGAACATACCGGTATCAAATCCGAAAGCCGAAATATCATTAATGATGTCTATCCCAAAGTCGGATATTCCCATCTGTGCAACTTCACTCCTGAACGTATCGAGAGAAATAATAAGATCAGGGAACCTCTCCCGGATTATTGTAAGTGCTCTTTTAACCCTCTCCTTCTCTACAGCTACACTAATCATTTTTGCTCCGGGTCTTGACGAGTATCCACCAACATCTATCATATCGGCTCCCGCCTCAACCATTGCAGATACAGCCAACAGTATGTTACTGTCAGCCATAGCTCTGCTTCCCTTGAAAAAAGAATCAGGTGTAATATTCATAATGCCCATTACCCTGGGAATTGTAAGATCAAATAAGCTTCCCTTTAAGTTCAGAAATGTTTTCACACTATAATTATTAACAGGTTAAGCAAACTTAGCCAATTTTTTACCGTATCTTACTATATTTGCATCTATTGTAAAATTACTGATATTTAGTTGTATGAATCTTATTGTTATAGAAGGACTTGACGGAGCAGGCAAATCAACACAAATTAAACTGCTACAATCATACTTTGATAATATCGGTGCGAAGAACAGATATCTGCACTTTCCCAGAACCGAAGAACCATTTTTTGGGGAGCTTATCTCCCGCTTCCTGCGAGGGGAATTTGGTAATCTCAGCCAGGTAAACCCTTACCTTGTGGCAATGCTGTATGCCGGAGACAGAAAAGATGCAGCTAAAACGATATCTGACTGGATATCTGATAATTATTATGTTTTACTGGATAGATATGTTTATTCTAATATTGCCTACCAATGCGCCAAGGTTGATGATCCGGGATTACGTAAAAAATTGAAAAACTGGATATTAGACCTGGAGTTTGACTATTTCGGCATTCCCAGACCATCACTGAATATATTCCTTGATGTACCATTCAAATTTACAAAAGAAAAACTGGATGGAAGCAGAAAGGGAAGTGACAGGACATACCTGCAGGGAAATAATGATATTCACGAAAGCAGTATGAACTTCCAGAGGGCTGTAAGAGAGATATACATTGAAACGGCGGAATCGGATGCAACCCTGGAAATTATTGACTGTAGTGACAAAAATGAAAAGATATTACCCCCTGAGTTGATATTCAAACTTATTATCGATCTGTTAAACACCAGAGGCATTTTATGATAAAACAGTTAAGAACCATAAGCAGGATTATAGCCGGACTTGTTTTTATCTTCTCCGGAATATCAAAAGGCATTGATCCTCTTGGATCGATGTACAAATTCAATGACTATTTCACAGCATTTGGATTTAACTCGATAGATGAATTATCATTTTTCCTGGGAATTGTCTTGTGTGGCACAGAATTTCTGATCGGGTTTGCCATACTGACCGGTATAAGGATCAGGGAAGCATCATGGGGCCTTCTTATTTTTATGGCCGGTTTTACACCGCTGACTCTATATCTGTCAATTGCAAATCCTGTTGAAGATTGCGGATGTTTTGGTGATGCGATACATCTCACTAACTGGCAGACATTCTTTAAAAATATCTTTATCTCATTTTTTGTTCTGATAGTCTTCCTGGAACGAAAGAAATACAGGATCATCGCTTCTCTCAAAACAGAATGGTTCACTCTTTTATTAACAGGAATAGTTTTTATCCTTTTTGTATTTTACAATTTCAAGTATCTTCCTGTTGTAGATTTTCGTCCCTATAAAACTGGGACCAACATTATGGAAGATATGATAATCCCTGATAATGCACCGGTAGATGAGTATGAGATTTCCCTGATATATATGAAAGATGGTAAAAAGAAAGAGTTCACTATTGAAAATTACCCATCCGACGACACATCATGGGTTTTTACAGACCAAAAGTCAACACTTATTTCCAGGGGCTATAAACCTCCTATCTATGATTTCAGTCTGGTTGATCCGTATGGAATGGATTTAACAGCCTTAATACTTAATGAACCGGGCATAACCATATTGATGATAAGCACAAAACTATCAGATGCCAGTTTAAACAATCTTGAACAGGGTTTTGAGATCGGTTTTGAATGTCTTGCAGCAGGTATAAATTTCTATGTAGTTACATCATCATCCCCGGATGATATTATTAATTATGAAAACGGACTTACTTTTCTTTCAGCTGATGAAACAACACTTAAAACCATTGTGAGAGCTAATCCGGGATATTTATTACTTAAAGAGGGCGTTATAGTAAAGAAGTGGGCTGCCCGCACATTGCCTGGTAATGAAGATTTAATAAATGATATTGAAAACGAAATTGATAAAAAGAGGATAAGGGAAGGTGGTAAGTTAGCACTTGTGTTGTTAGTTATTATATTAATCTCCCTTACTGTGAATATCCTTCTTAAAAAGAAATTATTTTTGAAAATCCTAACCCCGAAGGGGTGACATTATTAAAAAAAATCTATAATCATGAGAAAAAAAATTGTAGCCGGTAACTGGAAAATGAATAAAACATTGCAGGAGGGAACAGAACTTGGAGAATCTATTAATAATTACCTAAAAAAACATAATCCCGGACAGGTTGAACCGGTTCTTTGTACTCCGTCAATCCATTTAGCTGCCGTAACGGATATTGTAGATAACAATATAATCAAAACCGGTGCACAAAACTGTTCTGAAAAGGAGTCAGGTGCTTATACAGGAGAGATCTCTGCCTCAATGATAAAATCTGCAGGGGCTACATATGTTATCTTAGGTCATAGTGAAAGAAGGTCATACTTTATGGAAGATGATGATCTGCTTTACAATAAAACCATCACTGCTCTTAAAAACGAACTGAAAGTGATATTTTGTTGCGGAGAAGTGCTTAAGGAGAGAGAGAATCAAAACCATTTCCAGATTGTCAGAAGGCAACTTGAGACAGGACTCTTTAACATAACCGATCAACAATTTTTAAATGTTGTTATAGCCTATGAGCCTGTTTGGGCTATTGGAACAGGTGTAACAGCAACTTCACAGCAGGCACAGGAGATGCATCACTTTATAAGAGGTCTTGTTGAAGAAAAATATGGTAACACCATTGCTGAAGATACCACCATTCTGTATGGAGGTAGTTGTAATGCCGGTAATGCCGATGAATTGTTCTCACTGCCTGATGTTGACGGGGGACTTATCGGGGGCGCTTCACTTAAGAGTGATGACTTTTGCAAAATCATAGGATCCTTTTAATCAGGGATAATATTTACAGATTTATTCTGACCTCATTCGGCATTAATCAATATTCAGTTATCAAACGGACCAAATAAAGGGAAAAAAGAAGACAGGGCTTTCTATAAGAAAAAATCGTATAACGATGAAACTTAAACTACATATTCCTATACTAATTCTGATATTTGGCACACTAACCGTAAGCTTAAATTCCCAAACCCGGCAATTCTTCTCCGGGGAACCGGCTACTTTTCCTGAGGAGTTCCGAAAATTCATGGGTCCTAATCTGAATAGCGAACAGATTACATTATTGAATGACTTTATTACAGTATGGGATAGCACAATCTTCAACACTGAGAGTAAGCAACAAATCATAATTATTTCGTCCCAGCTTGCTAGCAAAAGAATGCGACCTTCGCCCCACTTTGTAAATTACCTGAATACAATAATGTCATTTATCAAATATGATGTCGACAATAATAATTTCATAACATGGCTGAAAGGACTAAATATAATATCGGCAAAACAATTAACAAGACTAAGTGATCTCAACAGTTTTATTACATCATCAGGTTTACTGATTACAAAGAATCTTTTGTATGAGTCAGGCAGTTCGATATGGAAAACAACCAACAACAGATACACTTTTGAATGTGATTCGGTTTTTAAAATTGTACTGGGTCAAACAACCCTTATTTGCTATTCACAAAATGACAGTACAATGATCGAAAACACATCAGGAATATATGTTCCTGAAACCCGCATTTTGTATGGAAAAGGTGGAAAAATAACATGGGTCAAAGCAGGTTATAACCCTGATGACGTTTTTGCAGAACTTGCAAATTATGAACTAAATATATCGCACTCCTTTTTTGAGGCTGACTCTGCCCGTTTTACTCATTATATCTATTTTCCGCATGGAGTTACCGGTAAAATAAGTGACAGAGCAATTAAAATTAATAACCCGGCCGCAGCAACCTATCCGAGGTTTGAAACGTACCGGAAGAAGTTTCTTATAGAGGATATATATGAAAATGTTGATTTTGAGGGAGGCCTCGCATTCGAGGGAGCCAAGGTTCGGGGCACAGGTGATAATTATAACCCATCCAGGATCACCATGTACCGGAATGACACACTATATATTAATGCAAGATCTATTAGCTTTTTGTTCGATAGTGAGAGTATAAAAAGTCAGAGCACGGCCTTTACACTCTATCTTGATGAAGACTCAATATACCACTCCGACATTGCATTTTCCTATAACGTTCAAAATGGTGAACTAAATACATACAGGTCAAGATCCCCTACTTCCCACAGTCCCTATTATAGTTCGTACCATAAAATGGATATGTACTTTGAATACCTTTCATGGAAGCTAAAAGAGTCAAAAATCACATTATCCCGTGCAAGAGGAGCCTCCATGGGACAGGCCTATTTTGAATCAGTCTCTTTCTATAACGCAAATGAATTTCACCGTCTTATGGGCCTCGATGAATATCATCCACTATACAGACTGAAACAGTTTTCCGAATGGTGGTATTCTGAAACTTTTCCTATTGATGAGTTTGCCAAATGGATACGCCAATCCGGAGAGTATGCTACCGGATTATGCATTGACCTGGCTAACAAGGGTTTTCTGTACTTTGACAGGGCAAACGATGAAGTAACTATTAAACAAAAACTGCATGACTATATTAACTCATTTGCAAAAAAACAAGACTATGATGTAATAAGCTTCCTGAGTGAAACATCATCATCGATTGATAATGCCGTGCTTGATATGCACAATTACAAAATCAAGATTAATGGCGTCCCCCGCATCTTCCTTAGTGATTCTCAGAGAGTTGCCATATTCCCATATGACAAGAGCATTACCCTGGAGAAAAACAGGAGTTTTGAATTCAACGGTGTTGTTCAGGCAGGTATGATCACCATTTTTGGAAATGATTTTAAATTCAGTTACGACACTTTTAAGATCAATCTTGTAAATGTTGATTCAATTATGCTGGCGGTTGAGACTGATGAAAGAGATGAATACGGTGGAATACTTTCCCGGAGTATTGAAGACCTGATACAGATGACCAGGGCTGAATTGTTAATAGACGATCCAAACAATAAATCCGGACTTATGAGTCTCGAGCAATACCCCATTTTTAGTGCTATTAGTGATTCATATGTTTTCTATGATAAGATAAAGGGGCTGGAAGGCATCTATCCTGCAGACCAGTTTTATTTCAGACTCGAACCATTTGTATTTGAAAATACGGACAGGCTGCAGGAATCTGACCTCAACCTTAAAGGGGAATTTTTTGCAGGGAATATTTTACCTGCCATGCCACAGATAGCTACTGTTCAAAATGATGAATCTCTGGGGTTCTATTATGAAACCCCTGATGATGGGCTAAATATCTATGAAGGGAAAGGAAGGTTTTACAACAGTATTACAATGAGTAATGCTGGGCTAAAGGGAAGTGGAAGGCTCAATTATCTTACAGCTATTGCAACTTCAGATGAATTCAGCATGTACCCCGATTCGGTTATTGCCATGGCCAATCAATTCAGCATGACAAGTAGCACCCTTAATCCGGAAGTCGCCTCTGAAAATACATTAATAAAATGGTATCCCGGTGAAGAGAAATGGTATGCTGATCCGGATGACAATATCGATTTTGATATGTTCGATAACGGAACATCTCTTGATGGCACACTATTATTGTCGAAAACAGGTTTAACAGGATCAGGAATAATTAATCTTACTGATTCCAGAATAGTGGCAAATGATTTCAGTTTTGAAGAAAAGACCATTCAGGCTGATTCGGCAAATTATAACCTTAAATCCATCTCGGGTGATGGTTATGCTTTTATTGCAGAAGATGCGAACACTTTTATTGATTTTGAAAACCAGATATCAAAATTCACTCTTAACACCGACTCCTCCCTTGTTATGTTTCCGGAAGTAAATTATATCTGCACAATGACTGATTTTGAGTATAATATGGATTCAAAAATACTTTCAATGAGTCAGCGTGGAAGAGAAAGCACTACGCTTATGCCACCTGATGAGCTTCTGAAACAGGACCTTAACAATATTGAAGAGCCAACCTTTTTCAGCACTCACATGAGAAATGATACTATCTCCTTTACCGCTTCCTACGGCAGATATATTCTTAGTGAAGAAAAAGTTATAGCCGAAAATGTGAATTATATTAAGATTGCAGATGCACTTATTCAGCCTGATAGCGGAATTCTGAAAATTAACAAAGGTGCAAGGATGGACCCACTTAACGAGTCAATAATTGCAATAAATAACAGGCATATCATTCATTCAGCTAAGGTAGATATTATCCGGAGTACCAGATATACAGCAACCGGCATATACGACTGGATAGATGAGAACAATGAGATACAACCGATCAGATTCAACGAGATACTTGTAGATTCATTAAAATCAAAAGGAACCGGCCATGTCAGACAAATTGACAAATTTATGCTTAGTCCGGATTTTTCATTCCTGGGCGATGTACATTTCCATGCAGATAATGACAATCTGAATTTCCTTGGATCATCAGGAATTGTACAAAGTTGTGAAAATATTGGAAGTGCCCCGATAAGATTTAATTCTGATATCGACCCACTAAATATTATGATTCCTGTCGATGAAAAGGCCAGAGATATAAATGGAAATCTTATCACAGCGGGCACATATATCGCTGTCGATTCAACACATCTGTATTCAGCATTTCTCTCTCACGGAAAATCATGGGCTGATGTCCCACTTGTGCCGGCCAGTGGCTGGCTGATATATGATAAAGGTGCAGGAAAATATAAAATTGCATCAAAAGAGAAACTGGCAAACACCTCCCTTGGAGGAAATTTAGTAACATTCGATCGTAATTTCTGCGATCTGTACAGCGAAGGTTTTGTAAACACTGGAGTCAATTTTGGCCTTTTTAAACTGAAAAGTGCCGGAAATGTCAGTCACATTACCGATTCAGGATTAGTTGAAATAAATCTGATTATGGCATTTAATTTTCATTTCTCCGAACCCGGACTTTCCATAATGGCTGATGAAATAAGATTTATACCTACCCTTGAAGCAGTTGATATCAGTACCGAAGGGTACAACAAAAGGATGGAAGATCTCATGGGAAGGCAGGCAGCCGGCCTGCTTAGAGAGGAATTAAATCTTTATGGGGTAGCCAGAAGCTTTCCAAAAGATTTTAAACCGGAACTTGTTCTGAATGACGTTACACTGGTATGGAATGACGAATACAGGTCATATCGTTCAATAGGAAAAATTGGTATTGGATTTATTGGTAAACAATCAATTAATGTGAAGGTAGACGGGTATATTGAAATGCAGAAGCGCAGATCAGGCGATATGCTGGACATCTATCTTAAGGCCGACGACTCAACATGGTACTGGTTCAGCTATACAAGGGGAGTTATGATGACCCTGTCGGGGAATAATAACTATAATTCAATAATCAGAGAGGAGAAACAGAATGACAGAAAACACCCTGATAACACTATAAGACAGCCATATAGTTATATGATTGGTGTACAGGACAGACTGGAACGTTTTCTCAGGAGGATGACAGAGATCTCAAGTGATATCGGAGAAGAAGACCCTTTTGAATTCTAACAATCAGTATAACAACAATATAAGTAATTTTTACGGCAAATCACATATGCATATATTCTATTCAACTGAAACTGACAATAACACCTTTATTCTCAATGAAGAAGAATCGAGACATCTTTCCAGGGTATTACGACTGAAAGAGGGAGATAATGTGCAAATAATTAATGGTTCGGGAACACTTTATGAAGGAAGAATTACAGATTTAACCGGCAAACAGGCGAAAGTTGAGATAGTTAATAAGGTAAAAGATTACAATTGCAAAAATTATTATTTACACATTGCAATTGCCCCGACAAAAAGCATGGACCGTTTTGAATGGTTTGTTGAGAAATCTGTGGAATTTGGAATAGATGAAATTACCCCATTAGTTTGTGACCATTCAGAACGAAGGATTATTAAAACAGAAAGAGTAAAAAAGATTATTATCTCTGCCATGAAACAATCAGTTAAGGCAAAGGAACCTGTTATTAATCCTGCTGTGGAATTTGGCAATTTTTTTACCCGCGACTTGCCACAAAACAGATTTATCGCCCATTGCAGCATATATGGAAACACATATGGGCTGAATAATGTTTATAAACCTGGAACCGATACTATTATACTTATTGGCCCTGAAGGAGATTTTTCATCCGCAGAAGTTACAGTAGCAGAACAACATAATTTTATCCCCGTTAACCTGGGAAAAAGCAGACTCAGAACAGAAACAGCAGGTGTCGCAGTGTGCAGCCTTATATATTTTCAGAATCAATAATCATATCAGTTTTCTGAGTCAGGGCCTGAGTCTGATGATGTTCGATTATCCCTTCTTTTAAACCTTCCGGCCTTTCGCAAAGCATGGTCAATCAACCATTCAATCTGCCCATTAGTACTCCTGAACTCATCTGCAGCCCACTTTTCAATAGCCTTTAGTTTTTCAGGATCAATCCTGAGTGCAAATGCTTTTTTCTTAATCATCACTGATGCAGTGTGCCGGTATTTACAACAGGACTTACATCTTTATCGGCACACAACACTACCATAAGGTTACTAACCATAGCTGCTTTTCTCTCCTCATCAAAGACAACAATAGCCTTATCATTAAGTTGTTCAAGGGCCATCTCAACCATCGAAACAGCACCTTCAACTATCTTATATCTGGCTGCAACAACCGCCGTAGCCTGTTGCCTTCGAAGCATAGCTCCTGCAATCTCCTCTGCATAGGCAATATAGTTTATCCTGGCCTCAATCACATGAATGCCGGCCATTTCCAAACGTTCCCGTATCTCTTTTTCAAGCTTCTCATTTACCTCATCACCACCACTGCGAAGTGTGATTACTGCATCGTGATCCTCTAAATTATCATATGGGTACAATCCTGCCAGCTTCCTAATTGCAGCATCACTCTGAACAAATACAAAATGCTCATACTCATCAACATCAAACGCAGCCTTATAAGTATCAAATACTTTCCATACAAGAACACAGCCAATCTTTATAGGATTCCCTATCTTATCATTGACCTTAATCGGCTCACTGTCAAAATTTCTTGCCCTGAGTGAAATTCTCTTGCGAATAAAGAACGGATTAACCCAGAAGAAGCCATTCTCCTTTATAGTCCCTTTATAGGCACCAAATAATACCAATACAGCCGATTCGTTGGGGTTAACTACTGTAAAACCATGTGTAGTCAGAATAAACAGTACAGCAAATACTATCCCCGACCAGATTACTCCATAAATAAATGAGAGGACAGTACCTGCAATGATCAACAACAGGACAAATAGTAATAGGTATCCTGAAAACGGTTTGAATGATTTTTCCTGCTTCATAATTGTATAAATTTATTTAACCTGATTAATTTACCTTAAACAAGGTATGATATCATATTAATATCACAAATATATCATTTTAAATATTATTATGCAAAAAAAACACGGACTAATCCGTGTTTTTCTTCATTTTTAATTCTTTATAAATCAGTAATTATTCTCATAACTACCTTATTATCCGGCTTGTACACAACCTTTGAAAGCATATTTATTATATCTGCATAAGCTTGTTCAAACCGAAATGCATCTTCAAAAAGATCTATCTCGTTAATTTCAATTTTATCAAATGTCAACAATTGAGTAGAGTTATTATCCATAGGCATTTTTCAATTAATAAAATATAGTATATACGGTATAAGCAAAACAAGCAGTTAGTAACCTGTTTACATTAGAACGACAATAAAAATTAATTATTGTACAAACGATCAATTAATCGTTAGGCAGATATTCTTCTCCTCTATCATCTTTCTCATATTAATAAGAGCATAACGCATTCTGCCAAGGGCTGTATTAATACTAACATCAGTTTGATCGGCAATCTCTTTAAAACTAAGGCCTGCATAATGTCTCATCATTACAACCTCCTTCTGATCCTCCGGAAGTTGTTCAAGAAGGCTCCTTACATCATTCGCTATCTGATCCATTACCATTGAGTCTTCAATATTTGCTTCAGCCAATTTTTTGCAATTAAAAATATCTGTTTCATAGTCATCATTTGACAGCAGATTGGTCTGTTTTACCTTACGGAAATGATCGATTATAAGATTATGTGCAATCCTCATTACCCAGGATAGAAATTTACCATTATCCTTGTATTTGCCGGATCTTAGTGAATTTATCACCTTCAGGAAAGTTTCCTGAAAAATATCTTCAGCAAGATTTTTATCCCTGAAATACATGGAAATATAGGTAAAAACCTTCTCTTTATGTCTATTGATTAATTCTTCGATACCAGACTGCCTTCCATCTATGAATTGTTTAACCAACTCATGATCAGCTATTTTATTATTCATTCTAACTCCGCTTTTGGTTTAAGAGTAGAATTGATTTATAGGCGGTCCTCCTTTAGATAGTTAATGACATTTAAATTCTTCAAGCGCAATTAACTAAAAAAAAATTAAAATTAAAAATATTACTTTTGGAATCTTTAATACTTAACCGGAATAATTGGAAGATTGGAAGATTGGAAGAGTGAAGATTGCCAACTGCTTTGCCCTTCCGAAGCTTGAAACGAAGTGGAGAGCGAAGGAGGGCCAACTGAGAAAAGTGAATATTACTTAAGTGAATTATATGACCGGCAAACAGCAAGAAATTAGCATCAGAGGAGCAAGAGTACACAATCTCAAGTCGATCGATATCGATATCCCTCAAAACAGGCTTGTTGTAATAACCGGTGTTTCAGGATCAGGTAAGTCATCACTCGCATTTGATACTGTTTATGCTGAAGGCCAGAGACGTTATGTTGAGAGTTTATCTTCATATGCTCGTCAGTTTCTGGGCAGAATGGAAAAGCCCGATGTTGATTTTATAAGTGGTATTCCTCCTGCCATTGCCATTGAACAGCGGGTAAATACCAGAAATCCGAGATCTACTGTTGGTACCTCCACAGAGATATACGATTATCTTCGACTTCTATACTCCAGGATAGGCCGTACCTATTCACCGGTTTCAGGAAAAGAGGTAAAAAGACACAATGTTGACGATGTTGTAAGCTATATTGCCTCATTTAATGCCGGATTAAAGGCTCTTATCCTTACTCCTGCAACAGTAACAGATAAGATAGAATCCAGCGAATATTTCAGGTTTCTCGTCAAGCAGGGCTTTAACAGGATCCGAACAAAGGATGGGAAAGTTTTAAGAATTGACCAGGATTTGCCAAACGGAGAGCATGCTGCAATATCTGCATTCTATATAGTCATCGATCGTATTATTATCGATAATTCAGAAGATAATCTCAGCAGGATAGCCGATTCAGTAGAAACAGCTTTTAAAACGGGAAAAGGTCATTGCATAATTGAGATCTTAAAAGAAAAAAAGGTTAAACCTGAACATTTCTCCAACAACTTTGAGGCCGATGGTATTGAGTTCGAAGAGGCTACCGAACATCTTTTCAGTTTTAATAATCCACTCGGGGCATGTCCGGTTTGTGAAGGCTATAGTAAGATTATCGGTATAGATGAAGAGCTGGTAATACCTAATCAGAATCTTTCGGTTTTTGATAATGCGATAGTTTGCTGGAAAGGTGAGAAATTAAAGAAATGGAAAGAACGCCTGATAATGAATGCTTCAAAGTTCGATTTCCCCATTCACAAACCATGGGACAAACTTACTGCAGAACAACGGGCGCTCGTCTGGAACGGTAATAGATATTTTTACGGACTTAACCGGTTCTTTGAATACCTGGAAAAAAAGAAATACAAAATACAATACAGGGTAATGCTTAGCAGGTACAGAGGTAAAACTACCTGTCCTGAATGCAGGGGTGCCAGGCTGAGAAAGGAAGCAGGTTATGTAAAAATCTGTAAGAAATCAATTCAGGAACTTACACAAATTCCAATCTCCGAATTACTTAAATTAATAAAAAACATAAAATTGGGCAGGAAGGATATGGAAATTGCAGAGAGGATCCTCCTGGAAATCAGGTCAAGATTACAATTCTTGTTTGATGTTGGCCTATCATATCTGACCCTTGATCGCCTCTCTTCAAGCCTTTCAGGTGGAGAGTCACAACGTATTAATCTTGCTACATCCCTTGGCAGCAGTCTGGTTGGCTCTCTATATATATTAGATGAGCCAAGCATAGGTCTCCATCCACGTGACATAAATATGCTTATGGGTGTCCTGCTTCAGCTTCGTGATCTGGGAAACAGCGTACTTGTTGTAGAACATGAAGAGGAGATTATAAGAAATGCCGACGTTTTAATAGATATCGGGCCTGAAGCAGGGCGACTGGGAGGTGAGATTATTTACAAAGGGTCTCCATCCGAAGTGGATTCTGAGACTTCAATCACCGGAAAATATCTGAATGGAGTTCTTTCAATACCTGTTCCTTCAGTCAGGCGAAAATGGAACAGCTATATAGAAATAACAGGAGCCAGGGAAAACAACCTCAAAAATATTGATGTCAGGTTTCCTCTCAATATTATTACATCAATTACGGGCGTTAGCGGATCTGGCAAATCATCACTCGTCACCGGAATACTTTATCCGGCACTCAAAAATCAGCTTGATCTTTTTTCTGTAAAGCCAGGTAAATTTTCTGTGCTAAAGGGCGACACAGCTTCAATAACAGCAATTGAGATTGTCGACCAGAATCCAATTGGCAAATCGAGTCGTTCAAACCCGGTAACCTATCTGAAAGCTTTTGATGAGATTAGAAAACTATTTGCCGATCAGCAGATATCAGTTCAAAACGGATACAAAGCATCTCATTTCTCCTTCAATGTGGATGGAGGAAGGTGTGATGAGTGCATGGGAGAAGGTATTATTAAGGTAGAGATGCAGTTTATGGCAGATGTGAAGTTAATCTGTGACAGTTGTAAGGGAAAAAGGTTCAAAAAAGATATTCTTGATGTCAGATACAGAGATAAGAACATCTATCAGATTCTTGAGATGACTATTAACGAAGCCATTGAATTTTTCTTGGTGATTAATGATAAGCAAGAACAGAAAATCATCAGAAAGCTTAAACCTCTTGCAGATGTCGGACTGGGTTACATAAGACTGGGGCAATCCTCTTCAACATTATCAGGTGGTGAGAGTCAACGGGTTAAGCTGGCATATTATCTTAGTCATGAAAAAGCTGGTGAACATATACTTTTTATTTTTGATGAACCCACTACCGGACTTCATTTTCATGACATTAACAAGCTCCTGAATTCACTGAATGCACTCGTAGAAAATGGTCACTCAGTAATTCTAATAGAACACAATGTAGAGATGATAAAGAACGCCGACTGGATAATAGACCTTGGCCCGGAAGGTGGTGAAAAGGGAGGTAAAGTAATCTTTGCAGGAACACCTGAAGAATTGATCGGATGTAAGCAATCATATACCGGGAAATATCTCAGACACAAAATAAAAAGAGAGGGTACCTGATTGAAGTACCCTCGTGAAACTTATTGCAGGTAAAACTAATCTATCTTAAAACCGAACATAATTGACACACATCCGCTGGCAGGAGCTTCCGATGCCTGCTCAAACGTTGTAACAGTTATTACCAGTTTAAGTTGCTGGCTCGACTCCAGTGAAAAATCCCAGGTATTGCTGTAATCATGATCCTTATTTGAATACAGGATATTTCTATTAGCATCCATTATCTTAAACTCAATAGGCGGAAGATTATCCGTACCACATATAGCCATCCTGTATTCCTGACCGGAATAAAAGGTTTTATAAAGTTCAGCTTCCTCCCCCTCTGTCAGAATCGCAGCATGATAGTTCCCATCATGCATGAAAGATTCCAGTTTCGCCTTGCAAACTTTCTTTGCAAAACCTTTACATTGTGCATTTGCCTCAAATGAAGTGAAGACAAAAAGCATTAAAGATAAAAAAATCGTAGTATTAAATAATCGTTTCATAATTCCTTAATTTACATAAGAATTTCTGATCTCTGCTACTTTTTCTCCAAGTTCAACAAATACTTCAAATGTCAGATCTGTAGTAACTTCAGACCGTAGAACAGTTGTATTTGTCTCCTCATCAATCTCAGGCGTAATCTTTGTAGTAGAGATCTTAATTTTGTCAAATACCGCTTTTAGTTCATTCATCTGGTCAATCATCGGACCTACTGCGGGATGATCATTATTATCTTCCAGAAGTTTTAACATAATTCCAACAGATAATTTCTGATCAATAATCCTGCCAACGAGTTTATTACTATCGAACTCTTCAGCATCAACAAGTTGTGTAGCAATATAAAGGCCTTCAACCCATGCTCCAACAAGCACAATAGACGCTATTGCCGGCTGCTCATTTTCTTCCAGATATGAATTTGAATTAAGGAAGGTTTCTGAAACAATATCCATAATAACTTCGCGGTTATTAACATTCTCCTCAAGCCTGTTTATTGTTTCTTCATTAATTGCATCCAGTATCCCCAGTCCGTCAGCCATTTTCTTAGCAGCCGACATGTATTCTATAACCAATTGGGTCTGATCATAAAGGCTGGAGAAACTCAGGTCACAAGTGTATATGCCCAGGTTCAGAGCCATATCCCTATTGGTTGAGTAACGTGACACTGCGTCAGTTGAATTAAGAAAATCAGCATCAAACCTGGCACCAGCTGATTTAATAAGCATTGCTGATTCAAGTGGAGACGGAAGTGAATAAAAAATTCTTTCAGCCGTTTTAACATCCTGTAGAACTGATTCATCAATTTCTGTAATTTCCAGTGAAGGTGCCGCCGCCTCCTGCTTACCCTTTGATCCACAGCTATTAAGAGTAAAAGCACCAACAATAGCTATTACAATTACAAAAACTAATTTCGAAAATGGTCTGTTTTTCATGATTGCTAGTTTTATATTCGGTCTATTTTCGGACTAATTTAGCACATAATTTTTATTTATCAAAAACCTATCTCTAAGTGATCTTTTCTATCTTGTATAACGAAAGAGAATAAAATAAGTTGTAATGACAACTATAATGTATTAATCGTAAGATGAAAAATACTTCATAAACTGGGATCTTTCGTATTTCCCGGGTTCGCTCACGTTATGGTAATTCAGTTTTCCCCTGAAATCTGAAACATTATCAAATCCCTTCTCACTCATCCATCTTTCAATAGATTCTGTCATATCTTTAATAAACTCAACTCCATTTTTATAAAGGATAGAACAAACCTGTACTGCATCAGCTCCTGCTAAAAGATACTTTATTGCATCCCCTCCATCATGAACTCCGGTGGAAGCTGCAAGGCTTATATTACCGATAGCAGCATCTGCCATTGCAATCCACCTCAGAACATAACGTTTATCTTCCGGAGCACTAAATACCGAGGCTGGAATAATACGTACTGAATTTATATCGATATCCGGCTCATAGAACCTGTTAAAAAGTACTACTCCATCTATCCCCCTTGCATAAAACTGGTCGATCATATATAGCAGATTGGTGAATCGTGGTCCTATCTTGAGAGCAATTGGAATTGTTATCGTAGCCTTTATCTTTTCTGCCAGATTAAAGTAGAGATTTTCTGCATTTACAGATGAAAGTTTTTTATCAACCGGCAGAAAGAACAGATTAATTTCCAGTGCATCGGCGCCCGCATTCTCAATATTTCTTGCAAAATTCACCCAGTCATCAGATGATATACAGTTAATACTTGGTATAACAGGAATCGACAATTTGCTTTTGGCTTCACCAATTAGCTTCAGGTAGTTATCAAGAGAGTGAGATTTAGTGTACTGTAATATATAATCTTCCGCACCCGGATAATCACCAGTTTCTGATAATGATCCGGCATGATAATTTATCTCCTCCTCAAACAGTGATTTGAGAACTACTGCACCGGCCCCACTCTCCTCAGCAATTAAAAGTTTATCAATATTATCGGTCAGCCCACTGCTGCTTACTATTAACGGACTTTTTAATGTTAAGCCAAGATACTCTGTTGTTAAATTTACCATCTATATGATTTATCTAAATTAGTCGGCAGTCTTCAGTCTTCAGTCTTCAGTCTTCAGTCTTCAGTCTTCAGTCCTCAGTCTTCAGTCTTCAGTCCTCAGTCTTCAGTCCTCAGTCTTCAGTCCTCAGCCTCAGCCTTAGCCTCAGTTTTTTAACTTTAGTCACTTTTAACTTCAGTCACTTCTTCTCACAAAAATTTCTTTCACCAAATATAGAACTTCCGACTCTAATAATAGTACTTCCTTCCTCAATTGCTATTAAATAATCACCCGACATCCCCATGGATACCTCCGTAAAATAGCTCTTATCATTAAAGATACCGTTTTTAAGTGAATCAAAACAACCTTTTAAATATCTGAATTCAGACCGGATTAGTGAGGTGTCATCGGTGAAAGTAGCCATTCCCATTACTCCACATATTCTAACATGTTTGAGATTACATAAAAGCTCATCGCTTAATATCTCATTTACCTCCTCAATATTAAAACCATATTTTGTCTCTTCTCTGGCAATATGGAACTGGAGAAGAATATTTATTACCCTGTTATACTTAGAAGCCTCTTTATCAATTGTATTCACCAATTTCAAAGAGTCGACAGCATGAATCATTTCAACAAACCCTGCTATGTATTTAACTTTGTTTGTTTGCAGATGTCCAATCATATGCCAGCTGATATCTGATGGCAGCTGAGGTCTTTTATCAATCAGTTCCTGAACCCTGTTCTCGCCAAAGACACTGAATCCGCTATTATATGCCTCCATAATATCTGCATTAGGTTTGGTTTTTGAAACAGCAACCAGTGTTACAGAAGCCGGAATCTCAGATTTTATTTTATTTATATTCTCAGCTATATTCATTTCAGTAAATCAGTTCATAAAAATAAAAAAGCCCCTGATATTTACCAAGGGCATTTAAGATTATAATAAATATTCAATCAAGCAGGTGTATTGCCAGTCCGCTACGCAGTTTTGGTTCAAACCATGTAGTCTTAGGTGGCATAATATTACCTGAATCAGCAATATTTATCAATTGTTGCATAGAAACCGGGTAAAGGGCGAAAGCTACCTCCATTTCTCCACTATCGACTCTTCTTTTGATTTCGCCAAGGCCTCTTATACCTCCTACAAATTCTATCCTCTTTGCTCTTCTAAGATCCTGTATATCGAGTATCGGTGAGAGAATTGAACTTGTAAGAATTGTTACATCCAGAACGCCTATCGGATCATTATCATCATAAGTATCAGCTTTGGCTGTGAGGCTATACCATTTACCCCCAAGATACATAGAAAAATTATGAAGTGAATCAGGCTTGTAAATATCTGCGCCTTTCTCCACCATATCAAAATTCTCTTTTAATTTAGCGATAAACTCATCGGGACTGTTTCCGTTGAGATCCTTAACAACCCTGTTATAGTCTATTATCTGTAACTGGTCATCAGGAAAATGGACGGCAAGAAAAAAATTAAACTCTTCATCACCTGTATACTCCGGTTTTTTCTGCCGCTTCTCTTTACCTACGAGAGCTGCCGCTGCTGTTCTATGATGTCCGTCAGCAACATAAGTATAGGGAACTCTGGAAAGAAACAGGTCCTCTAATTTTTTATTAACCTCAGCATCCCTTACTACCCAGAAGTGATGACCAAAACCATCTTCAGCAACAAAATCATATTCAGCTTCTTCATTCTTTACAATGCTCTCCACTATATCATCTATTTCCCTGACCGCGGGGTAGGTAAAGAATACCGGTTCAATATTGGCATTGTTAACCCTGACATGGATCATACGGTCTTCCTCTTTATCAGGTCTTGTAAGTTCATGCTTCCTGATAATACCATTCAGGTAATCATCAACTGAAGCGGCTCCGACTATACCATATTGTGTACGATCACCCATTGTCTGGGCATAAATATAGTAATGAGGTTCAGAATCCTGTTTTAACCATCCTTTTTCCTGCCAGGCAGCAAAATTGGTGACAGATCTGTTATACACCTCTTCACTATGTACATCAATACCTTCAGGAAGGTCAATTTCAGACCTTGTAATATGTAATAATGATCTCTCTTTGCCGGCAGCCATCTCTTTAGCTTCCTCAATATTCATTACATCATATGGCAGGCATGCCACTTCCTGTGCATACACTTTTGGCGGTCGTAATGCTCTAAATGGTTTAATAATAGCCATAACAAATTTTACCGGTTATTTATTTACTCTGAATGTTTCGTCACCCTTCTCAAGGAATGCCACTATCTGGTTAACAGCAGCTAATCCTGAGTTTATATTTGCCTCGGCAGTCTGAGCTCCCATCTTTTTAGGAGTAAAGAAAAATCTGCCTTCGTACCTGGCATTAAAAGTGTCAATACAATCCGGAGCTATATCAGAAATATAAACAAAATCCGCCCTGTCTTCCATTACTTTAAGCAATTCCTCCTCGTTTATTACCTCCTTACGGGCTGTGTTTATCAGACCACCGTTTGCAGGCATTCCGGATAGCAGCTTATAGCCAATAGAACCCTTTGTCTCTGCCGTTGCCGGAATATGCAATGAAACATACTGACACTTTGAATAGAGCTCTTCAACTGAGCCAACAGGAATAACACCATCTTTCTCTATCGCGTCACTACTTACAAAAGGATCAAAGGCATAAACATCCATTCCAAAGCCCTTTGCAATAGCAGCAACATATCTGCCAACATTGCCATAAGCATGTATACCAAGGTTTTTTTTTCGCAATTCGGTTCCCGGCTTACCATTGAAGCCACCCCTTGCCATAAATACCATCATCCCCAGAGCAAGTTCTGCAACTGCATTTGAATTCTGTCCCGGCGTATTCATTGCAATAATATCCTTTGCACTACATGCCTCCAGGTCGAGATTGTCGTAACCTGCTCCCGCCCGTACAACAATTTTAAGATTTTTGGCAGCTTCAATAACCTCAGCAGTAATCTTATCGCTTCTTACAATAATAGCATCAGCATCTGCAACTGCATCCAGTAGGTCCTGTTTATCCGTATATTTCTCAAGTAAAGCCAACTCATACCCGGCACCATCTATTACTCCCTTTATTCCTTCCACTGCAACTGGTGCAAATGGTTTTTCCGTAGCAATCAGAACTTTCATAATTAAATATTTTAATGGTTTGATTCAAATTCTTTCATTACATCAATCAGTGCAGCAACACTCTCCGTAGGTAAAGCGTTATATGTTGAAGCACGGAAACCACCAACCGACCTGTGGCCTTTAATACCTACCATCCCTTTTGATGATGCAAAACTATTGAAATCCTGCTCCAGCTCCTGATATTCATCAGTCATTACAAAGCATATATTCATAATCGAACGATCCTCGTCTTTGGAAACTGCAGGAACAAAAAGTTTGTTTCTTTCTATTTCGGAGTAGAGCATGTCTGCTTTCTCAACATTTACTTTGTTCATTGCCTCTATACCCCCATTAGATTTAAGCCACTTAAGTGTCTGAAATGCAGCAAAAATAGGAAGAACAGGAGGTGTATTGAACATAGACTCCTTATCGATATGTGTTTTATAATCGAGCATTGTAGGAATAGCACGATCCACCTTACCCAGAATATCCTCCTTCACAATAGCAAAAGCGACTCCTGAAGGAGCAAGGTTCTTTTGTGCCCCACCATAAATTATAGCGTATTTTGAAACATCAATACGGCGGCTGAAAATATCTGAAGACATATCCGCTACCAGTGGAATACCAACATCCAGATCGCTCTTAATTTCAGTCCCGTAAATCGTATTATTGGTTGTGATATGGAAATAGTCTGCATCTGAAGGAACAGAATAATCTCTTGGGATATAGTTAAAGTTGGCATCCTTTGATGAAGCTACTTCAACAACTTCACCATATATCTTAGCCTCTTTAAGGGCCTTTGATGCCCATGAACCGGTATTCAGATATGCAGCTTTGGTTTTAAACAGGTTCATAGGAATCATTGTAAACTGCAAACTTGCTCCACCGCCCAGGAAAAGCACATGATAGCCGTCGGGAATTTCTAACAACTCTTTAAAGAGTGCCTGTGCCTGGTCATTTACAGCAACAAACTCTTTACTCCTGTGAGATACTTCAAGCACAGATAATCCGGTACCGGCAAAGTCCCTGACTCCTTCTATAACATTATCAATTGTAAATTGGGAAAGAATCGAAGGTCCGGCGTAAAAATTATGTTTCTTCATATATACAAATTTTAAGTAATTAGTTCAATAATTTCAGATCATCTAACAAAGCTATAAAATTAAACCATTAAATTTTTAACTTCCTGTTATGCTACTAAACAACCTTTAATCTGGTAATAATTCCATTATTATATACTGGTATAACCCTGGTCGAATCGGGTGTATGACAAAAAGGGATACAATCATCCAGTCCTTTTTCCCTTAGTCTGCTCCTCTGGGCAGCCTTCTCAAGATAACCCAGGATATCACCCTTTGCAAGGCTCCACATATCAAGAGTGATCTTTACAGAATCACACTTTGTCTCAAAAACGTCGCTATCAAGCAATCGCCTGGCCAGTGCCCCGGCAAAAAGGGAATCCTCAATATTTATCTTATCCTTCCATCCGGCACAAAGCAGCAAAACATCTCTGTCTTGCTCTTTCAGCCAGTCTGCAAGAGCTGAAATGTTCAGGAACGAACCAATCACAACCATATATCCTGCCGAAGCAATTTCAATTGTACGTGTACCATTGGTAGTGCTGTAAACTATGCTTTTACCCCTAACTCTTTCAGGAGTAAAATTGAAAGGAGAATTTCCAAAGTCAGCAAAATCCAAAACATATCCATCACGCTCGGCAGCAACCAGAAAGCCTTTCTCCTTCAGTCTTTTAGCCTCCTCAACTGTTCCAACGGGTTTAAGGCTGACAGCCCCGTTTTCTAAAGCATTACAAATTGCAGATGTAGCCCTTAGCGTATCAATAACAACCACTATGGAATTACTATTAAGATGAACACCCGACATAGCAGGTGAAAGACAGGTTTCCAGATCTCTTTTAACCATATAGAACACTGTTTACCATTGAATGGCAGGTAGTCTATTTATAGATAGGCAATTTAACAACTTCAGCTTTAAGATCTTTGTTACGTACTCTGATAAATATCTCAGCACCCTCTTTCCAGTACCCCTTTACAAGATAAGCCATTCCGATACCCCTCTTCATCATAGGAGACATTGTGCCGGATGTTACTGTGCCAATAATTTCTCCGCCGGCATTTACAACCTCATAATGGTGCCTTGGAATTCCACGATCAATCATCTCGAAACCTTTCAGACGACGTTCAACTCCCTCCTCTTTATGCCTGGAAAGAATATCCTTGTCGATGAAGTTCTTATTATCATTAAATTTGGTTATCCAGCCAAGACCTGCCTCAATAGGAGAGGTAGTATCGTCAATATCATTTCCATAAAGACAATATCCCATTTCCAGTCTAAGTGTATCTCTGGCAGCCAAACCTATCGGCTTTATTCCAAACTCTTCTCCTGCTTCAAAAACAGCATGCCAAAGTCTTTCGGCATCTTCATTTCTTACATAAATCTCACATCCACCAGCACCAGTATATCCGGTTGTCGAAAAAAGCAGATCATTGATTCCGGCAAATTCAATCTCCTTAAAGGTGTAATACTCCATATCTGTAACATTCTCAGAGGTAAGTTTCTGCATCGCTTTTAAAGCAAGCGGACCCTGAACAGCTAACTGGGCAATAGAATCCGAGACGTTTTCAAGACCGTTACCCGGTGACATCCCAAATTTTTCAGCCTGCTTAACACACCAGTTCCAGTCTTTTTCAATATTTGAGGCATTTACAACCAGCAGATATTTTTCATCATTAAATCTGTAAACCAGCAAATCATCAACAATGCCTCCTTTGCCATTAGGATAACATGAGTATTGTATTTTCCCATCTACCAGTACCGAAACATCATTAGATGTTACATACTGCAGAAAATCAAATGCTTTAGGACCGGTAACCCAGAATTCTCCCATGTGAGAAACATCAAAAACACCAACTTTTTCGCGTACAGTTATATGTTCTTCATTAATCCCCGTATATTCTATTGGCATAATATAACCGGCAAAAGGAACCAATCTGGCACCAAGGTCTTCATGAAATTTAGTAAAAGCTGTATGCTTCATTGAATTTGATATTTAGAAATTTAGTAATCTACAAATTTATAAAATTTGAATTAATAATGGATAAATCATAATCAATTCCGTTGTCCGCCTTCCCGGTCAATGCCTGAGAGGATATGAATTTGTACTATCTGAGGCTACAATCCGGATAGTATATATATCTAATCCGCCACTCCCTCCAGGTCGGTTCGAAGAAAAATATGATAATTTATGATCGGTTGCCGAAGGCCGGTAGAACAAATCATCCCACTGTGTATTAACCGGAATACCCATATTTTCCGGTTTAGACCACTCCCCTGACTCATCCCTTGTACTCATAAAAATATCATATCCTCCTATTCCTTCATGACCATTTGAGCTAAACCAAAGCGTATCACCAGTTACAGAGACCCATACCGCCTCTTCATTGTTCGGGGAATTTATATTTATTCCAAGGTTATATGGTTTGGTCCACCTGTTCTTCTTTATCCTCTTAATGCAATAGATATCACGCCCTCCAAAACTTCCCTTTTTCCTGTCACTTGTAAAGTATATTTCATCGCCGGTTTTTGTAAATGCCAAAGATGTCTCCCTGCCTGCACTGTTTATCCCGTTTTCCATAGGAAGAGGCTTACTCCATTTATCTTTTTTTGAAGTAAGAAAATAGATATCTCCATTACCCGTCCAACCGGCATATATGAACATAATAGTATTCTCATTATTTACATAAAGGATGCCCTCATTGACTTCGGAATTAACCTTTGCCACCGATCCTGCCTGCTCCCATCCACTATCAGATAAAGCAGAAACAAAAATATTCTCATCCCATTTCATATCAAACTTCACTCTTTCTCCCTTTTCATATAAACACCTTCGAGAGGTAAAATACAATAGCTTTCCATCACCTGAGATAACCGGTGAATAATCATCTTCGGATGAGTTAATTGAATTCCCCAGATTGCAAATCTCCAATTCCGGCCCGGCATCTGCCATCTCAATCGCATTGTTACACTCCCTGATATATCTGCTCACATCAATATCAAGGGTCCCGTTCTCAATAGCATCATTTGAATAAATATTATAACAATCGATTGCCTTACCGTAATCTCCCCTGTACTGATAAGCCCTTCCGGTTAATAAAAAAATATCATCAGTAATATCCGAATCAAGTATATGTGATTTAAGAAAATATGGAAGCGCCGATTGCTGATCACCTCCAAGGAGATTAGCTACACCCAGCTTATAATTCAACGCTGCATTGTCAGTATTAAATCCGACAGCCTGTTCATAGTGTTTAATTGCCTCAACATAAAGTCCCCCTCCAATTTTATAATATTTATCACCTTTCCTTACATGTCCCCATGCCTGGCCGGCACCATCCTTGTCAATTACAAATTCTGATTTTACTATTTTAGGATTCTCCTGGGCATTAACATTATGCATAATACCAAACAGAAAAAACAAAACAAAGACTAATAAAATTTTCATCATAAAAGCATTTTAATTTATCAACAAAATATAGGTTATTTTATTCAGACTATCGATCGCCTTATCAAATATTTTTCACTTTTTTATAGTCATGGTCTCAAATTTTTATATTTTTGCTTAAAACTGAACATAATACATTAGCCGTAAACTCATGAAAATCATTAATGTTTCATATCTTGAAGAAGTCTGCGGAGGATCTAAGGAAATTATATCTGAAATGATCGGGATCTTCAAAGACCAGGTAATTGAATTTAATGATGAAATGAGTAAACTACTTGAAGAAAAGAACTATTATGACCTCGGGCTGCTTGCTCATAAAGCTAAATCTTCAATAGCTATAATGGGAATGGAAGATATGGCCATGAAGCTGAAATATCTCGAACTAAAAGCAAAAACCGGAGAAGAGGCCGACACCTATCCGGGTTATATATCTGATTTTAAAGCACAAACCGATATTGCCATTACCGAACTCGATATCTACCTCAATAATCTTGAAGAATGATTAATATAACCGAACTAGAAAATAATATTGTACAGTTCTCATTCGATGGTCTTGAAAAGTTCAATGCGCTTATTGCGGATGAAGCAAGAGAACAATTGCAAAAACTTTTTTATTCTCCCAATGCCAGGGTAATTATTGACCTCAATGGTATTAAGTATATAGATAGTTCGGGATTTGGTTGTTTTCTGATAACAATGAAAACTGCACGAAACAACTACGGAGTATTAAAAATATGTGGACTAAGCAGTGAAATAAGGGCACTGTTTGAGAGTCTTCAGTTACATACCGTATTTGAACTATTTGACGATTTAGAGAGTTGCATTGAGAGTTTTACGTAATCATTTTGTTGATCCCTGCCATCCTTTCTTATCCTTCTTAATCCACTCAACTTTAGTCACTTTTAACTTTAGTCACTGAAATTGTTTAACTGTTGAAATGTTAAATTGTTAAACTGTTAAACTGTTTAGGACGATTTAATCAGCGTACTCCCCAACAATTAAACGATTACACGATTAAACAATTCAACCTTTTTTAACTTTAGTTCACTTTTAACTTCTTTAACTATGAACCATAATAATCAATTGTCTTATAATATTATCTTTGATCTTAAAGTTCACATTTATGGAAAAGCTAAGATGGAAGCCTGGTACTATGATTTACCCCCTGCCTGCAATCATGGTTTCATGCGGTGAAAACAAGGAGGAGTATAACATTATTACAATTGCATGGACAGGAACAGTATGTACAGATCCACCCATGTGCTATATTTCTGTAAGGCCATCGCGCCATTCTTACGGCATTATCAAACGTACTGGAGATTTTGTTATTAACCTGACAACAAAGAAGCTGGCAAGAGCAACCGACTGGTGCGGGGTTAAATCAGGCAGGGACTACGATAAGTTCAGGGAGATGGGCCTTACCCCGGTTAATGCTGATATTGTTAAAGCACCCTTAATAAAAGAGTCACCTGTTAATATAGAGTGTGTTGTAAAAGAGGTTAAAGAACTCGGTGCTCACCATATGTTCCTTGCTGAGATAGTAGCAGTGCATGCTGACAAACAATATTATAATGAGGAGGATGAGTCTTTTAACCTCAATCTGGCCAACCTCCTGAATTTTTCGCATGGCAAGTATTATGAAACCGGTGCATTTATTGGAAAATTCGGATTCTCAGTCAAAAAAAAAAGAAAAAGCAGAAAATAAGGAAACATAATGATATTAGGAATTAAGATCATAATTTATTATTTTTCCTCATCTTAAAGCGTACAAACCTTTCTAACCAATGAGTGAAAAGATATTAAAAGCCTTAATTCAGCTCTTTGCAATTATTGCCAGACCGCAAAGCAGTGACAGTGACAGAAGAGTAGTGGTTGGAGCATTTCTGAGAAGGCTGCTCAACGAGGAACTTGTTAATGAATATCTTTCTGTTTTTGACGATTTCTACAGGGAAGCCCAGGAACGACAGAAAAAAAGCCTTCAAAAAAAGCGCCAGTCTGCTGTATCTGTAAGGGTTCTCAAAATAACGACACAAATCAACGATCAGTTAACCCAGGACCAGAAAATAATTGTTCTTGTTCAGTTACTTGAATTTTGTATATCTGACGTTGAAAAAATAAGTGATGATGAACTGGAATTTATCAAGGCAGTTGCTGAAACTTTTTATATTGAGTCGGACGAATTTGAGTTAATTACAAGTTTTGTACTTAATAAATTTGATTCAATACCCAACTCAGGAAAAATTCTCGTTATCGATAACAATCCTGGCCCAGGTAAAGAACTGGATATTATCCATCTCAGGAATGATTCGGTCCAGGGCCAGATATGGATACTTGAGGTGCCATCAGCAAATATGTATTATGTAAGGTTCTCAATAGTTGGTGAACTATACATGAACGGACAACTTTTGCAGGATAATAAGATTTACCCATTCAACCCGGGATCCTCATTAAGGGATCCTAAATCAACCCCTATATATTACAGTGATATAATTACCCACTTCAGGAGGGAGGAATTGCAGGAATCCCGTGTTTTATACCAGGTTAAAGATCTTGAATACAGATTTAAAAGTGGTCATATAGGTATCAAAAAGATGTCATTTGAAGAGGAATCGGGAAGACTCGTTGGGATTATGGGAGCTTCAGGTGCCGGCAAATCAACGCTTCTAAATGTCCTGAACGGAACAAACCCACCCTACAAGGGAAAAGTGTGTGTTAACGGTGTAAGCATTCACTCCAAAACTGACGAGGTTGAAGGGCTCGTAGGATATGTATCTCAGGATGATCTGTTAATTGAAGAACTTACTGTTTATCAGAATCTTTACTATAACGCAAAGCTCTGTTTCGACAATCTCACTGAAAAAGAAATTGAAGAGAGAGTGATAAAAACCCTTCAAAACCTGGGTCTGTACGAAATAAAAGACATGAAAGTAGGTAGTCCGCTTAATAAAAAAATTAGCGGGGGACAAAGGAAACGATTAAATATTTCACTTGAGCTTATCAGAGAACCAGCTATTCTGTTTCTTGATGAGCCAACATCTGGTCTTTCATCGAGGGATTCTGAAAATATTCTTGATCTGCTTAAAGAGCTTGCTTTGAAAGGGAAACTTCTTTTTGTAGTAATACACCAACCATCGTCTGATATATTTAAGATGTTCGACCGATTGGTTATTCTCGATACCGGAGGCTACCTTATATATAATGGTGATCCGATAGAATCAATAATATATTTCAAATCAAGAACACTTCAGGCCAACTGGAACGATAGTGAGTGCCATACCTGTGGTAATGTAAATCCGGAACAGGTGTTCAATATCGTTGAAGCCAAGGTACTTGACGAATATGGAAAAGCAACAGATGTAAGAAAAATAGCTCCCAAAGAGTGGAATGGTCATTACAAAAACTATCTGCAAAACAAAGAAAAAGCACTTCCCGAAGGTAAAGGAATACCTGAAATTTCGTTTAAGACACCCGGCAAATTAAAGCAGTTCCTTGTATTTACAAAGAGAGATCTACTCTCAAAATCGGCTGATCTGCAATACCTGTTAATTACACTTATTGAAGCACCAGTGTTGGCATTCTTTCTTGCATTCCTGATCAGGTATTATGATGAAAGTGCCCGGGATGCAGGATATACACTTCTTGAGAACTCCAACCTTCCGGTTTATCTGTTTATGTCGGTTATAGTTGCCATTTTTATGGGGCTAACAGTTAGCGCAGAAGAGATATTTAAAGACCGGAAAATTTTAAAACGTGAAGCATTTCTAAACCTTAGCTGGAATAGTTATCTTTCCTCCAAGGTAGTTGTCCAACTGTTTATTTCGGCTGTACAGGCATTTACTTTTGTGCTTGTAGGCAACAGCATCACCGGAATTCATGGAATGATGTTTGAATACTGGCTTGTGCTTTTCAGTTGCTGGGCAGCATCCAACCTCCTCGGCCTGGTTATCTCAGACAGTTTCAAGGCTGTTGTTACTATTTACATCTTAATCCCCTTCCTGGTTATTCCCCAAATTGTTTTAAGCGGGGTAATAGTCAAGTTTGAGAAGCTAAACCCAAACATCGCCTCACCAACCAATATTCCATTCTACGGTGAGGCTATTGTTTCCCGTTGGGGATACGAAGCACTTGCCGTGAAGCAGTTTATGAATAATGATTATGAAGCAGATCTGTACCAATATGAAAAGGTAATGAGTATTACTAATTTTAAGAAGAATTACTGGTACTCAAAAATTAAAAACAAATTAGAGAATCTTGAAAATGATCTGCAAAAAGGAACCATGGATGAAGATTTTATCAATGATCTTAAGTTGGTCAGAAATGAAATCGAACTGGAAGCAAACTTGCGCAACGTGAATTTTAGTTATCTCGACCAACTTGTTCCTGAGACTGTTAACTCAGAAGCTTTAACAGAAACAAAAAAGCTTGTTGAGATCCTTAATAAAAATTACAAGAAATGGTATAATGAAGCTAATGCACAAAGAGATGCAATAATAGTTGCAGCAACCAATAAAGACCCTAAAGCATTTCTTGAATTAAAGAAAAAACATTATAACGAAAGTCTTGAAGAATTTGTAAAAAATTCAAATGAAACGGATGATCGAACAATCGAATTCAAGGGACGCATAATACAAAAGATAGATCCTATATTTCAGGATCCTGAGCATCCTTTCATTAAGGCTCATTTTTATGCCCCCCGGAAACAGATCTTTGGCACATTTATCGATACATTTTGGGTTAATATAATTGTTATCTGGCTGATGATAATATTTACTTACCTGGTTCTATATTTCAGACTGTTAAAAAGATTTCTTGATTTTATCGAAGAGTCATCGGAAAAAGGGAAATAGAGATGATAAAAAGATAATAAAAATGGGGTATGCACAGCATACCCCGTTCTTTTATATAAAAAAACCGACCTTAATTATAACTAAAAGATTACTCAACTATCTCAATCATCTCAAATGGAATCCTGATAATTGATTCATAATCTTCCCCCGCTTCAAGCATATCTTCATCATCCTCTTCGTAGAACCATTTTACTGCAACCTCATTTTTAGCTTTGTGAATAACCTCAAACTTCTTAAAAACATCAAGTATGCACTTAGATGAGCTGGTGTTAAAATACTCCAGTTTTATCTCCACTACTGTTTTCTGAAGCGGATTATCCTTATAGTTATCAAGCCAGTCAACAAGAGGCTTATAAAACTCTACTGAATTTTCAGGAATTGATCTCCCTTCAAGTAAAAAAATTCCTTCATTAGCATCAAAACGTACAGTTGGGGTTTTTGGTGTTCCTTCAATGATGATCGGTTCCATATCAATTATTTTTAAAAGGTTATCATTTCAATACTTCGATAGAATCAATTTTAATCTTAAGAGTGAAAAAAGAGAATTTTTCACTATATTCAATAAACTCATATTCGAGTTTATTACCGGTTTTCCTTGCAATATCCACAAGACCAAGACCTCCCCCACCCTTTTCAGAAATTTCCTGGTGATGAAGGATATGTTTATACAGTTCCTTTATCTCCTGAGGTGAGGAATTATTTATTTTAACGATTTTTTTCTCCAGTTCATCTATTTTATCAGTGGAAATAAAATTACCTGCAGTAATCAGGTAACCTTTATCATTCCTGCATATAACGATCAGACCAAAGCGTGAAGAACTCTGATCCTCAAAATCATCCGGAACAACTGCAACATGATGATAGAGGTTTTGCAAACTCTCAACAAGTACATTGTAGACCTTTTTTCTTGTTTTAGATGGATCGTTCACCTCTTCGGTTTTCTTTTCTACCGAATCGAGAACATAGTTTATTATATCAGAACTTATATCCCCCTTATAAGAGAATATAACATCGTCAGTCTGTAATCTATTAAAAAAGTTCTCTACACCAAAGCTCATCAGCTCTTTTTTGACTTAGGCTTAAGTTTTATCCAACAAATATAAAAAAAATCTTAAGTTCAAAAAATTTTACCAATATCCATTTGACAAAATTCTGTTTTTATTACATGAAGGGTCAAAAACCGGTAAATATTATGGTTTGATTTTACGAGAACCGCTATACAAATCAAACTTTAACAACCTGCTTTCAAGCGCCCCATTGAATAGAATATACTTTCGGGATGGTTTTAAACCGATACTTTTTATTGCTTCAAAGTTTGACGAAATGATCCAGGCTGTAGAACCGGAATAACCATGTTTCAATCTTTCTCCGATATTACTATAAAAAGAAGCCATATCATTTTCTTTGAGCCTCTCTCCATACGGAGGATTCATAATAATAGTGAACTCTTTACCGGAAGATTCTGACTTAAAAAAATCATCAACATCGGTATGTATCGTACCGGCAAATCCTGCATTACGAATATTTAACCGGGCATTCCTGATAGCTTCATGTGATCTGTCACTACACCTGATATAAGGCGCCAAATAACCTTTTTTGGAAAGTTCGGTCATTTTTACCCGGCTAAAAACCTCATTATCAAAATCCCTCCAGTTCATAAATCCAAAGAAATTTCTGTATTTACCTGGTGGTATATTTTTGGCGATCAGTGCTGCCTCGATTGGGATAGTTCCCGATCCACACATTGGATCAAAAATCGTATTTTTCCCATCCCAGCCTGAAAGCAAAATAATACCAGCGGCCAACACCTCATTCATAGGCGCTTTTGCACTCTCCCTCCTGTAACCTCTCTTAAAGAGCGGAACAACAGAAGAATCAACAGAGACTGTAACACTTGATTCACTAACCCTTAGATTGAATACAATATCAGGGTTAACAGTGTCAACAGATGGGCGACTGTTATATTTAAACCTGAAGTAATCAGCAATAGCATCCTTAAGTACAAGCCCGGCGTAGCCCGTATGATTAAATATATTCGAATGAACTACCGGTATTATTGAAAAAGTCTGGCTGACATCCATAATATCATCCCACTTAATTTTTTTTGATCTGTTATAGAGATCTTTGGAACTGCCAATATTAAATTGGGCTACAGGCTTGAGAATTGATAATGCTGTACGTAACGAAAAGTTAGTACGGTAGATCATTTCAATATCCCCTTCAAATTCTACTGCCCTGTTAACCCGGTTAATCTTACTAACTCCCAAGCCTTCAAGCTCTCGTACCAGAACCTCTTCAAGTCCGTATAATGTCTTAGCTACCAGTTTCATTTATCTTGATATTGCTCAATTCCAAGTGTACTATAATATTTTGAAGGAGATGAAATCAGATCCACTGCTTCCTTAACAAGAATGTCGTTACGGTAGATAACCTGATAATACTCAGACATTTCCCATAGATCACGGGCGATCAGACCTTTAAGTATTAACAGCAATTGTTTTTTGGAGACACAAAATTGGGCATCGTTATACTCAACACCAAGAGATTTACCATTATCAATAAAATCTGCAATCTCACCAGGAGTAAAAGAAAATTCTGAATTAAAAGATTCAAAATCCGGATATCGATTACCCAGCTTTTTCCGGTTATTATCTATATAATCGAGTGTATATTCAACTATTACATTCTTACGTATAAGATCCCTGTAATAGTCTGAATACCATGTTGTGTCAGCAGGAACAAATATGTCCGGCATAATGCCACCTCCACCATAAACAGTCCTGCCATTAATAATGGTTGCATATTTCAATGAATCAGGGAAACTTATACTGTCAGCAGTTAGCATTTCACCGTTTGTATACCTGGAATAAAAATCTGTCATATATTTTTCAATCCCGTTGTCATATGGTCTCTGTATCAGCCTTCCTGTTGGAGTATAATATCTTGCGATTGTTAACCGGATCATTGAGCCATCATTCAGGTTGAAACCATTCTGAACAAGTCCCTTTCCAAAAGTTCTGCGTCCCATAATGACCCCCCTGTCCCAATCCTGAAGAGCGCCTGATAATATCTCACTTGCCGAAGCGGATCCTTCATCCACAAGTACCACTATTCTTGCATCAGTAAGTACTCCGCCTTTTCTGCTCTTAAAATCCCGTCTGGGTGTTTTAAGTCCTTCCAGGTACACTATCAGTTTTTCACTTTCAAAAAACTGGTCAGTTAACCTTATTGCAGCCTCAAGATAGCCTCCTGTGTTACCACGAAGATCAATAATAAGATGCTCCATATTCTTACCCTGAAGCTTCCCGATTGCCTCATAGAACTCCTTCTCGGAAGTAGCAGAAAAACGATTTAACTTTACAAATCCGATATTATCAGCTACCATATATGCAGCATCAAGACTGTGAACAGGTATTTTGTCTCTTACTATGGTGTAATCAAGAATCTCTTTAATGCCCCGACGATAGATACCTATATTCACCCTGGTCCCTTTATCTCCCAGCAATCTCTTTCTTACGCCATTTGTTGTAATACCAACTCCGGCAACATTCTCATTCTCAATCATTACAATCCTGTCACCTGCATGTATACCCGCCTTTTCCGACGGGCCACCTGGAATAGGGGCAATAACAATTATTGAATCAAATAACAAATTGAATTGAATACCAATACCTTCAAAGTTGCCCTCTAATCCTTCATTCATCTCCTTCACATCCTCACTGTTAATATAAGTTGAGTGAGGATCAAGATTTTTCAAGACCTCAGTTATGGCTTTTTCTATAAGAAACTCCTGGTTGGTACTGTCAACATAAAAGGCTTCAACAAATGCCATCACCCTGCTAAATTTAAGGGTTTGTTCGGTAAATAGCTGCTGTGCATTTATACTTTGGGCAACAACTATGTATATTAAAAAAAATAATATCCACTTTTTCATCAGAGAAATTTATTATTTATCATTTTGTTTCTTTCTCCCAACATCTCTCAGTCTTCAGTTAGCAGTCTTCCCTCCTTAGCCTTAGCCTTACGCCTTTCGCCTCTCTATTCCCACTCAATAGTTGCAGGGGGTTTGGAGCTTATATCATATACCACCCTGTTTATCCCCTTTACCTTATTAATAATCTCATTTGATATCCGGCCAAGAAATTCATAAGGCAAGTTAGACCAATCGGCGGTCATACCGTCAGTGGAACCAACAGCTCTCAATACAACAACATTTTCATAGGTGCGCTCATCTCCCATAACACCAACAGACTTCACCGGCAGCAATATAACTCCAGCCTGCCATACCTTATCATAAAGATCACTTTTCTTCAGACCCTCTATATATATATCATCGGCTTCCTGGAGTATCCTTACTTTTTCCCTGGTAATATCACCAAGTATCCTTATTGACAGACCTGGTCCCGGGAAAGGATGACGCTTTAAAATATAATCAGGCATGCCCATAGCAGAACCTACCTTGCGTACTTCATCCTTAAATAAAAGATTAAGGGGCTCAATAACTTTCAGATTCATCTTCCCTGGTAAGCCCCCCACATTATGGTGCGACTTAATGGTAGCTGAAGGTCCATTTACCGAGACAGACTCGATAACATCAGGATAAATAGTTCCCTGCGCAAGCCATATTACATTTTTTACTTTACGCGCCTCCTCTTCAAATACTTCAATAAAAACTCTTCCTATAATCTTCCTTTTCTTCTCCGGTTCTGAAACACCTGCTAACTCATCCAAAAATCTATCGACAGCATCCACTCCTATCACATTGAGACCTAGTCCTTTATATGATTCCAATACCTTCTCAAATTCGCCTTTTCTTAAAAGCCCGTTATCAACAAAAATAGATGTAAGGTTATCTCCGATTGCTTTATTAAGCAGGAATCCGGCAACTGATGAATCTACACCCCCGGAAAGACCAAGAACAACTTTATCATTTCCCAGTTTTGCCCTCAGTTCTCTAACTGTAGTCTCCACAAACGAATCAGGAGTCCAGTTTTGTGAACACCCACACACACCTGCCACAAAATTTTCAAGTATCTGCTTGCCTTCCACTGTATGGTATACTTCAGGGTGAAACTGAATTCCCCATGTATCCTCGCCCTTTATATGATAGGCACCTATCTCTACATCTCCGGTAGATCCAATAATCTTATAATTCGCCGGAATACGGGCAATAGTATCACCATGTGACATCCATACCTGACATCCTTTTGTAATATTATTAAAAAGAGGATTTGAATTATCGACATATACCATATTAGCCCTGCCATACTCTCTGGTGTTCGAAGGTAACACTTCACCCCCGTAGTTATGAGCAAGGTATTGTGCTCCATAGCATACACCCAGGAGAGGTATAACACCTTTTATTTTCTCAAGATCCGGGTAAAGAGCTTCACTATCCCGTACCGAGTAAGGGCTGCCTGAAAGTATTACTCCCCTGATATCCGAATCAGGCTCAGGAAAGTCATTAAATGGATGTATCTCGCAATAAACATTCAGTTCACGAACCCGGCGAGCTATCAACTGGGTATATTGAGAGCCGAAGTCGAGTATTAAAATCTTTTCCTGCAAAGTATTATTAATTTAAATTTATAATTGCACCAAATATAGCCAATCTTTTCGGTTTGACTCAGGCAATTAAATCGTAATAACTGCATCATCCGCAGCAGCAATTGTATCTTTAAAAACTGACCTGGCCTCCTCCACTAATGGTTTTACGCTTTTATAGCGTGCCGAAAAGTGACCAATAACCAACTTCTTTACTCCTGCATTTTTTGCTATAGTAGCAGCCTCTATTGAAGTGGAATGGCCGGTTTCTCTTGCAAGGTCAGCAAGTTCAGATCCGAAAGTTGCCTCATGGTAAAGCAGATCAACACCTTTGACAAATTGCGACAGTTGTTCGAAATAAGAGGTGTCTGAACAGTATGCATATGATCTTGGTATTGGAGGGTCGGTAGTTATATCACGATTTGGAATAACTTTCCCCGATCCGGTAATAAAATCTTCTCCCTGCTTGATCCCGGGAATTGAGACCAGCGGAATCCTGTATTCTTTGAGAGACTCCTTAATTATGTTTCTCTCTTTCTGTTTTTCCCTGAAAAGAAAGCCATAGGTTGGTATCCTGTGCCTCAATGGGATTGAGGTCACCGTAATAATCTTATCTGCGAATATGAGAGAAGGGTTATCACCTTTAAGAGGGTGAAAGTTTAAATCATATCTCAGGTAAAGATCAAAATCACTAAGATGACTTTGCATTATAGGGCCAAACTGCTCAGGAGCAAAAATATTCATAGGGGTTTTCCTGCCGGTGAGGTTCAGGGTTGAAAGCAATCCATATAAACCGAACAGGTGGTCGCCATGCATATGACTGATAAAGATATTATTTATTTTTCCTAACCTTATCCGGTTCTTTCTTAATTGCATTTGGGTTCCCTCCCCGCAGTCAATTAAATAAAACCGCTCATGCGCATTAAGCACATGAGCGGATGGATATCGTTGAGAGGTCGGTAAAGCTGAGCTACTTCCGAGTATTGTAATTTCAAAAATCACTGACCTAAACTGATCTAAGAAATAACGCCTTCAGCATCATCAACAGTACCGGTTATATTAAGAACTGTATCAAGCTGGGAGATTGTTATTAATCTTTCAACGGCATCATTCAGTCCACAAAGGACAAATGTACCACCAGCATTCTTACATAAACGGTTTGCTACCAGGATTGCGCTCAGTCCTGATGAATCACAATACTGGCATTTTTCAAGATCCAAAATAATATTTTTCTCTCCTTTTCCTGAAACAAGCACCAATTCAGACTTAAGAGCCGGAGCTATATGAGTATCCAGCTTTTCAGCCTGAACCTGTATTAATGTACTTTTATCCCGATTTTCAATATTAAAATCCATGGCATTGACTTTAGTAATTAGTAGCCCTAATATATCTATTTTTTCTTAGATTTGGAAGATTTATTCTCTTTTTCTTCCATTTCTTCTTTAAGAGCCGCTAAATCAGTTATATCACCAAGAGTTGTTTTTTCAAGATTTGATTTGATTTTCCTGGCAGTATGCTTTGTATCCTTATGAGCACTTTTGGGTGTTTCATGTTTTTTTCCGCGCTTTTCATCCTCAAATATTCTGCTATGAGACAAAATTATCTTTTTGGCAGCCTTATTGAATTCAATAACCTTGAATTGCAACTTTTCCTCTATTTTGCCGGAAGATCCATCTTCTTTAACAAGATGTTTTGGAGTAACAAATCCTTCAACACCATACTGAAGTGCAACTACTGCTCCTTTATCAAACACGTTTACGATTGTGCCTTCATGGATAGAATCGACAGTAAACAGATCTTCAAATACATCCCATGGGTTCTCTTCAAGTTGCTTATGTCCCAGGCTCAACCTCCTGTTTTCCTTATCAATCTCAAGTACAGCTACCTCAATCTCAGAATCGATAGATGTAAATTCAGCCGGATGCTTAATTTTTTTGGTCCATGAAAGATCAGATATATGGATCAATCCGTCAATCCCCTCTTCAATTTCTACAAATACTCCAAAATTGGTAAAATTACGCACCTTTGCTGTGTGCTTCGAACCCACTGAATATTTTTCATCAATTTTTTCCCACGGATCGGTCTTAAGCTGTTTAATTCCGAGTGACATTTTTCTCTGTTCACGATCAAGTGTAAGAATAACAGCATTAACCTCATCACCCACAGTCATAAATTCCTGAGCGCTTCTGAGATGTTGCGACCATGACATTTCAGATACGTGAATCAGACCTTCAACTCCGGATGCAATCTCAACAAACGCGCCATAATCAGCCATCACAACAACTTTACCTTTAATATTATCACCAACTTTCAGTTTCTCGTCAAGGGAATCCCATGGATGAGATGTAAGTTGCTTCAGACCAAGAGCAATTCTCTTCTTATCATCATCGAAGTCAAGAATTACAACATTCAACTTCTGATCAAGTTGAACGATCTCTTCAGGATGGTTAACCCTGCCCCATGAAAGATCTGTAATATGGATAAGGCCATCTACTCCACCAAGGTCAATAAATACTCCATAGGATGTAATATTCTTAACTGTTCCCTCAAGAACCTGTCCCTTTTCAAGTTTAGCTATAATCTCTTTCTTTTGAGTCTCAAGTTCAGCCTCAATAAGTGCTTTATGAGACACAACAACATTTTTGAATTCATGATTTATCTTAACAACCTTGAATTCCATTGTTTTATTGACATAAATATCATAGTCGCGTATTGGCTTGACATCAATCTGTGATCCTGGAAGGAAGGCCTCTATACCAAAAACATCTACGATCATACCACCTTTGGTGCGACACTTGATGTAACCATTGATAATTTCATCATTTTCGAGAGCCGTATTAACCCTTTCCCAGGATTTAAGTGCACGAGCTCTCTTGTGAGACAAAATAAGCTGTCCTTTTTTATCCTCCTGGCTCTCTACATAAACTTCAACTGTATCACCCGGCTTGAGATCCGGATTATACCTGAATTCATTCAGGCTCACAACACCTTCTGACTTGTACCCGATATTAATTACAACTTCACGCTTGGTCATTGAGATTACGTTACCATCTACAACCTCATCAACTGCAATTGTTGACAATGTTTCATTGTACATAGTCTCATACTCCTTAAACTTAGGAGATTCATGAGAGCCTTTACTCTCAAAAACATCCCAGTCAAAATCTTCAACCGATGTTTTTTCAGGTTTGTCATCAACATCAACCTTTACTTTTTTCGCTTTCTTTACTGCCTTTACAGTCTCAACTACCTCTTCTTTTACAGCCTTTACAGCCTTCTCTTTTACAGTCCCGCTTGGCGGGATTTCGCTTTGCTCAACCTCTACAGCCTCTTCTTTTACAGTCCCGCTTGGCGGGATTTCGCTTTGCTCAACCTCTACAGCCTCTTCTTTTACTGCCTCTACAGCCTCTTCTTTTACTGCCTCTACAGCCTCTTCTTTTACAGCCTCTACAGCCTCTTCTTTTACTGCCTCTACAGCCTCTTCTTTTACAGCCTCTGTAGCCTCTACAGCCTTTTCAGTTTCGTTCTTACTTTTTTCTGACATGATTTAATTGAATAATCTAATAATTAATAAGTTAGACATTATATTGATAAAAATTGAACGCAAAATTACTTAAGACTAATCTAAAATCCTAATATTTAGTTAGTTTTCACGTACCTAAGACCATATAGAAATGCTATATCGATTTTTTGATAATTCAGGAATTACTATATTTGTATGTTATAAAAATGAAGTCATTCAAATGTCGTACAAACTTGTTTCTATATAAATCTGTCTGGCCTTTTTAAGCTATTTGGATAAAGAGACTTTTTTGGTTCAATATTATTCGGTTTTCAGAATGACACACAAAGGAAATTGATAAAAATAGTTCATGAGAAAAAGAATATTAGTGACCGGAGGTGCCGGATTTATTGGGTCTCATCTATGCGAAAGTCTGTTAAACGATGGTAATGAAGTTTTATGTCTGGACAACTATTTTACAGGTTCCAGAAAAAACATTATTGATCTTATTAATGACCCATACTTTGAATTAATAAGGCATGATATTACAATGCCATTTTATGCCGCAGTAGATGAGATTTACAACCTTGCATGTCCTGCTTCTCCAATACATTACCAGTATAATGCCATAAAAACCGTTAAGACATCTGTAATGGGTTCGATTAATTTGCTCGGACTTGCAAAACGAACCGGTGCAAGAATATTGCAAGCTTCAACAAGCGAAGTATATGGTGATCCACTTGTACATCCTCAGCCTGAGACCTATTGGGGAAACGTTAATCCACTTGGTCCGCGGGCATGTTATGACGAAGGGAAAAGATGCGCCGAAACATTGTTTATGAGTTATCATATGCAAAACAATGTCGACATCAGGATAGCAAGGATATTTAATACATACGGACCCCGTATGATGCCTGATGACGGAAGAGTTGTATCCAATTTTACCGTCCAGGCGCTAAAAGGTGAAGATATTACCGTCTTTGGTGATGGTAATCAAACAAGAAGTTTCCAGTATATTGATGATCTTATTGAAGGTCTGAAGAAATTGATGGAATATGATGGTAAATGCACCGGCCCAATAAACCTTGGGAACCCTGAAGAGATAACAATACTTAATATGGCCGCAAAGATCATCGACATTACCGGTTCGGGTTCTGATATTATATTTAAACCACTTCCTGAAGATGATCCTCTTAGGCGTAAGCCGGATATCTCGTTAGCAAATAAGAAACTTGGATGGAAACCGGTTACTGCACTCGATGAGGGGCTCAGGAAAACATGTGAATATTTCAGAAAAATTTCTGACAAATAATTATTAACTATAAGTTAAACAGCTATTAAATGAAAGGTATTATTTTAGCCGGCGGAGCAGGTACCAGGTTACATCCTGTTACAAAATCAATTTCAAAACAGATATTACCGGTTTATGATAAACCTATGATCTATTATCCGCTCTCGGTATTAATGCTTGCAGGTATCAGGGAAGTATTGGTTATATCAACTCCCAGGGATGTACTGGTGTTCGAGGATCTGTTAGGTGATGGCTCAAATCTTGGAATGAGCTTTTCTTATGCCACACAACCTGAACCGGAAGGACTGGCACAGGCATTTATGATCGGTGAAGAATTTATCGGCCCCGATCCGGTATGCATGATCCTGGGCGACAATATTTTCTACGGACACGGTTTTGGAGACACCCTGCTGAAAACTGCAGAAATAAAATCAGGTGCATCTGTTTTTGGATATTATGTAACTGACCCTGAAAGATATGGAGTTGTAGAATTTGATAAATACAAAAATGCAGTATCAATTGAGGAGAAGCCGGCAAAACCCAAGTCAAATTATGCTGTAACCGGATTATATTTTTATGGGAACGATGTTGTCGATAAAGCCAAATCACTCAAACCCTCAGCAAGAGGTGAACTCGAAATTACAGATCTTAACAAGCTTTACCTGGATGAGGGCAGTCTGAAAGTTAATCTTTTAGGCAGGGGTATGGCATGGCTCGATACAGGTACTTACGACAGTCTGTTGCAAGCATCAAACTTCATTGCAACTCTTGAGCAGAGACAGGGTCTCAAAGCTTCATGTATTGAAGAAATAGCATATATAAGAGGTTTTATCGACAGGGAACAATTGTTATGGCTGGCAGAATCTTACGGTAAAAGTCAGTATGGAGCCTACCTCAAACGAATTGCTGATGAAGGGATACGGATTTATAATGAAAACAGATAATAACTTATCCAATTAATGAGAGTTATTGAAACTAATTTTCCGGGACTTCTGATTATTGAGCCTGTAGTATATAAGGATACAAGGGGTTATTTCTTCGAAAGTTATAATCAGAAAAATTTTCTCGATAAGGGACTCGATTATTACCCGCTGCAGGATAATGAATCAAAATCAGCCCTGAATGTGATAAGGGGACTACATTACCAGTTGAACCCTAAGGCGCAGTCAAAGCTTATCAGGGTTATAAAAGGGAAAATTTTTGATGTTGCTGTTGATCTGCGAACCGACTCACCTACATATAAAAAATGGTTCGGCCTGTTTCTCGATTCCGAAGAAAAAAAACAGCTCTTTATACCACGTGGATTTGCTCACGGGTTCTCAGTTATAAGTGACGAAGCTGTCATTCTTTATAAATGTGATAATCTCTACAGTAAAGAGCACGAGAGAGGTATTCTTTTTAATGACAGAACAATTGGGATCGACTGGCAGATAGATCTTGCAAAAGCCATCGTAAGTGATAAAGATCTGAATAATCCGGAGATAAATAAAGCTGAAATGAATTTCTGAATATGGAGTTTACAATTCTTATTACAGGATCAGACGGACAACTGGGAAGCGAACTGAATGAGATGCGGGGAAACCTGCCCGGCGCAAGATTTATATTTACAGATATCGACACACTCGACATAACAGATTTTAATAAGCTAAGCTCTGTCATAAACAGGGAAAAACCACGCTATATAATAAATTGTGCAGGATACACTGCAGTTGATAAGGCTGAAACAAACGAAGACAAAGCTAACCAGATCAATGGAACTGCAGTTTCTAATATTGTTAAGGCAATCAGTAAAACAGATTGCAGACTGATACATATATCAACCGATTTCGTGTTTGATGGAAATTCAAAAATCCCATATACCGAAACCGATATTCCATCGCCCATCTCAAAATACGGTCTGTCGAAACTTCTGGGAGAAAAAGAAGCACTTAAGAATGCAAATTCCATGGTAATCAGAACATCATGGCTCTATTCATCATTTGGGAGCAATTTTGTCAAGACCGTCCTGAAGCTTGCCGGGAAAATGGATGAGGTGAAAATAGTTGACGACCAGACAGGAACACCCACATATGCATATGACCTTGCTGCCACACTTATTGAGATAATCAGAAAAGCAGAATCAGGAGAAAATATTTTCAGACCGGGAATCTTTCATTACTCTAACCTGGGTGAAGCAACATGGTATCAATTTGCCACAGAAATTATAAACATCAAAAAATTAAATACTAAAATTGTACCTATACCCACATCAGGTTATCCTCTGCCTGCTCAACGACCGGTCTATTCAGTAATGAGTAAAGACAAAATATTAAAAAGTTATAGCCTGACTATTCCACATTGGAAAGAGAGTCTGGCTTTGTGTCTTAATAAAATTAGCGTGAACTATGGATAACAATGAAATTGAAATTATTCGCTCCAAAGCAGCAACATGGCTGACAGATGAGTATGATGAAGAGACAAGGTCCGAAGTACGTAACATGATGGCTAATGATGAGAAAGCCCTTGTAGATGCATTTTACAAAGATCTTGAGTTTGGTACCGGCGGACTAAGAGGTATAATGGGAGCAGGTACCAACAGGATGAACAAATACACACTCGGACTGACAACGCAGGGGCTTTCGAATTACCTTATCAAACAGTTTGGAAACAGAGAGGTAATAAAAGTAGCAATCGGTTATGATTGCAGAAATAACAGCAGGTACTTTGCCGAAGTTGCCGCAGAGATATTTTCTGCCAATGGTATTGAGGTTTATCTTTTTGATGCCCTTAGACCAACTCCTGAGTTATCATTTGCAATTCGCCATCTTGGATGTAAAAGTGGTGTAATTATAACAGCATCTCACAATCCCCCGGAGTATAACGGTTATAAAGCCTACTGGGACGACGGCGGACAAATAACCTCACCACACGACACCAATATTATCAGTGAGGTAAAAGATATAAAATCAGTAAAAGATATAAAATTTGATCCCAATCCTGATTTGATTCATTCTATCGGCAAAGAGATAGATGAACTCTTTATTGAAGCTGCCGCCGTCTACAGTATTAACCCTGACATAATAAGGAAATATCATGATATTGGCATCGTATACACACCAATACATGGTACCGGGGTTAAATTAGTACCCGATGCAATGAAAAGGTTTGGGTTTACAAATATTATAAACGTTCCCGAACAGGACATAGTAGATGGTAATTTCCCAACCGTTAAATCGCCCAACCCGGAGGAGTCGGCAGCACTTAAGATGGCAATTGAAAAGGCTCTGAAAACCGATGCTGTCGTAGTTATGGCGACTGATCCCGATGCCGACAGACTGGGTATTGCAGTACGAAACAGTAGAAATGAATTTGTCCTTCTGAATGGTAATCAGACCGGTTTAATCCTTATCTGGTATATTATCAGCCAGATGAAAGAGAGAAACCTTTTAACAGGAAATGAGTACATCATTAAAACGATAGTTACATCCGATCTTTTTGATAAGATAGCTGATCAAAACAGAGTTGAGTGCTTTAATGTACTTACAGGATTCAAATATTTTGCCAGCCTTATGGTTAATATAGGCGATAGTAAAAAGTTTATCGGAGGCGGTGAAGAGAGTTTTGGTTTTTTACCTGGCGACTATGTACGTGATAAAGATGCAGTAGGATCTTGTGCCCTAGTCGCTGAGATAGCAGCATTCGCTGCTTCTGAAGGAAAAACCATCTATGAACTTTTAATAGACATTTACCACGAATATGGGTTTTATAAGGAGAGACTTATTAATATTGTAAGAAAAGGGAAAGAGGGAGCCGTGGAGATCACCAATATGATGATTAATTACAGGAAAAACCCACCCGAAGAAATTAATGGATCTGCAGTTACTAAGATCAATGATTACCTGAGCCTCGAATCAAAAGATTTAATAAATGGGAAGGTTACACCTCTGGAAATTGAATCATCAAATGTTCTTCAGTTCTATCTTA
>JAUVKT010000033.1 GCA_030596125.1 Bacteroidales bacterium | reverse complement strand
GAACATATTAAATATATCACTCAAAGAATAATAATTAAACCCAACAAACGCCTGATTAAATGTTGCTAATGAGATAAGGCCCCCTGCGCTTAATTTATATGTGTCCTGCAGCTTAATATTTAACAAAAGATCAAACGTGCTATTTTCCCTGTTATAAACAGCTTCGGGATAGGCATTTCTGATAGTCTCCTCTGAAACAAGACCAAAATATTCCTTTTCAACCTGCTCCAGGCTAATTATCTCTTCCTGTTTTGATATAAGGTTTACGATATACTCTTTCTGATTCTCACCAACCCCTTCGATAAAAATATTACTAAACTTTAAATCTGGTATACGTGATTTAAATTTTTCTCTTCTCTCTTTTAGTTCATCCCCGGAAAACAGAGTTGCTCTATCCAGTATTTTATCAATATTTGCGATAGTGTTATGATATCCTGCCATAATTAAAGTGTCTGCTTTATGGAAATCCAGAAGACCAATATTTGTTAGTTTTAATTCCAGCACCATTCCTGCAGTGTCGGGGATTTCGTAATTTGTTGTCTGCATAATCATATTCTCCATCTGAAGCATTAGATCATCCTTTCCCGGTTTTTCAGGCACATTGGCCACCTTGCTGCCTATAATATAATCAGGTGCAAAATCATCAATAAGCACGTCAAAAGGAAAATTATTATAAAGACCACCATCAAAAAGAAGAATCGAATCAATTATAATAGGCTCATAATAAAGCGGATAAGTTATTGATGCTCTTACAGCATGAGCAAGATTACCATCTTTGAAAATTACTATTTCCTTATTAAAGATATCTGCTGCAACACACCTGAAAGGAACCATAAGGCTATCGAAATTCCGGTTCGATGCTGCATTTGCTCCTGCAGCAAGTTTCATAATTGCAAAATCCATTACATTCGAAGACACCATATGAGATGGCATCCTGGCCACAGGCTTGCTCTCATTACTTGTTAATGATACATTAATAAGTGCTGCATTAGATGCATCTTTCTTGTATGCAAATTGCAAATCTCTTTTTGTGACCCCGGTTGACCATCGCAAAAAATCGTCTGATGTAACCAATTCAATCATCTCATCTGTTGTATAACCCATTACATATAAAGCTCCTATAATGGCCCCCATGGATGTGCCAGACACATAATCAATTCTTATATTATTCTCTTCCAGAGCCTTAATAACTCCTATATGTGCAAGTCCTTTTGCGCCACCCCCGCTAAGAACAAGGCCATTAGTCTGTGATAATACCTTTGCTGATAAAATAAAAATAAGAATTATTAGAAATAATTTTATTTCTGCTTTATTAATCACTGCATGTTTCTTCCTGTCATCCATTTTAAATAATTTCTGGCACTTAGTTCGGTCCGGCCGGCCTTAAGGCAGGTTAAATATATATTTTAATCATTCACTTGTGTGAACCGAGCTTGCGAGCTCAACGAAGTTAATTTTTTGATTAAATAAATTCATTTTCGTTTCATATATTTGCTAACCGACAAGACACTATTAAAATTACAAAACTTAAACGTAATGAAATACAAATCATTGTCTTTTTTAACATTATCTCTTATTATAGCGCTTATAATTTCATGTTCTTCTACAAAAACAGAAAAAGAAAAGATAGTTAAGCTCACAACATCCATGGGGGAAATAAAAATTAAACTTTACAATGATACTCCTGGTCACAGGGACAATTTTATTAAACTCGTGAAAGAAAAATATTACGACAGTATTTGTTTTCATCGTGTTATTAACGAATTTATGATCCAGGCGGGTGATATTTCTACAAAAGTTGATATTCCTGAAGAAATTGCAGAGAATTATTCATACACTATTCCTGCCGAGATAAAATCACATCATTTCCACAAAAAAGGAGTAATCGCTTCTGCCAGATGGGGTGATCTGGAAAATCCAAAAAGGCGGTCATCCGGCACTCAATTTTATATTGTTCAGGGCAAGCAACTTACCAAAGAAAATCTTGACCAGCTTGAAAAAAGAGTAAACGCAAGTCTAAAACAGGGTATATTCTATAAACATCTGATGGGCGAGCGCAAACGAAATGCCAATGAAGGCGGCACTATGAGTGATGCCGAAATACAGGAGTTTGCAACGATTGTTGCTTATGATGAGATAAACGAGATGGCTCCTTTTGTTATACCTCCTGACCACAGGGTTGTATATGACACATTAGGCGGCACACCTCATCTTGATATGCAGTATACTGTTTTCGGAGAGGTAATAGAGGGTATTGAAATTATTGATTTAATAGCTGCTGTTGAAACTAATGAAAGAAACAAGCCCCTGGATGATCTGCTTATTATAAAGGCCAGATTAGTAAAAAAATAGTATAACAGTTTATATCTTTGTTCAAATTTTCATAGAATGTTAAACAAAATATCAGATATTGAGAAAGAGATCGCTCTCTTTTTACCCAAATCTTCTGAAGCGCTGGAAAATTTCAGAATTAAATATCTTGGTAAAAAAGGCATTATCACCTCCCTTTTCTCTGACTTTAGAAATGTTCCTGCAGTGGATAAAAAATCTGTTGGTCAGGCAATAAATAATCTTAAAATTTTTGCATCTGAAAAATACAAACAATTAAAGCTGGATCTCTATTCTGATGAAGTCGAATCATCAGGACTTGATCTTTCGCGTCCCGGCACACCTTTTTCTCCTGGTGCAAGGCATCCCCTTTCAATTGTGCGTAATGAAATTATCGGCATCTTTTCACGACTTGGGTTTATTATATCGGAAGGACCGGAAATTGAAGATGATGGCCATGTTTTTTCAAAACTTAATTTTCCTCCTGATCATCCTGCGCGCGACATGCAGGACACCTTTTTTATTCACAGAAATTCTGACGATGAAAGTTCTCCTGAAGATATTCTTCTTCGCACCCATACTTCTTCTGTACAGGTAAGAATTATGGAAGGTGAAAAACCGCCAATAAGAACAATTTCTCCCGGTAGGGTTTTTAGAAATGAAGCCATCTCTGCAAGGGCTCACTGCATTTTTCACCAGGTAGAGGGGTTGTATATTGATGAAAATGTCTCTTTTGCCGATCTTAAACAAACACTGCTTTTCTTTGCTACGGAAATGTTTGGTAAAAAAACCAGGATAAGGTTAAGACCTTCATATTTCCCGTTTACTGAGCCTTCGGCAGAAATGGATGTTAGTTGTACTATCTGTAGCGGTAAGGGTTGTAATGTATGTAAATATACAGGTTGGCTTGAGATCCTTGGTTGCGGCATGGTTGATCCCAATGTGCTTGATAGTTGCGGGATAAATAACAAAAAGTACACCGGTTATGCTTTTGGCATGGGTATAGAAAGGTTGGCTATGCTAAAATACAGAATAAATGACCTCAGGCTTTATTTTGAAAACGATATAAAATTTCTGGAACAATTCCGGTCTGCTTTCTAAGGGTTTTATTGACTTTAGTCACTTAAATTGTTGAACCGTTCCTCCTTCACAACCTGCGGTTGTTTCTGCGGACGCGGTGATGCGTTAAACCGTTAAACTGTTTTAAGACGAGTCAATCAGCGTACACCCCAACAATTCAACGATTACACCATTTTTCCCCTTAATCCTCTATAATTATTTCGTGTGTTATATTTATTGTTGGTTTAAAACTAAATGTAACCCCACAATATTTGTCCTGTGAAAGGGTGACTGCCTTTTCAACCTTTTCCTTCTGTATATTTTTTCCCTTCAGCTTGTAAACAATATGCATTGTATCAAAATGCTTTGGATGTATTTCTGTAATTGTGCCTGTCACTTTAACACTGAAATCATCAAATGCTACTTTCATTTTTCTAAGAATAGAAACTACGTCCATCCCTGTACAGCCTGCAATTGATGCCAGCATTAAATTTTTTGGTCTGGGTCCTCTGTCAGCACCCCCAAATTGTTCAACTGCATCAATTTCAAATCTATGACCATCTAAATTTACCTCAAACGACATTTCACCACTTAACCTGATATCAACTGATTTTCCCATATTATTTTTCTGTTTCACTTAATTTTTTGCAAAACTAAGCATAATTATCAAACCTATTAACCATCTTTGTTCTAATATTTATTAATATCAGGCTTCCGGGAAACGTTTATCTTGAGTATGAAACAAAAAGAGGTATATATTCCTTTTTGCGACCACTGTGCTGTTCAGAGAAACTCGGTATTTAAGAATCTTACCAAAGAGGAGATTGAACTTATTAACTTTGAAAAAGAGTTCAGGATTTACAAGCGTGGTGATGTTTTATATAACGAAGGTAGCAGGATAAGCGGTTTTTATTGTGTTAACAGAGGGATAATCAAAGTTTTTAAAACAGGTATTGATGGAAAAGAACAGATTATCAGGTTTGCAAAAAGCGGTGATATTATAGCTTACAGGTCTGTATTAAGCAATGAGCCCGCATGTACAACCGCCAAGGTAATTGAGGATGCCGGGGTTTGTTTTATTCCTTCCGGCCTGCTTTACAAATTTATTAAGGATAATTCATCCTTTTCAATGGATATGATGAAGCTCACATGCCATGAGCTTGGTGAAGCCAATGCATATATAACAGATATAGCTCAAAAAACAGTGAGGGAGCGTCTTGCCGAAATAATTATTCACCTTATTAATGATTTTGATATTGACTCAGAGGGTTATCTCCAAATATCACTTACCAGGGAAGAGTTGGCCAATATTGTTGGAACAGCTACAGAATCTGTAATCAGGCTTCTTTCTGAATTTAAATCAGATAAACTTATCGAACTAAACGGAAGAAAAATTAAGATTATTAACCAAAAGATGTTAGAAAAGATAAGTAATTTCTTTGGCTAGCCGCAGAAACAACACTCCTTTTATCATTTAATTATTATTCGACTAAATTATTTAGGACAATATAAACAACTAGGCCACCAATAATTAATCCGCCGCTAAGTATCAGCAATCCGTTATTCTCCATTTTTGAAATTTCGGAAAAAGCTAAAAGTATTACCCCTATAATACCGAGAACCAGTCCAACAATTTTTAACAACGCTTTCATATTCAAAATTTTAAGAATAAATTACCTTCTTTTTTCAACGAGAATAAATATAACCATAAGAACAAACTTTGCAAAGTTAAAATAATAAACCTGCTTCTCCTAATTTCTGTTTTCCAAGATGAATATAGGCTGTTTCTGTCGCTTCTCTTCCCCTGGGTGTTCTTTTAATATATCCTTCTTTGATCAGGAACGGCTCATAAACTTCTTCTATTGTTCCGGCCTCTTCTCCTACTGCTGTTGATATTGTACTTAACCCTACCGGTCCGCCTTTAAACTTATCAATAATAACACTTAATATTTTATTATCCATTTCATCAAGACCATTTTTATCAATATTTAAAGCCGAAAGAGAAAATCTTGTAATATCCATATCAATATTACCGTCACCCTTAACCTGTGCAAAATCCCTTACCCTTCTTAGCAGTGCATTAGCAATACGGGGAGTTCCTCTGCTCCTGAATGCCATTTCATCAGCAGCATCTCTGTCTATTGAAACATTAAGGATCCCTGACGAACGGTTTATTATACCGCTTAAAATTTTTGCATCATAATATTCGAGATGCATTTTAATTCCAAACCTTGCTCTTAACGGAGAGGTGAGAAGACCAGACCTTGTGGTCGCACCGATCATTGTAAACGGGTTAAGTGTTAATTGAACAGACCTGGCTCCCGGTCCTTTATCTATCATGATATCTATTTGATAATCTTCCATTGCTGAATAAAGGTACTCCTCTACTATCGGACTTAAACGGTGAATTTCATCGATAAAAAGAACATCTCCTTCTTCAAGGCCTGTCAGAAGCCCTGCCAGATCACCCGGTTTATCAAGAACCGGTCCGGATGTTACTTTTATATTTACATCCAGTTCGTTTGCAATTATTGTAGCGAGAGTTGTTTTTCCCAATCCGGGCGGACCATGCAACAGAACATGGTCGAGTGCTTCATTTCTTTGATTGGCGGCAGTAACAAAAATTTTCAGGTTTTCAATTATTCTGCTTTGTCCTTTAAAATCATTAAACGATAATGGTCTGAGTTTTTTTTCAAATTCCTTATCGGCAGATGTGAATGTCTCTTTTTCTATATTAAACTCTTCAACCATTAAAAAAAAATTATTTAATAAGTTTTACATTACTTTCAGGCAGATTAACCCTTACTCCATTTATCCTGCGTTCTACATCGTCTCTATATGATATCGTCATAACTAATTGTCCTTCAATATCATATTTTTTCCAGGATCTCTGTTTTAATCCCATTTTATAATATTGTTCCTTCTTAACATTACCACTCTCGTAATAATAAATATGATAGCCATCAGGATTGTCCTGTACAAAATCACCCTTAAACATAATATTCATTTCTCCATCAAAATATTTCCAGGTTCCATCTCTGAGTCCGATAATATAACTGCCCTCCTCCCTGTGGTCACCAACAGTATAAACCCAGCTACCGTTTTTTTCATTATCAATATATTGTCCCTCGCTTATTATTTCTCCTGATTTTAAATACTCAATAAAGTTTCCATCTCTTTTGCCAAAATAATACTCTTCTTCCCTCAGTATAGAACCATTATTATAATACCATTTCCACTGGCCATCAGTTCTTCCGTTTCTGAACCTTCCTGTTTGTACAATATTCCCGTTATTATTATAATATTTCCAGGTCCCTGATTTCCTGTTATCAACATATGAACCACTCTCTTTTATTTTTCCGTTATTGTAAAAGTTCTTCCAGGCACCATTTCTCCGACCCTCTTCATTTATAATTCCTTCTGACATTTTTACACCTTCATTATTATAAACATAGGAAATAGTAATTACTCCATCCTTATTATATTCCCGGTGAATTCCCACCTTTATATTTTGTCTGTACGGGCCACTATAAATCAGATTTCCTTTGTTGTCGTATCTGTTTACTATTTCAATTTCCGGGTCATCATCTATACTCTCTTCAATAATCTCTCCATTATCATATAACATTGCTATGGCCAGAATACCATTTTTATTATACTCTTTATAATATCCATGCAATAAATCGTTACGGTATGTCATTTCATAATGGATATTTCCATTTTCGGTGAAAATTTTCCATTCCCCCTGTTTTAAACCATTTTTATCTTTCCGGTTGATTCGTTCACGGCTTATAAGAAAATCATTATTGTATTCATATAATGTTATTATATTTCCCCCATTATCAAACTCTTTAGAAAGTCCTTGCTTTTTACTATTCAGATATGGTATTGTTTGCCGAATAGTGCCGTCAGGAAAATATATATAAGCCGTACCTTCTCTTTTATCAGCAGCAAACAGTTCCCTTGACCAGATATACTGACCTTTTATTTTATCTGTTTTATACTTTAAATAATATCCACTCTTCTTTCCCTGGAGATAATCTATCTTTTCAAATGTTTCTCCTGTCTGGGTATAAAAAACCCAAACACTATCAAGCATAAAATTTCTTCTTTTCCCTTCTGATTTTAATACACCCGTTACATAATAACTTTTCCAGTAACCATCCGGTTTTCCATCTCTAATATACCCTTCACTTGAAACAGATCCGTTCGGATATTTAAAAATATGATAACCATCCTCAAGGTTTATGTTTTGTGAAAACAGAGATGCCGTTACTATAAAAGTAAAAAATAAAATAATATGTAATTTATAATTATTCATTCAAATTCCCAGTCTGTCGGATATTTCCAGCATTCTTATTATTGGTCTGGCAGCCCTTTCCATAATAGATTCATCCATAATAACTTCAGGGGCTTCATATTTAATAGTTTTATATATTTTTTCCAAAGTTATAAGTTTCATAAAATTACAATCATTACAACCACATGTTGAATCGGTGGGAGGCGCCGGTATAAAACTTTTATCCGGACATTCTTTTTTCATCTGATGTATTATACCTGATTCGGTACCAACTATATATATATCTGCATTATCCTTTTTCACATATGCTAAAAGTTGTCCTGTTGAACCAATAAAATCAGCAACAATTCTAACAGGAAGTTCACATTCAGGATGAACAATAATCTTTGCACTGCTATTTTCTTTCTTTAGTTTAACAATAGCCTCCAGTGAAAATGCTTCATGAACATGACAAGCCCCATTCCATATAAGCATATCCCTTTTAACTTTGCTTTTAATATAATTACCAAGATTTCTGTCTGGAGCAAATATAATTTTTTCATCCTCTGGAAGAGATTCTACGATTTTAAAGGCATTAGAAGATGTACAAACAATATCTGTAAGAGCTTTTATTTCAGCAGTTGAATTAACATAAGTAATAACTGTATGTCCCTTATTATCATTAACAAATTTTTCAAATTCATCAGCGGGACATGAATCAGCAAGAGAACAACCTGCATTCAAATCAGGAATTAACACTTTTTTTCCAGGAGCAAGTAATTTTGCTGTTTCTGCCATGAAATGAACACCGGCAAACAGTATTATATCAGCATTAGCCTTGGCTGCCTGCCTGGAAAGCGCCAGACTATCACCAACAAAATCTGCAATATCCTGAATGTCTCCTGTTTGATAATAATGAGCAAGAATTATTACATTCTTCTCTTTTCGCATTCTTTCAATTTCTGATTTAATATCAATAGAAGGATCAATTATCTCATCAATATATCCTTTTTTCAAATTTTCATTCTTTTTAAACATCATATAATATTTATATAATAATTTAAATTTAAATATAATGATATATATATACTGTTAATACTGTTTGAAAAAATAGCAAAAATCTCTTGTATTATTTGATATTAAGAAACAAAAAACATCTTTTCAACAATCCAAAAACTATACCGTTTTTGAATATCAGTGTATTATCAAAATTATTAACAAATGTTCATCTTATATTGTTATAATAAAAACCAGACAAAATTAACTCTTTTAATGTTTATTTATGGTTAATAGATTGGTTTTATCTATTTATAAAGAAAGCTTTGAAAAGTTGGTAAAATCATTATGCAAATTGTTTTTTAATAAAAAAAGTAAAAATACCAAATAGTTAATAACAGGTTACAACAATAATATAACAGTTATAGTTAATAATTAACAATCCCCAACCCCGAAGGGGTGATATTATTAATAAAGAGATTAAGATATTTAATTCACAAATATATAGTTGGTATATTTATATGATAAAAGTAATCTAAAAAAAAGCAATTGTGAAAATAGCATTAGCGGCTGATCATGCAGGATATAGAATTAAGGAGGCAATAAAGGGTTTTCTCATAAAAGAGGGTATTGAGATAAAGGATTTTGGATGTTTTTCGGATGAAAGCATTGATTATCCGGATTTTGCACATCCGGTTGCAGTAGCGGTTGAATCAGGAAAAGCAGATATGGGTTTTACTGTTTGCGGCAGCGGTAATGGTATTAATATGACAGTAAATAAATACCAGGGAATCAGATCTGCGTTGTGCTGGAATGAAAAAATCAGCACTCTGGCCAGGGCTCATAACGATGCAAACATTTGCGCTTTACCAGGACGGTTTATATCAGAATCGGAAGCAGTTTTGATAGTTAAAACTTTTCTCTTAACACCCTTCAATGGAGGGAGGCATAAAAGGCGTATCGATAAAATATCATTAAAGCGAATTTGATTATGTTATCGAATACATGTAAATATGGATTAAGGGCTGTGGTTTATATTGCAGGAAAGAGCCAAAATGGAAAAAAAATAGGAATTAAACAGATTTCAAAAGACCTTAATTTGCCAATGCCTTTTTTAGCAAAAATTATGCAATCTCTTGCCAGACAAAAAATTTTAAATTCATCAAAAGGCCCGCACGGGGGTTTTTCTCTTGCTAAAAACCCTAAAGAGATATATTTAATTGATGTAGTTAAAGCAATAGATGGTAAAGACGTTTTTTCGAGGTGTGCCTTGCATAATGATAATTGTAAAAGTTCAGATCATGAAAAATCAGCATGCACCCTTCATGTAGATTATGTTAAGGCACGTAGAAAAATTGAAAAAATGTATGAGTCTAAAACAGTACAAAATCTTGTAACCACAGCTAAGAATTCTGATGATATATTAATTTGATATCTGTTAATAATGGCAGGAATTTATATACACATACCGTTTTGCCGAAGCAGATGTCACTATTGTGATTTTTATAAAACGCTTGACACCGGACTGGCTGAAAATTTTATCGAATCTCTCCTCCTGGAAACAGAAACACAAAAGAATTATCTGGACAATGAATTTGTAGAAACCATCTATTTCGGAGGAGGAACGCCTTCTGTTCTTGGTCACAAACAGATCAGGAAGATAATGAAAAAAATATATGACAGTTTTGATATTAGTAAAGAAGCAGAAATAACGTTTGAGATTAACCCCGATGATGCGGGAAGTTTTTATTTGAATGGCCTGGCGCGCGAAGGGATAAACAGGCTGAGTATAGGTGTTCAATCATGGGATGATAATATTTTGAAATTTTTAAACAGAAGACACACTTCAGAGCAAGCAGCCAGATCAATATCAGATGCCAGGAAGTCGGGGTTTAATAATATATCCATTGATTTAATATATGGTATTCCGGATCTTTCAGAAAAAGTCTGGCAAAGTACACTTGAGAATACTTTAAAAAAGGATGTTGAGCATATATCGGCATACCATCTTACCATAGAACAAAACACCCGGTTTGGAAACATGAAAGAACAGGGCAGGCTGCAAGAAGTTAATGAAGACATCAGTGAGAAACAATTTAAAAAACTTGTAAATATTCTTGTTAATAAAGGTTACCTGCATTATGAAATTTCAAATTTTTCTAAAGAAGGATTGTTTTCAAAACATAATGCTAATTATTGGAAACAGGTAAAATATCTGGGTCTGGGACCTTCTGCACATAGTTATAACGGCTATTCCCGCCAGTGGAATATTGCAGATACCGAAAAATATCAAACGTCAATAAATTCAGGTATTATACCTTTTGATTCTGAGGAGATTAACGAAAAAACGAAGTATAACGAATACATTATGACATCCCTTCGAACAATGTGGGGTATAGACCTTGAGTATATTGAAGAGATCTTTAATAAAGAGATTCACGATTTTATAGTTAATAACGCAACAAGATTTATTAACTATGGGATGCTTGAGAAGAAAGACAAGAAATACCTTGTTCTGACAAATCAGGGAATGATGATCTCTGATAATATAATAAGGGAGCTGATCATGCCATAATTTATTACCTGAGCATAAAACCCCCGGATCCTATTTTTTCTCCCTCAAGGTATAGGTCGATATTGTAATTACCTTTAATAAAATCTCCATTTTTGTCGACAAAAATACACATTTCAACATCCTGGTTGAGATAGTCAACAGTACGGTTTTCGGTAAAAATCAATGTTTCATCTCCTGCTTCAAAAAAATTATCAGGAGAGCTGGTTATAACAAGACCATCAGGCCTGGAAACTCTTATAAAAACAATCTTATTATCTGCTTCTGCAATCGGGTTTTCCCTTAACGTAAAACAAACACGCAGATTAACCATTCTGTCAAGCCGTTCAGTCTCTTTTCTTTTTTTGTTAAGAGGTTGACAAACAATATCTTTTGCCTGTATAACAGATGCAATTTCAACTTTGGATGAGAGCTCTTCTTTTACTATAGATAATTCCAGATTTGTTCTTTCCACCCTGCCCATCTTCTGTTTTATTTCAATGTTTTCTGCTATAAGAATTCTATTCCTGATATTCAGGGAATCTATTTGAACAATATAACTTTTCATTATTTCACGCATGGTCGAGATCTCTTTCCTGTAAGTGCGGATGGTTTTTGTGTTTGATGCGTTTATTGACAGCAATCTTTCAATCTTAATCTGTTCTGCTTCAAGTTTTGCATTAAGGGTATCGTTATTCGACATAAGGGTGTCATAGCCGTGCATCAACATTACAAGTTCATTGGTAAGAGAATCTTTTTCCTCGGTAAGAATGATTTCCATTTCAATCATATTGCGCCTTTGAAAAAGAAAGAGAATTATCATTGCAACAAGGATCGTTCCCAATATTGCAGCAATAACGAATAGTCCGGTTGCTTTACTCTTGTTGGCTGAACCAATACTTTGTTCAGGCTTGTTGCTGGTGTTGTTCATAATGATAAAATAATGGTGTAAAAGATTACAAATTTATAAATTAATATAGGATTTTCTAATACTTGAGAATAAAGGAGTCCATGGGGTCGCACCACGCCCCATTAAATAACAACGTTTAAAACTTTTTTATAAGTATTGGTTGTAATAAGAGATCAGAAAGCAGACAAAACATATTATTAAGCTATTTTTGAAAAGAACGAATAACAAAAACCATAACAATGAGTGGATTTTTCGGATCAATATCAAAGCACGACACAGTTTTAGATATTTTTTATGGAACAGATTATAATTCACATCTCGGTACGAAAAGGGCAGGGATGGCATTTTATAATAATAAAAACGGATTTCAAAGATCAATACACAGTCTCGAAAATTCTTACTTCAGATCAAAATTTGAAGATGATCTGAATGATTTTTCAGGGAATCTTGGAATAGGCGTGATAAGTGATACCGATCCCCAGCCAATATTGTTTAACTCACATCTTGGCCGGTTTGCAATTGCTTCAGTAAGCAGAATTATTAATATTGGTGAACTCGAAAAATATTTTCTGGAACAGAAACGACATTTTACAGAGAATTTTGAAGGAAATGTAAACCCCACAGAAGTAGTAGCGAACCTGATATGTGAAGAAGAAGATTTCTTGTCGGGTATTGAAAACGTTTTTGAAAAGGTCCAGGGCTCATGTTCAATGCTGATATTAACCCCGGATAGAATAATTGCTGCCAGGGATAAGTTGGGCAGAACACCGATAATCCTTGGTAAAAAAGATGGAGCCTTCGCTTTTGCATCCGAAACATCATCATTTCCAAATACCGGATTTGAAATTGAACACTATGTTGGTCCCGGAGAAATAATAGAGGCTACAGCAGATGGATATAAGACAATAAGACCCGCAGGAGAGAAAATGCAAATATGTGCCTTTTTGTGGGTCTATTATGGTTACCCGCCATCATACTATGAAGGGATTAATGTTGATGAATGCCGGTATCGTTGTGGTGCTGCACTTGCAAAGAAAGACAGTGTAGAGGTTGATTTTGTATGTGGAATACCGGACTCCGGAATAGGACATGCGGTTGGCTATGGAAACGAAAAGGGAATACCTTATAAAAGAGCCTATGCAAAATACACCCCAACATGGCCTCGCAGCTTTATGCCCCAGAATCAGGAGATGCGAAATCTTGTTGCAAAAATGAAACTTATTCCAAATAAGGCTTTAATTAATGGAAAAAAAATGGTCTTTTGTGACGATTCTATTGTAAGGGGGACACAATTAAGGGATAATACGGTTGATCTCAGAGATGCAGGAGCCGAAGAAGTTCATATGAGAATAGCTTGTCCTCCGCTAACATTTTCCTGTGATTACCTGAATTTTTCACAATCAAGATCAACTATCGAGCTTGCAAGCCGAACCGCAATCAACCAGCTCGAAGGAGAGGAAAAATGTATCGAAGAATATGCTAACCCTGCAACAGACCGCTACAAAGCCATGGTGAAACAGATTGCTAAAAATCTTGGTTTAGATTCATTGATTTTCCAGGACCTGGGTGATCTGATAGATGCTATCGGTTTGCCTAAAGAGAAACTATGTACCCATTGCTGGGACGGAAGCAGTTATTTTTAAATGCTTACTTATTGACTTTTTTTGTTAATGTAAGTCTTATTTTTTCATATGGGAAAGGATTGGCTGATATCCAAACCATGGGAGAGAGATCAACCATCTTTTCGTTATAAGCAAGCACAAATACTTCTATCTTTTTTCCCACAAAAGAAGCGGTCATGGGGAAATAATATGTATAATTGCTGGTTGCCCGGGCATTATTGTATTCCCATGTATTAGAGGGGTATGAGAGGGCCCTGTCAGGGGCGCCAACATATTCGCCGTTTATCCTGAGGGCGGCATATACTCCTTCAATTCCATGTGTTCCATTTACAGCAACCGAAAGATAACTACCATCGGCAATCTCTTCCAGGGTAAACGAACCAGTCCAGGCCTTAACCGCTTTTTTATGTACCGGATAGGCAAAAAGGTTACTGGCCCTGAATAATGCAGGATCCAGTTTACGGCCATCTTTATAAACCTCTATTTCAGTTAACCTGTTGGCATATTCCCTGAAGCGCAGGTATCTTACCGGTCTGCCGATTTCTATAACCATCTCTTCACCGGCAAGATATGTTAACTGTTTCCAGTTAATGAGATCTTCAGATATTTCGACATAGTTACCCTCATCTTTAAGTAACGGCTGAAGTGAGTATTCGTCAGGTGTCCGGAGAATTATTTTATCAACCATTACTGTTTCTCCCAGATCGAGTCGAAAGCAACCACCCTCAATCTTCTGGTCACGTTTATATTTTCCAGACGGAAAAAAACCGGTAGAAATATCACCATCAAACAGGTTTTTATCCCATATACCTCTTTTAATAAATGTTTCCTGGTTAAAAAATGCATCCCGGGCAGCCTTTACTTCGGAAATATTTGTATTGCCCGACCGGTTCAGTGATCTAACCTCCAAAGCGTTATTATCAGCAGCAAACACAGTTGCCTCATAGAGGGTTTCTGCATCTTCAGGAACGTTGGTCACTGTTAAATCAATAATCTTTCTGTGTATGGGAAGGTTTAATTTTTTACCTGGAAATTTTACCATTGTCACACGACCTCTTTGTAAGGCGGAAGATCTTTCACCGTTAAGCAAAACCAATGAATAGTCACCTGCTTCCTCAAGCTGAATATGCGCAATTGTTTCCGGTAAACCAAAAATATCAATTTCTGTATCTACCCCTTCTATGTTTTTAATTGTTTGATAGTTAGCACCAATCAGGCCCGGCTCGTCAAATTTTTCGGCACTTACAATTAAAAGATACGACCTGAATGCGGGAACAGTTACCGGTAATGATTCACCCTTTCGGTATATTCCCATTACCTTCTCTGTTGGATGAAACTGTCTTACATAATATTGATAACCATCTTTAAGACCTATTTCTTCTCCGATATTAATATTATAGGTTTTATCTTCCCATGTTAAATTTCGTAGAGTTATTAACCTTGTTTTAGAATCTCCGCGGCTGACAGCAAAAGGACCATAATTCTCCGGAAGAACAGTGCCGTTTATAAGTATATCACGGTATTTTCTGTGCAGATTATATATTCCTGCAAGTTTTGAATACTCTTCATCCTTCATTAACCAGGGGTTACCATAGATCTGAGGTGACAGAATAAGACTCCGGTTAAAGGACTGGAGAATAAGATCATCATCCCAATAATCAATACAAGAGGAAATGCAAACGCCATGGTCTTCGGTAAGCCTCATTAAGCCGGGAACAAGACCCCTCGAGATAGCTTCTGCCCTGTGATGAGGAGCTGTTACACGATTATTCATAAATACATCTATATATGTTTCGGCACCACCCCAAAGGAAAGTAGTAGCATATGGTTTTGCCCTGTCAAGTCCAAGCCTGTGATTGAGAAGTATAAGATCAGGGCTATAGCTCCTGGCCCTGGTCATCATTTCAATAAAGTAATCTTCTTTTTCAGGTCTGAGCGGACCGCATACAGCATCAAATTTGAACAAGGTAAATTCATAATCGCGGCAAAGCTTTACCATCTGGTCAATTCTTGCTTCTGCCTCTTCTCTGGTGTTGCCAAATCCATCCGGTCCACCCCAAACACCAAGACGTATCCCAAGCTCCCTTGTTCTTTTATAGACAGGATCAAAACCATCCGGAAACTGCTTTTTAAACCTGTCCGAATATATGCTGCCATAAAATCTTTTACCGTCTATAGCCCCGGCATCAAAAGCATATATATCGAGCTGCATACCATATTCCCGGTTAAGCCAGCCAAAAAAATTAAGGTTGATAAGTGTATGTTCAGCTGTTGTGCCCTCATTGGTATTATTGATCCAGGAGAAATATTGGGCTCTGGATGGTGTTTTTTCATCAGCTCCCGGAAATACAATATTTTCCTGGCCATAAATAGCGGTTATAAAACCGGCTAATAAGAGAGTTATTATAAATCTGTTCATGCATTAATATATTAACAACTTTATGATCTTCTCACTAATGATTTTTTCAAAGTTCATAAAAATAATTGTAATCTGATTAATTCATAATGTAAATTATTCTGGGTAAAACAGATTATGGAATTCAAATATGTAAATTAATAATTATTAAACCGTTTTTGATTGCATCTGTTTAGCAATTATTTACTTTTGCTTTTATGCAGATGGGCAAATTCAAACCCGGAGTAAAGAAAAAATACCTTTACATCATATCAGGAATAATGTGGGTTGTGGCAGGTATAATTTTGATGAATTTTGCACGGGTGTGGCTGACAGAATATGAAGGCGAAAACCGGTGGATATTTTCTTTGTCAGGATTCTTGCTAGCCATGATTATCCACCATTTTGGATTTCTCAGAGTAGTTGATAAAAATCTTGGACGGATAGAACCAATGAACGAAAAACCATGTCTGTTTGCTTTTATATCATGGAAAAGTTATCTGCTTATTGCAGTAATGATAACCTTAGGAATACTGCTGCGACACTCCCGGATACCGCATCAATACCTGGCAATAATTTACATCGGGATAGGGTTTAGTCTGTTCCTTTCAAGCATCAGGTATTTCAGGATTTTTGTACAAAATACCTGCAGGAGTTAATATTTTATAGCAAATCACAACTTAATATGCCTGCTTTAGTATTAGCGAATACTACAGCTGGCGGGACAATGATAGGACAAAACATTTTTATTGTGTAACTTGTTCCGGAGAGATTAATTATAATAGAATCTTATGGCATTTACATTACAGATCGGAGAAAAAGCACCCGGGTTTAATCTTAAAGCAACTGACGGGAAATTTTATGATTTATCGGATTTTAATAATAGCAAATTTCTTGTGCTTTTTTTTACATGTAATCATTGTCCATATGTGACAGGATCTGATGAAGCTACAAGAATAACAGCTGAGAGATTCAAATCTCAGGGAGTAAAATTTGTTGCAATAAACTCAAATAGCCCGAACACATATCCTGAAGATGACTTTGAACATATGATTGCCAGGATGAATAATCATAAATTTCCCTGGCTTTACCTGTACGACGACACACAAAAGGTAGCACTCGCTTATGGAGCTCTGCGAACGCCTCATTTTTATGTTTTTGATGAAGAAAGGAAACTTGTATATACCGGGAGAGCTGTTGATTATCCAAGGGATGCATCCATGGCTAAAATGTTTGATCTCGACCGTGCGCTTGAGGAACTAACCCTGGGAAAAGAGATAGCATTGTCTGTAACCAATCCAATCGGATGCAATGTTAAATGGGACGGTAAGGACGCCCACTGGATGCCGGCAGATTCGTGTGATTTGATGGAAAAACCTGAATAACATGCTCAAAGCCTTAATCCCTCCCGACAAATGGAGAACGCCTGTACTCTTCCTTGCAGGAATTTTTGTGGGGTTGGCTATATTTGTTTTTCATATCTCAAAAGCTCCTTCATATTTGTCGGATAATCCTTCAACATGTGTTAATTGTCATGTTATGGCACCACAGTATAGCACCTGGACTCACAGTAGTCACAGGGAGGTTGCTGTTTGTAACGATTGTCATGTACCACATAACAATGTTGTAAATAAATATTTCTTTAAAATGAAGGATGGTTTGCGACATGCTACGGTATTTACCCTGAGGAAAGAACCTCAGGTAATATTTATTAAAGAAACAGGAGCAGATGTTGTACAGAATAACTGTATAAGATGCCATGCTAACCTTCTGACCGATTCCAAAGTTCTGACACTTACAAAGACTTATCATACACACCGGACCGGAAGAAAATGCTGGGAGTGCCATAGAGAGACCCCCCATGGAAGGGTTAATAGCCTTTCCAGTGTGCCGTATGCCAAAGCACCACTGCCTGAAAGTCCTGTTCCGGGATGGATAAATGATTTAATGAACACTAAATAAACTAACATGAACCGAGCATGACAAAATTTTATCCATTTTGACACACAGTGGGATAGCTTGTCCCGATTTATCGGGAATTAAATTTTGTCGTGCGAACTGCATGTGACCATTGAAAATAAATTATAAACACATGAAACCTTTATCTGAACAACTAAAACAGAAGCCTGCGCTAGCCTGGTTGCTATTTATGGTAACTATTGTTGTGGTTTTTTTCCTGGGATTACTTGCCTCATCTATACTTGAAAGAAGGGCTGAGGCTGTTTTTGCATATAGTCCACAGGTAGATTATTCGCGTTTTGAACCTAGAAATGCGGTGTGGGGTAAAAACTTTCCAAGAGAATATCAATCATACAAAAAAACAGCCCAAACCGGATTTATGAGTAAATATAACGGAGCCGGGATGATTGATATGCTTGAGGTAGATCCGCGACTGGTTGTGCTCTGGGCAGGTTATGGGTTCTCAAAAGACTATAATCAGGGCAGGGGCCATTCTTATGCTATTGAGGATTCGCGAAATACTTTGCGTACAGGAGCACCTGTTGATGGAGCTAAAAGCCCCATGCCAAATACCTGCTGGTCGTGTAAAGGTCCTGATGTTCCAAGATTAATGAATGAGATGGGTGCTGCTGAATTCTATCGTGGAACCTGGGAAACAAAAGGAGACGAAATTGTTAATTCAATAGGCTGTGCCGATTGTCATGATTCTGAAACCATGAATCTTCATATATCCAGACCTGCACTGATAGAGGCATTCGAACGAACAGGCCGTGATATAAAAGATGCTTCACACCAGGAGATGAGAAGCCTGGTATGTGCCCAATGTCATGTTGAATACTATTTTAATAATGATAGGGTAGAGGGGGTTCCGTATTTGACTTTTCCATGGGATAACGGACTTTCAGTTGAAGCAATGGAGGAGTATTACGATAATATTGAATTTTCCGACTGGACACATAAACTGAGCAGGGCTCCAATGCTAAAAGCACAACATCCCGGGTATGAGATTTACCTTACCGGGACACATGCAAGCAGGGGTGTATCCTGTGCCGATTGCCATATGCCTTTTATAAGTGAGGGCGGACAGAAATATACAGATCATCATATTCAGAGCCCTTTAAATGCGATATCGAGCTCCTGCCAGGTTTGCCATCGCGAAGACACCCGGAAATTTATTGAAGATGTCTATTCAAGACAGGATAAAATCATTGAGAACAGAAACAGGCTGGAAGAGTTGCTGGTCAGGGCTCACATTGAAGCTAAATATGCCTGGGATAATGGTGCCATCGAAGAGCAGATGAAAGATATCCTGATTGGTATTCGCCATGCCCAATGGAGATGGGATTATGCAGCTGCAAGTCATGGAGGGTCGTTCCATTCACCTGTTGAGACAAGCAGGATCATATCAACCGGAATAATCATTGCACAGGAGTCGCGACTGATGCTGGCACGATTGCTTTCTGATCTGGGACACAACCGGGAGATACCTTATCCTGATATCTCTACAAAAGCCATGGCCCAGGAGTTTATTGGTCTTGATGCAGAAAAAATGAGCGCTGATAAAAAAATATTCCTTGAGGTTGTTATTCCTGAATGGCAGAAAATTGCAGAAGAAAGAGAAGCCGGATATTAACTGAAGAAATAGCCAATCTACCTTACCCAGGTATATTTTATCGTATAAGTCTCAGTATCTAAGTATGTGTAGGTCTCAAGGTAAATGAGTTCTTTCTTTGATATCTCTTCTATTGTGGCTGTCCTTACAAGTCCCCCGGTAACACTAAAGATTAACTGACTGGTTCCTACAAGTTCCCAGGTGCCTGTTTCTGCATCTATTATAGGAGAATCCATTATATAAGTATCATCAGAAGAGAACTCCAGTGTGCCGTCTGTCAACACAGCCTTTCCAAGAGCCACTAAACTTTGAATATCCGGATTTTCGCTACTGGTTGAAAAATCTTCAAAATTCCAGGCGCCATCAGTTAGCAGGTTCAGATTATCTTTTTCACAACCGGAAAAACCAGCGATAAAAAGAATTAATACAGCTATTTTTGAAATGGTGATAATCTTTTTCATAATAATCGGGAATTGATTTTACATTAGAATACAAAATTAATAAACTAATTGGATTATTTGCTCTTCGGTCCGGTTCGGTCCGGCGCAGCCCGATGTCAGGATCTTTGACCCGGAACCCGGTACCAATTCTTCCCTCCCATTCCATATTCTTTTAATAAGATTATGTATCTTGCATTTTTGCAGATACCAATTAAAATGAAACCAACCCGTACTTTTGACCTGCTTGAAAGATATAAAGCACTTTTTCCTGATAAACAGGATGTTTTTGCCTCAAAATCTGATGGCAAATGGATCTACCAAAGCACTGAGGACTATTACAGGATTGCACATGATTTTGCATATGGCCTGATTATCCTTGGCTTCGCCCCTGGTGACAAAATCGTTACCATTACCAATAACCGTCCCGAATGGAATTTTGTTGATATGGGAATGGCCCTGGCCGGGGTTGTTCATGTACCGGTATATACATCTATGAACAGGGATGAGTACAGGTATATAATTGAGCATTCGGATGCGAAAATGGTAATGGTCTCAGATGAAAAATTTTACTCAAAAATACGGCCCATTACTGATGAGATAATAAATATCAGATACCTGTTTACTTTTGATGAGGTTGCAAAGGCTTCCTGTTGGACCGAAGTGATCCAAAAAGGGGCCGGAGCAGAAGAAGAAGTTCGTGGTAAGATTGAAAAATTAAAGCAGGAGATAAAACCAGAAGATCTTGCATCAATTATTTATACGTCGGGAACAACCGGTACACACAAAGGAGTCATGTTATCACACGGAAACATGGTTTCAAATTTCATTGCTGCAGCCGAAGTATTTAATCTGGGAGCAGAAGATAAATTTTTAAGCATACTTCCCTTGTGTCATGTAGGTGGACGATTTGGCAACTACCAGACACAATATTCAGGAACATCAATCTACTACTCAGAAAGCATGGCAACGATTGCTGTTAACCTGAGGGAGATTAAAGCGTCTGGTTTTGATGCGGTTCCCCGCATACTTGAAAAGATATATGATAATGTACTGGCAAAGGGCCGGTCTCTTAAGGGATTTAAGAAAAAAATGTTTTTCTGGGCGGTTGATTTGGGTTTGAAATATAAACCGTTTGGAGAGAAAAGCCGGTTTTATTATACGAAACTGAAAATTGCTGATAAATTGATTTTTTCCAAATGGAGAGAAGCTCTTGGCGGAAATGTAAAAATTGTAGGATGTGGAGGAGCCAGCCTTCAGCCTCGTCTGGAACGTGTTTTCTGGGCCTCAGGGATCAAAATACTGAATATGTACGGACTAACAGAAACATCTCCGGTTATTACAATAAACCGGCAGGAGCCACCACTGTGCAGGCTTGGGTCTGTTGGCGCCCTGATCGATGGGGTTGAGGTTAAAATTGCTGACGATGGAGAGATACTCTGCAAAGGTAACAATGTAATGTTGGGTTATTACAAAGATGAAAAACTAACCCGGGAGAATATCGATACTAATGGTTGGTTCCATACAGGAGATATAGGAAGAATGGAGGATGACAGGTTTCTTATGATTACTGACCGGAAAAAAGAAATATTTAAACTTTCGAGCGGGAAATTTATTGCGCCCCAGGTAATTGAAAACAGGTTAAAAGTATCGCCATTTATAGACCAGATGATGGTTACAGGAGAGCACCAGAAGTTTGCTGCAGCCATAATAGTTCCCGATATCGATTACCTGAAAACTGTTTGCAGGAAAAAGGGGACTTATGAAGAGGGAAAGCCGGAGGAATTACTACAGAGCAAGATAGTAAAAGAGATTTTTAATAATGAAATTTCTATGTTAAACAGGAGTTTTCCCGACCACGAAAAAGTAGTGAAATACAGACTTGTTACAGACCAGTGGTCGCCGCAAACAGGAGAACTTTCGGCCAGCCTGAAAATGAAGCGTAGTAATATTGAGTCAAAATACAGAGAATTGCTGGAGGAGATGTTTTAAAAACAATAAATAATGAATATTGTTGAAGTAAGCAGTCGTAAAGAGGCAAATCAATTTCATGATGTTGGCAGGATAATTTACCGGAATGATAATACATGGGTCTGTCCGCTCGATAAAGAGATTGAATTAATATTTACCTCTTCAAGTAATTTCTTTTTTAAACATGGAGAGGCAACGCGCTGGATTTTATTTGATGATCATAAAAAACTGATAGGACGAATAGCAGCCTTTATAGATCATAAAAGTGCGCTTAAGCATGATCAGCCAACCGGAGGGACAGGGTTTTTTGAAAGCATTAACAGCAAGAAGGCATCAGTCCTTCTGTTTGATACTGCACGCGACTGGCTTAGGGAAAGAGGTATGAAGGCAATGGACGGTCCCATTAATTTTGGCGAACCCGACAAGTACTGGGGCCTGCTTGTAGAAGGATTTACGCATCCTTCGTATGAAATAACCTATAACCATAAATATTATCGTGAACTTTTTGAATCATACGGTTTCAAAACATTTTTTAAACAGGAAGGATTTCATCTTGACCTTAAAAAAGATATGCCGGAGAGGTTTTTAAAAATTGCAGAGTGGATTACCAAAAAACCTGAGTATGAATTTCGGCATTTTGAGTGGAAAGATGTTGATAGTTTTGTTAATGATTTTGCTACAGTTTATAACGAAGCGTGGGCATCTTTTAAAAAGAATTTTGAACCTATGGATATAGCCTATATTAAGAAAACACTGAAAAAGGCCCGTATCATAATCGAAGAAGAGTTTATCTGGCTGGTATATTATAAAAACAAACCAATCGCTATTTACCTTATGTACCCGGATGTAAATATGATCCTTAAGCATCTGAATGGGAAACTTAGCTTTTCAGCAATGCTTAAATTTTATTATTTAAAAAAGAAAAAGACCATGACCCGGGCAAGAGGGGTATTAATGGGAGTAATTCCACAATATCAAAAACGGGGTGTTGAATCGGGTATTATTTTTCATCTCATAAAAGTGTTTGAAAAAAAACCCCATTATTCTGAGATTGAGTTTTCGTGGGTGGGTGATTTTAACCCTAAAATGCGAAAGATATTTATGAGTGTGGGATCGGAGTCTGTTAAGCATTATATTACATACAGGTACCTCTTTGACCGTGAAGCTCCTTTTAAAAGATTTCCTATTCTGGAAGATTATTAACATATAACCCCCCGGCATTTATGAAGTATGATGTAATAATTATCGGCGGAGGTCTTGGCGGACTTACCGCAGGTGCAAAGCTTGCTAAATCAGACAAAAAGGTGATACTTATTGAGCAGCACGACAGACCGGGAGGATGTGCCACAACATTCAAAAGAAAAGATTTCATTATAGAGGTTGGTCTGCACGAAATGGACGGCCTGCATTCCCGTGATATGAAACGGAAAATATTTAACGATCTTGGGATCTTTGAAAAGGTCAGTTTTCTTGAACTTCCCGAGTTTTACAGATTCATTAACAGCCGGTATGATATTGTAATGCCTCACGATGCCGAAGAGGCAATAAAAATATTAATTAAGAATTTTCCGGAAGAGGAGGAAGGAATAAAGACCTATTTTTATCACCTGCTTAATGCACGAAAAATTATTAGTGAATCAGCAGGGGCAGAAGATAAAAGTGTTGGGCAGTTTCTTGATGAAATTATTGCCAATGATGATCTTAAGCTTGTTTTACTTGGCAACCTGGGATATTTCCATGACGATCCTTATACCCTTTCTTATTATTATTATTTGCATGCCCAGGGAAGCTACTATAACGGCCGGGCAAATTTTATTAAAGGAGGATCACAACAATTGTCAAATGCTCTTTCGGAGGTCATAACCAATAACGGGGGAGAGGTCAGGTTAAATTCGCTGGCCACAAAAATAATATTTGATGATACTCTGCCGGTTGGAGTTGAATACAAACAGGGCAGGGGGAGTAAGGGTATCTTATCAGAAGATTATGCCGATGAGATAATAGTAAACAGTGCCCTGCCAAATATGATAAGAGATATGGTGCCCGGTAGCCTGGCGTCCCGCCTGGAAAAGAACATCGGATCGCTTGATATTGCAGCCTCCCTGCTTACAGTCTATTACGGGTTTAATAAACCGCTTAAAGATATTGGAAACAGGCACTATTCTACATTTATTTTTGATGATTCTGTAAAATGTCAGGCCGATATAGTAATTAACAACCATAGTGGCTTTGACTCACGCAGCTTTACATTTGTTGATTACAACCAGGTCGACTCTGCGCTGGCTCCTGAGGGTAAAGGCGTTGGTGCAGTCTGTTGTGTCGACTATCCGTCCGATTGGGAAGGATTGAGCAAAGAAGAGTACAGAAAAAAGAAAGAAGAAGTTGCCGGGATAATTACTTCCCGCCTTGAGAAACTTATACCAGGGTTTCGTGATGCGATAGAATATGTTGAAGTAGCAACCTCCCTTACTGTAAAGCGATATACACTGAACCCCGAAGGTTCCGTATATGGATTTGCCCAGAAACCGGGCAAGAATACCGATTATCTTTCTATTTTACCCCCTAACCTGCATATTGCCTCTGCCTGGGGCAAATTCGGCGGAGGCTTCTCCGGAGCCATTATCAGTGGCTATATGACAGCCTTTGATATACTGCGCAAAAGGTAAAGACGCAATGCATTGCGTCTCTATCCGAGAAAACCACCTGTCATCCTGAGGGAGCATCGCGACCGAAAGGATCTGTTGAGACACAATACATTGCCTCTCTTAATCTTTAACACATCTAATGAAAGCACCGTCTCTTTTCAGGGAACCGTAACGATCAACAGTTGAATCATAACTATCTAATCTCCTGATCCAGACATAGCCTATTGCATCTGTTGGGGTAGCTGTCCAGATTAAACCATGCTTCCCGGGGTCTGGATGAAACTCTCCGGCATTCGATCTCATGCCTGGCAGACCGGTAAACCCACTCTCATTTGTTGCACCTGTGTTAGACGAATTCCAATGTTCTGTACCAACTTCTTTCATTTTTGCCCCGGGGGAAGTACCAAGAAAAGTTATTAATTCTGAATAATCAGCATCTGTTGCTACATGCCAGCCTTCAGGACAAATATTAGCAGATTCAATTACATACCAGTTATATAATTTACCATATGGAATTTCATATGTTGCTGAATCATTATCATTCCAACAAAATGCACCTGAGTCTAAACCCGCCCAGGATATTGTATCTTCTACATTTGGTATTGGCGAATTATCACAATATATTGAAGTACGTAAATTTTCTGCCATCCAAACCTGGTCACCAATAGTTACTGTTTTATATATATTCCCATCACAATCTTTTACTTTAATACCTGTTTCTAATTGTAATTCTTCAATTTGAGCTTTTAATTCATCAACATTTTCCGCTGTTTCAGCATAGAGGGCATAAGGCACGCTCAACAGCTGGCTGGTTCCCATATCAACATAAGCAGTTCCACCGGTCGGATCCATTTCCACTTTAAGAAAATAGATATTTACACCCCAATCGATTGCAGCAATACTTCCGGAAACGTTAACTCCTGCACCAATAGAGAGAGATATTAATCCGAAACTGTTAGTTGTTGTATTGTGTGTTTCGACAAAAAGAGCAGTGCCGCCAACGGCACCTTCGAGAATAGACATCCTTAAAGCAACATTCTGGTCGGGCAGAATATTTCCACTGATATCCCTGGCAACAGCCTGATATTTAAACTGCTGGGGTGCTTGCGCATTGAGAGTCAGACAGGCAACCACTACGGCAATAATGGTAAATATTGTTTTCATAATAGTAAGATTATTGTGATTAAATAGTTAGTTCTTTACAAGTTATAATATTTTATTATTAAACACAAGTAAAGATGCTGTCATCCTGAGGGAGC
>JAUVKT010000148.1 GCA_030596125.1 Bacteroidales bacterium | reverse complement strand
ACGAACTCTTAACTATTAAACTAAGGTACAAGAAGCCTGATGGATTAAAAAGCACACTTATGGAACAGACTTTTACCGGACCGGTTAATAATATTGAAGCCGCATCAGATAACCTCAGGTTCTCTGCTGCGGTTGCCGGATTTGGAATGATCCTTCGCGAGTCTGAGAATATCGGCAACTTTACTCTGTCACAGGTAATCAATATGGCCAAAGGGGCAAAAGGAGATGATGAAGAAGGATACAGAGGTGAGTTTATCCGCCTGGCAAAAACAGTAAAGGATCTTAATATGGTAAAGTAGGAACCAGAATACATTGAAATGAGAGGGATCTGTCATAATGGGAGATCCCTCCTTTTCCGGCAACTACCGATTCGTTCGGGATGACACGGTTCAACAACTCTCCGTTTTATGTCAAATGTCAGAAGTCAAATGTCAAATGTCCCCTCACATAAGCTTCGACCCTCCATACTTCTTACTCCATACTCCTTCTTACTCCATACTCCTTCATTTCCTCCCCTGCTCAGATGCCTCCTTTGAAATCGAGCCTGACTTTTGTCACTAAATCATTTATCAATGATAATACCTTCCTGATAGTCGTTTTCTCAATACCAGTTAACTGATTTACATCTATAATGTTGGATGGATCTTCCCCTTTCATCAGGTAATTGATCTGTGATCTGAACCTGACTCTCATAAGGATATTATAAACTTCTGTAATTTCGTCAATAAAATTACCGGAGATATCACCAGAATCTCTTAATCTGTCAAACCGGTTTAGTGTATTTGTCTCCGTAATTAAAGCTCTTAAGGCATATAATCTGGCATATCCGGTAACGGGCATAAGCAGTTTCTTAATATCAATAAGATTGGAGTCCGGTGAATCATGCTCCCCGGTAATTTTTCCAAACATACTGACCGGTGGTTTAAACCTGTTAATCTCCTGTGAAAAGTGATAGAAGAATACCGATTCTCCATCCGCTGCTCTATTCAGATGTGTTCTTAATTCATCTGCTAACCGGAAGTCACCGTAAATCGCCCGGAAATCGAAAAAAATATTTATTTCGAGAAGGCTTTGAGGATCACTATTCTTAATCCAGGAGGTGAATTGTCTCTGCCATTCTTTCAACGATTTGATCCATTGAGGATTACTTGCCATAAAATTACCCTTGCAAAATTTATAGCCAACGCTGTTCAGATCAGCAGTTATCCTTTCTCCCAGTCTCCTAAAATACAAAATTGCTGCTTCATCATTCTCCAACCTGTCATCTATTATAATCCCATTATCCTGGTCTGTGCAAAAAGTCTGTTCCAAACGTCCCTGGCTTCCCATTGCTATAAAACAAAAATCGCATGGGGCGGTCCCCTCTTTTTCAATAGCCATCTCAATAATCCTGACATTTGCTTTATCAGAGAAAGCAGATACTAATCTGGTTATAACCCCCGGCTTAGCTCCACTACTGACAAGCAATTCGATAATTGCAATCATCCTGAGATAAATGTCCCTGAGGTCACTAACACTCTCAGCTCTTTCCGTTTCAATAAATAGCTGAACAATGTAATTCTGTTGTACCTCCAGGAGATTATTATAATCAAGCATGCCTATGCATTCTCCCTGCCTGTTATTTACCGGTAAATATGATATTTCATGTAATCTACATGTAAGTATTGCTTCATGAATGAGACAATTTTCAGATACTGATATAACAGGAGCCGACATAATAGAAGAGACAGGAGAGTTTAATTCAATTCCGGAAGCCATGGCCCTGTTTAGGAAATCTGAAGTAGTTACAACACCTATTATCTGTTCTTTCTGCTTAATAAACAATGCTGTTTTACTCTTCCTTTTCAAGAGGTTTACTGCCTCTGACACTGTACAATCAATATCACAACTAAGACAATCCCCGATAAGGCGGATTACCGGTTGGTTCATAAGTAAAATAGCCGATTGCAGGTCATCCTGCAATACACTGCTATGCCTGTCAGAAACACTGCTTTTTGAAAGTTCGTTAATCACTATTATGTAGCTATAACCTCTGTTATAACTGACTTTTGAAACCGACAATAATACTTCAATATTATTATCCGGCGATTTTATTCTGGTTTCTATCGTGACTGATTTCCCCGGATCCCTGAAAGAATCAGTAATACATTGCCAATTAAGGTCAAACAGATCTTCTATCCCTTTTTCACCCAGATCTTTTCGCTGACAGTCAGAAATATCCAGAAATTTCTGATTCGCATAAATGATCTTATTTTCCGCCATCATAAGAGTGCCAATAGTGGATGATTCCACCAGTGTCATATATTTCTGTCGTGATAGTAGCAGCTTATGCTCAACTTCCTTTCTTCTGGTCTCTATTATCATACTTTGCCTTATGATATAGAGAAGTGCTGATGTGATTACAATGATAATTATGAATGTTATCCAGAACAGGTTTCTTTGCAACATTTTTATTTCCTGTTCTACATCCTCAAGGTATATCCCTGTTCCTATGATCCATTCCCACTGAGGAAAACCTTTTACGTATGATAATTTGGGAACAATAAGTGTTGTATCATCCTTCCATTGCCAGATATAATCGATATAACCTTCTTCATGTTTACTAACTATTTCTACAGCATCGACAAACAGGCGTTTCCCCTGAGGATCCTTATAATCGGAGAGGTCGGCACCATTAAGCTCCTGCCGATAGGGATGCATCACCATAAAGGGCCGCATATCGGTTATCCAGAAATAGTCTTTTTCTTCATCTCCATACCTCATCTTACCAACCCTGAAAGCAGCAAGTTGCATAGCTTCCTCCATGCCAATACGTCCATCACAATACTCACTGTAATACTCATCAACAAGGCTCCATGCTGAGTTTGTCAGTTCGCTTATCATCTCCTTCTTACCTTCCATCATATTCTTTTTAAATGATGGAATTATTATTACATAAAATGAAATGATAAACAAAGTAATGGCTAGTATTGATGGCAATACAATACTCAGAAAGAATTTCCGCAGGTCCCTGGCATTCATAACTTGTTGATCTTTACTTAATGTCTCAAAAAGTCCGCCTGCTCGTTGGTAACATCTCCTATCCGTCAAAATAATCATTCAGATAATCGATTCTGAACTGATTCAATTTTGAGGCTTCAGTATCAATTTGTTTGTAAGATATTTATTATTTGATAATAATTCAAACTAAAAAGCAAGAATCAAGCCCCCGGTAAAATCTCCCTGTATAATCGAAGAGCTGGTGCTTATGCCACCACCTCCTGTGCCAATCCAGATGCCGTTAAAATACAGGGGGACAAGCATACGGGCCTGTAGTCTGAAACCAACCATCTCAGTAGGGAAGATCTTGAGTCCTCCACCCAGACCTACGGAAAATCTCCACCTGTCACTGTCAAAACCGTCCCGGTCGGAAAATATGGTAGCGCCCATTGTACCGGTTCCATAGGGTCTGACCATTCCTTCAGACATAAGCTCCTTTACAGCTCCGACATGGAAATACTGGGTAGCCATTTTGGTATAAACATAGGGTGCGCTACCATATTCCCTGACAATAAGATCCGAGACCAATCTGTTGTACATAAATTCAGCCTTTAT
>JAUVKT010000128.1 GCA_030596125.1 Bacteroidales bacterium | reverse complement strand
TCAAAGCCCGAACTTCAGATAGTACTCGATCAGAACAAAATGATAATGCATGGACTGAACAGTGCCACCGTAGCAACAGCAATAAAAAGCCGGGTTTCCGGAATGATTGCTACACGGCTCAGAGAGTTTGGAGATGAGTATGATGTTATTGTAAGGTATAATGAGGAGTCACGAAACAGTATAACTGATATTCAGAATATCGGTATACGGAATATGCAGGGCCAGATGGTCAGACTTGGAGAAATAGCAGAGATCAAAGAGTTCTGGTCACCTCCGAATATTGAGCATAAACGTAAGGAGCGCATTGTTTCAGTATCTGCAGTACCCTATAAGCGTCCGCTTGGTGATATCGCTGCGGATATTCAGATTGCAATAGATGAGCTGGAAGTGCCATCAGGTGTATCGGTGGAGATCTCGGGAACAATAGAGGACCAGATGGAAGCCTTTGCCGACCTGGGATTACTTATGTTATTAAGCCTGGTATTGGTATATCTTGTTATGGCTTCACAGTTTGAGTCGTTAAGGATGCCATTCATTATTATGTTCTCTATACCGTTCTCTTTTTCAGGAGTTGCATTGGCACTGTACTTTACCAATACCACACTTAGCCTGATTGCAGGTATTGGCGCTATAATGCTGATTGGTATTGTTGTGAAGAACGCAATTGTGCTTGTAGACTTTATAAACCTTATGCGGGACAGGGGAATGGAGCTCTACGAAGCAGTAGCAACTTCCGGAAGGTCGAGACTTCGTCCGGTGCTTATGACTTCGGCTACCACAATACTGGCAATGCTTCCACTTGCACTGAGTGTTGGTGAAGGATCCGAGATATGGAGCCCTATGGGAATATCTGTAATAGGGGGACTGATTTTTTCAACACTTGTAACTCTGATTCTTGTTCCGGTTGTATATGTAATAGCTTCCCGCAGGGGTGAACGTAATAAAAAGAGAAAATCGCAGGAACAGTACAAATTCCTGGAAAATAATTTATCAAACAGCTAACCACAGATAGTTATGAAAGCAATATTTATAGTATACAACCAGGCACATACCGAAAAGGTGGAATTCCTGCTTAATGCCCTGGAAATAAGCGGATATACTCAATGGACAGATATGTCGGGACGTGGTAGCAGGGGAGGCGTGCCTCATATGGGCACACATACCTGGCCCGAGATAAATTCGGCCACTCTTACTGTTGTTGATGATGACAGAGTGGAGGCTGTGCTTGATGCTGTAAGAAAAATGGATGAGGTAAACAAGGATGTGGGTGCCAGGGCTTTTGTGTGGGATATAACCGCGAGTGTGTAAGAAGATTGGTTTCAGGTTTCAGGTTCCGGGTTTCAGGTCTGAAGATTGGAAGACTGGAATAGTGGAAAATTGCTTGCCCTGTGAAATGCGACGGAGGAGTTATTTCTACAGGGGAAGAATGGAATGTTGCTTTTGAAGATCATTTGACATTTGACATCTGACATTTGACATTAAGCGTAGAGTGGGGGAATCGGAGAAAAACATTGCCGACTGCTTTGCCCTTCCGAAGCTTGAAACGAAGTGAAGAGCGAAGGAGGGCCGACTGAAGTGAAGGAGTGACTAAAGTGTCTAAAGTTAAAAGTGCCTAAAGTTTGAAGACTGAAGACTGTGGACTGCCGACTGAAGACTGCCGACTGCGGACTGGAGACTGAAGATTGCCGACTGGTTGGTCCGGGTAGTTATAAAGAGTTCAGAAATTCAATTAACTGCAGATAATCCTTTTCGTTTCTAAGCTTGATCTTTTTATTCCCTGAGTATTTTTTGACCGGTTCAGAAAGATCGAGCTTTTTCAAAAGCTCCTTTTCATTTTTGATGCTTACAATTTTGCCATCATCTTTGCTTATCAGATAATCGGGCTTTTGGTAAATGAATTTTGCATTAGTAGGGTCTTTATAAGCCTTTGCCATTTCAGCCTCTTTAAGCCTGACGTTATAGATTCTGTAGAGTGAATAGTTACCTTTTGCAATAATTTCGAGATAACCCTCTTTTTTAATAGAATTATAGAAATATGATTGATAAACAAAGGTTTGATCGCCAATCCTGAATACGGAATATTTCATACTCTTATCCAGTGCATATGTATGTCCTTTTATGCTGAATTCAAAAAGATCATAATAGACATTGTATCTCAGGAGCATCTCTTTGTAAATAGTTCCATCGTCAAAAATTACATCACCTGTTCTGAACTGGTCGTAGAGATAGGGACTTCCATCGTAAGCAAAACCGATCGGCTCTGCGGTTTTTAGCCTGTAATAGTGTTCGTCAAATACTTTCTGAACCTCGGGGTAAATTGTTTGTCCGTTTAGTGTAACTGCAAGAAACAACAGTATCAATGATGTAAAAATTATTTTTCTTTCCATTTTATGACTATTTTGGAAACCGGAGTACGGTTTAACAAATAACAAAGTTAAACAAAAAAGGGTGCCGGACTAATCCCTGACACCCCATTTTATAATGTTTTAGAACAGCTATCTATTCCTCCTCCTGGGCAGCTTCATAGGCCTTTATTACAGTATCCTGAACATCAGATGGTACCTGCACGTACTCACTGAATTTCATTGAAAACATGGCGCGGCCACCGCTTATTGAACTAAGGGCTGTTGAGTATTTATTCATCTCGGCAAGAGGTACTTTGGCTTTTACAATCTCGAATCCTTTTTCGCTATTCATTCCCAGCACCATACCACGTCGTCCCTGCAGGTCGCTTATTACATCACCCATCCTGTCGGAGGGGACCATTATTTCAACATCATAAACGGGCTCAAGTATTTTTGCCCCTGCATTTTTAAATGCCATGCTGAAAGCGTTTCTTCCGGCAAGTTTAAAGGATATCTCATTTGAGTCTACCGGGTGCATTTTACCGTCATAGACATATACCCTTATATCGCGGGCATATGAACCTGTAAGCGGACCCTCTTCCATCTTTTCCATTATGCCTTTCAGGATTGCCGGCAGGAACCTTGTATCAATGGAACCTCCAACGATACAGTTTACATATTCGAGAGTGCCACCCCATGAAAGTTTAATATTGTCTATGTTACGATTTGACATTTTCATATCCCTGCCATTAATCTTCATCATGGTCTTAGGTTCAGTTCCCTCTTCATAAGGCTCGATGATCATATGAACCTCTCCAAACTGGCCGGAACCACCTGACTGTTTTTTGTGTCTGTAATCAGCCTGGGAAATTTTGGTAATTGTTTCACGGTAAGGAATTTTAGGAGCGATGAATTCTGTCTCGATCTTATAGATTTTATCGAGATGCCATTTCAGAATATTGAGATGATATTCACCCTGACCTGATATAATAATCTGTTTCAGTTCTTTTGAGTATTCGATAAGGATTGTGGGATCCTCCTGATGCATCCTGCTAAGGGCTTCTCCTAGTTTCTCGTCGTCGCTTTCACTTAAAGCTTTTATGGCAGAACGGTATTTTGGCTCAGGAAATTTTATTGGCTCATATTTTCCGCTTATTCCCTGACCGTTCAGCGTGTGACCTGTTTTTGTATTCTTTAGTTTAACAGCAGCACCGATATCACCTGTGTGAAGTTCAGAAACTTTAACCCTGTTTTTACCGGCACAAACATAAAACTGCGACAGTCTCTCTTTGGTACTACTTGATTCATTATTTACATCAAGGTTCTCTGTTATCTTACCTGAGATAACCTTGAAGTAATTTACTTCGCCAACATGTTCTTCGATTGCAGATTTAAAAACAAACAATGATGATGGTCCTTTAGGGTCGACCTTAACTTCTTTTCCGTCTGTGGTTATCCATGGCGGCATTTCAGTAGCTGTAGGAGCAACGTTAACAATAAATTCCATTACCCTGTCGATTCCCATGTTCTTTTTGGCAGAAGTGCAGAATACCGGAAATACACCCCTTTGAATAAGTCCGGCAGAAATTCCCTGCCTCATTTCATCTTCGGTAAGAGTGTCATTTTCAAAAAATATCTCCATTAGTGATTCATCATTCTCAGCTGCTTTCTCAATCAGTTCTGCCTGTAACTCAGCAGCTTTATCTGCGTGCTCGTCAGGAATGTCTGTGATTTGTGCTGCTCCTCCATCATTAGGATACCGGAGCATTTTCATTTTGATAATATCGATAACAGAGTCGAATCCGGTACCTTCATTTACAGGAAACTGTGTCAATACCACATTACCGCCAAATCTCTCTCTAAGCATTTCAATGGATTTGTCGAAATTGGTCTTCTCATGGTCCAATCCGTTAATTACGATTATCACCGGTTTATCAGCTTTTGCTGCATGGCGGAAATGAATTTCGGTTCCAACCTCAACACCATTCTGAACATTAACAAGCAGCAGTCCGTTGTCGGCAGCATGAAGCGATGAAACTACACCACCTGCAAAGTCATCAAGCCCGGGAGTGTCAAAGAAATTTATTTTATTGTTCTTAAATTCGGTATAAAGTACTGTTGAGAATATTGAGTTTTCGTTTTCCTGCTCAATAGGTCTGTAGTCAGAAACACTGTTTTTACCTTCAACAGTTCCTCGTCTCTCTATTACACCTCCATTTAAGAGCATTGCCTCTGCAAAGGTGGTCTTACCTGATCCTGAGTTTCCCAGGAGAGCAATTGTCTTAACCTGATCGGCTTGATAAGTTTTCATGCTTTGTTAAATTATTTTGAATATTACACTGTTTAATAAAAAGATATTTGAGCGCACAAAGATACTATTTTTTTGGAAAAAAAATAGTGGTTCATAGGGACGTAGCATGCTACGTCAGTACCTTATATTTTGCAAGGAATACGGTTGTTTTGGAGTAAAGGAGTATTGGAATAATGGAGGAATGGGTTGATAAAGGGTCTTATCACACAGTTATACGGTGTCCTGTGGCTTTCAGATGCAAAAACACTATGTTTTCCAGAATTCTCGATATATGGAGCAACCTTTTTATAGTATAAGGTTCTGTTAATAATATCCATAGTTTAATGTATAGATTAAATATATGCAAAAACATACAAAAATTTAATGTATAACAAGAAAAGAATACACAAAAAAGAAAAAGATGAGTTGGGGGGCTAGTTGGGGTTCTCGCACTCCCCGCAACATGTCAAATGTCAGATGTCAAATGTCAAATGTCAAATGTTTTCTCCCACTCTCCGTTTCATGTCAGATGTCAAATGTTTTTATTCATCTGAACCCGCCAACTTCTTCAACATCAAAAATCAGAAATCGCTTGTCCGGCTACTGACGGATTAATAGATATTGGCTTTGTCCC
>JAUVKT010000150.1 GCA_030596125.1 Bacteroidales bacterium | reverse complement strand
CTGTGGAGCTATGCAATACTAACCGGTTTAGGGCCCTCTGTGGTCAGAGCTGCCCTGATGTTCTCCTTTCTGCATACCGGAAAACTGATTAAGAGATCAGCAAACAGTATTAACTCACTACTGGCTTCTGCCTTTCTTATGCTCGTAATAAATCCACTCTACCTGTTTGATGCGGGTTTTCTTCTATCATACTCAGCAGTATTTTATATACTGGCATATTATAAGGATCTCTACAACCTGTTTAATATATCAAACCCTGTCCTTGAAAGAATATGGGCCTTAACAGTTGTTTCCATACTGGCACAACTGGGAACATTCCCCTTTATAATATTTTTTTTCGGGAGGATCCCGGTTCTCTCCCTCGTTTCAAGTCTGTACGCAATACCACTTGCATTTATTATTATCACAACAGCTATATTATTGCTGCTTACCTCCCCAATACCGGTACTTCCCTTACTTATAGGAAAAATTCTATTTTTAGAGACAAAAATCCTGATTTCACTGGCAGGAGCTGTATCTTCCCTCCCTTTTTCAGTTTTTGAAACTCCTCATGCAACTGTTTACAAGCTATTTATATTAATTATTACCCTTCCTGTAATTACATCGTATCTTCTTAAAGATGAAAAGGTTCATCCTCATTTAGCTTTTATCTCTTTAGTGCTGATTTTGCTTTAACCCGATATATTCTTAATCATAATAACCATGACCTGACATTATTTTACCATAAAATTATTGTACTATCCGGCTATTTTTTAAATTTGCCATATTTTCCCAACATAAATTACCAAAAATGAGGATCGTTATTGCGGGAGCCGGCGAAGTAGGAACCCACCTTGCAAAAATGTTAAGCAACGAAGATCACGAGATCTTAATTATTGACATTGAAGAGGGAAGGTTAAAACCAATAGATGCTTCAAGTGATTTAATGACATTCACAGGATCTGCGACATCGGTAAAATTGCTTAAGGAAGCATTGGGTAATAAAACCGGGCTTTTCATTGCAGTAACTCATTCTGAAGCCACCAATATTACTGCTGCAATTCTTGCCAAGGAACTTGGAGCAAAAAAAACCATTGCCCGAATTGATAACAGGGAGTATCTTGAACATCCCACACGTAAATTCTTAAGAACACTCGGTATTGATTCAATTGTTTACCCTGAAATGATCACAGCAAAAGAGGTAATAGGGTTGCTGCATGAAACAGGAACAACTGAATTCATGGAGTTCTCCGGTGGCATATTGGCTTTGTATGTACAAAAGCTCGAAAAAAATGCCCCGGTATTATACCATACGCTCCGGGAGATAGCAAATACACCCGATTTTGACCAGTACAGGGCGGTAGCTATCAAGAGAAATGAAAAAACAATTATTCCAAGAGGAGACGAAAAGTTTCTGGAAGGAGATCTTGTATATGTTATCTCTACCAGGGAGGGCATAAAGGAGATGATGACTTTCTCGGGCAAAAAGAACTTTGTTGCTAAAAACATTATGATTCTCGGGGGAAGCCGTATAGGTCGTAAGGTAGCGCTCTCACTTCAGAAAGATTGTAATATTAAACTTATTGAACAGGATAGTGAAAAATGTATCAATCTGGCTGACGAGCTTGAAAATACACTTATTATAAACGGTGATGGCAGAAATGCCGATCTTTTACTTGAGGAGGGGATTGATAAGACAGATGCCTTCGTTGCTGTTACAGGTAACTCAGAAACAAATATCCTTGCATGTCTCCTGGCCAAAAGAATGAATGTGAAAAAAACCATTGCCGAAGTTGAAAAAGTTGAATATATCAACCTCGCTGATACTACAGGGATCGATACTGTAGTTAATAAGAAAATTTCTACAGCCAGCAGAATATTCAGGCATACAACAAATCCAAATGTAACACAGGTTAAATGTATGACCGGAACCGATGCCGAAGTGCTCGAATACAAAATAACAGAAGGAGCAAAAATTACAAAAAACAAACTATGCAACATGAAATTTCCCAAAGGCGCCATTGTGGGTGGGGGAATAAGAAGAGGTAAACCATTTCTTGCCACAGGTGATACCATTATAGAACCTAACGACAGAATAATTGTATTCACTCTTCCTGAGGCTTTAAAAAAATTGTCAAAATTTTTCGAATAAAACAGAGATGCTTAACGGAAAAATAATTATTAAAGCCCTGGGCATGCTTCTGTTACTCGAAGGTATCTGTATGTCATTCGTTATTCCCGTATCTTTAATATATGGTGATGGCGATTCAATGTCACTTATTATTTCATCAGCAATATTACTTATCATCGGTATATCAGCCACTACCCTTGTAAAAGCTGACAAAAGTAATATTGGGAAACGGGAAGGATATCTCATCGTTACCCTCTCATGGGTAATATTCTCTATTTTCGGAAGCCTGCCGTTTGTTTTAAGCGGTGCAATACCCCAATATACCGATGCGTTTTTCGAGACAATGTCGGGTTTTACCACCACCGGGGCATCAATCCTTACTGATATTGAGTCATTACCACACGGACTACTTTTTTGGAGAAGTATGACTCAATGGCTTGGAGGTATGGGAATTATAGTTCTGTTCCTTGCTATTCTCCCGGTTCTTAAAATCGGGAACATGCAGCTTTTTAGTGCTGAAGTTCCCGGACCAACACCTGATAAACTGCACCCGAAAATAAAAGAGACAGCAAAAAGATTATGGCTGATATATGCGATTTTTACTCTGTCGGAAACGATATTGCTCTGGATAGGTGAAATGGATCTCTTTGATGCAGCCTGTCACTCTTTTACAACGATGGCTACCGGTGGCTATTCAACAAAAAATGCCAGCATTGCAGCTTTCAATTCACCCTATATCCATTATATAATCACTCTGTTCATGCTTATCGCGGGAACAAACTTTACACTTGCTTATTTCGGGATGCATGGGAAAATCAGGAAAATTATCGGTAACGAAGAATTCCTCTTTTATCTTTTTATCATCTTTGCATCAATCCTTACAGTTACAACAGTACTTTATTTCAATAACAACACAGAGGCAGAAAAATCATTTCGTGATGCAGCTTTCCAGGTGGTTTCTATTGTAACAACAACCGGATTTACTACTGTTAATTTCTCACTTTGGTGTCCATTTCTGGTCCTTTTATTGTTCATTTTAATGTTCACAGGAGGGTCGGCAGGATCTACAGGTGGTGGCATAAAAATGGTCAGGCTAATGCTTCTTGCAAAAAACTGCCGCCAGGAACTGAAAAGGCTGATCCACCCAAAAGCGGTTCTCCCGGTAAGAATTAATCATAAGATTATACCTCAGCAGGTAGTATATAATGTTCTTGCCTTTATCGTTTTCTATTTTCTAATTACTGGTTTCAGTGCCTTGATAATTGCCGGGATGGGTTACGATTTGATTACCTCCCTCAGTTCAGTGGCAGCAACTCTTGGTAATATTGGTCCGGGCCTGGGAGATGTCAGTCCTGTTATGAATTATGCCCATTTCCCCGATCCG
>JAUVKT010000124.1 GCA_030596125.1 Bacteroidales bacterium | reverse complement strand
GCTTTTGCCCATATTCAGAAGCTCTTTACGTGCATCTTTTGTTCTCTCCTTTTCAGCCTGTGACTCCCTGATCTCCCTGATAGTTCTTTCTACCTGTCTGTTGGCTTCACCAAGAATTTCCCCGGCCTCTTTCCTTGCTTTTTCGATAATCTCTTTCCGGTCGCTTTTAAGGGAGGCTATACTCTCTTCATAACTGGCAATCACCTCTTCCAACCGGTTACCCCGAACACGAATATCCTGTCTTCTTCTTTCCCAGTACCGTTTATCCCTCACAATATCCTTCAGGTGCCTGTCGAAATTAATATGATCTTCACCTATGGTCCCTGATGCATGGTTGAGTATCTCTTCAGGCAGTCCGATCTTACGAGCTATCTCAAAGGCAAACGAACTGCCTGGCTTACCTGTCTCAAGCCTGAAGATTGGCTGCATCTTGTGATTATCATACAGCATAGCCCCGTTTACAATCCCATCAACTGAAGATGCATAATGTTTAAGATTAGTATAATGAGTTGTAAGAACGCCAAAAACCTTTAACTCATTCAGCCTGGCAAGTATAGCCTCGGCAATTGCTCCCCCAAGCATTGGCTCGGTACCCGTACCGAATTCGTCTATCAGTACCATTGATCTCTCATCTGCATTCTTCAGAAAATACTTCATATTCACCAGGTGAGAACTATAGGTACTTAAATCGTTCTCAATACTTTGCTCATCCCCGATATCAATAAAAATATTCCGGAATATTATCATTTGAGATTCCTCTTTCAAAGGAATTGTCAACCCGCACTGAAACATATATTGAAGGAGCCCAACGGTTTTAAGGCAAACAGATTTCCCCCCGGCATTAGGACCCGATATCAATAAAATTCTATTCTTTCGGGAAAGAAAAATACTAAGAGGGACAACTTCTCTCCCTGTTGGTTCGTATGCCAATCTTAGCAAAGGATGAAAAGCCTCTTTCCACTCCATCTCATCCGATTTTGAGATACCCGGGGCAGCAGAATTAAGCCTGTTACCAAAGATAGCTTTTGCCCTTATCATATCAATCTCACCCAGTATTTCAAAATTCATCAATAGTTCACCAAGATAAGGCCTTATACTATCAGCAAACTGAGTCAGTATCTTAATTATTTCTCGCTTTTCATCATACTCAAGTTCAACGATCTGATTGTTCATTGCCACAACTTCAGCCGGTTCGATATATACTGTTTTCCCTGTTGCTGACTGGTCGTGAACCAGGCCTTTGATCCTGTTTTTATCGTATGCTCCAACAGGGACCACTCCCCTGCCGTTACGAATTGCCACTGTCACATCCTTGTCTACAAATCCATCTTTCTGGGATTGACGTAAAACAGACTGAAGTTTCTTTGAAACTGAAGCAATAAGTTTTTTTATATCAGACCTGATCTTTGCCAGCCCGGGAGAAGCATTATCCCGTATATTACCCTCTTTATTCAGGATCCTGTCGATCGAATCAGACACAAATGGAAAGATCCTGATACGCGATGCAATTTCAAACAGGCCGGGGTATAATTTCTTATCTCTGTTTCTCTCCAGTAGATATTTATATATTAGCTTAAAGGTCGTAAGGGTTCGTTTCAGATCAAACAGGTCGCCCGGTTCCGGGTATGTACCTTCTACTTTGATTTTATCCAGACAAGCAGTAAGATCATAATAGTTATCAGCAGGGAATGGTTCTTCAATAAGCAGTATCTTTTGAAACTCATCAACAAGGCTGATCATCCTGTATATCACTTCCTTTTCTGTGACAAATGAGATCTCAAATATCTTATCACTGCCTAATGAACTAAGACAATAACCGGTAAGAATCTCTCTTATCCTGTCAAAACCAATTTTTTTTTCGAAGTCAGACGGATAAACCATTATTTACAGATAAGTGCCTGTAAATGTATAGTTAATTAATGTTAAATCATATAATTGCCGGCACAGACCGAAAAGGTTGATTCTAAGATTATCTATAAGATCATGCAGGTCAGCTATTATAGTTATAGTCTAATTCTGGTTCATCTCCATAAACCACAGCAAGGCATCCAGTGCCATTGGGATAACGGCTGTTTGATGATTGAGGTCTGGTTGAGGGATATAAGTAACTATATTTTCAGCGCCGGAAGCTATAAATTCCTGATAAACCTGTTCGGAAGTACTGCTGGGAATATAATTATCAGTCGTTCCGTGGTACAGCCGGATTGGTTCGCTGCTATTCCATCCATGTACACTGTTATTACTTATAGCATCCCTGAAACCCTGATATTTAGAGTCTGTATTGATACCATTTAAGAAGGAGCCGGAAATTAGTACGGCGACTGTATCGTTAAGCATTTCGTTAATTTCACCATTGGTGAACTGACCGTAAAAACAGGATGGTAATTCCGTGGCAAAAGGTTCGTTAAAATAATCACTTAAAGGATTGGTAATAAGTCCTAACTCGTGATAAGAGACGCCGGAATAAGCTAAATAAACAGGTTGCGGATAGGTAATGTTTTCAAACATAAAGCTTTGGACTACCGACAGGTCATAAGGTCCGGCTCCACAGGCAGAAGCTGTAACATCAAAAGACAAACTGGAATTCTCACTAATATCGCGGTGTGTGCATAAAGTGGCCCAGCCGCCTTGTGAGTACCCCATTAAATACAGATTATCGTCCCAATTTGCATTGATCAGATCGGCTGCCATCATTTCGCTGGCTGCAACAATCAGGTTTTCAACCGATAATACTGTACTTTCCTTATGTAAGTAAGGATGTACAATCTGCTCCGACTTTCCAAAACCGATATAATCAGGTATAAGCATGATGCAGCCTGTAGAAGAAGTGGCATGCAGATAAATAAATAAGATGTTGCTAAGGTCTTTTGTGGGAGCGTTGGCATGCGCAGTATTAGTGCCATTCTGGAAGCTTATCATAGGGAAATTGCCACCATCGCTAACCGGGACACATACCAGTCCGGAGGCCTCAATCTCTTCACCCTGAAACATGGTTTTGTAGGTCACATTATACACCTCTACATTGTATTGAACCAGCGCCGTAAGCGCAGCAATTTCAGGATAAAAAGCTTCCAGGGTTTGGTATATCTCCTTAATACCCAGGCTGGAATAGGTCAACACTAACTCATGGTTAACGTATGATGTGTATTGTTCCAAATCGGGCCTGTCATTATCTTTTGAACACCCGGACAGTAGATAAATTACCAACAATACAGGGACGTATATTTTATATATTTCGATTCTCTTGAAAGGAAAATTCATGATAGTATTGATAAACCTCATACAGTTAGCGTTGACTACAAATGTATAGAATTTATTCACGCTACATATTTGATATTCAAAATCAATCTGCTGAGTGAACGAATATGTTTGATTATAGTAATCAAATTTTTACGGAGTTCAGGTATATTGTTTTTGCATCGGGTTTTTGGTTTTCTTATATTTACAATTGGAATAAAATGCTGTAAACATTTCCTAACCTGATGCTGTATGAAAACAATAAAATTGATTCGAACTAATTACAACAGGAAACCGGCAATATCTTTTACTATTGACCGGGATTTTAATTTTGACATATTGATCCGATCCTTTACTGACAGGATGTGGAGCGCATCTGCCAGTAAATGGTATATTCAGGATAATGAATTAGCACTAAGAAAGTTCATAAGACATTTCAAGTCCAGGTACAATATAGATACTACTGATTTACATATAGGTAAAGAATATGTCAAAGAAAATACAACCATATCAGATGATTCTTTATTTAACAAAAAAATCACAAGGAATTACAGAAATAAATTGGGGCCTGTAGAAATGCGGATTAATCATTCAACTGGTAAGGTAATAATCAAGTTTCTGGGAAAGTACGATCAGGAGTGGATCACGGAGTTAAAGCAATATGGAAGGCCTTTTTACGATAAAAAGAATAGAGAATGGATATTACCGGCTACCAGGATGACTATTGATTCGTTAAATGATTATTTCATCGATCGTGGGGTAGAGTTAAGAATAAAGAAATCGAAGCAACCAGGGAAGATCAGAAAGGAAAGGGAAACAACAGGAATGGATATTAGGAACAAAAAACTTGGGTCAGAAGCATCTGAAGCTATTGACCGGTTAGGCATTCATTTACGAGAAAAACGATACAGTCAGCACACAATAGGCTCCTATATATCACAACTAACATTCTTTTTTAAGTATTTTCATCCAAAAACACCCTCCTCTATTGATGAAGGTGACATATCGGAATTTATGGATAAATATGTAATCGATTTAGGTTATTCAGCATCCTATCAGAATCAGTTGATTACAGCGATAAAGACCTATTATGGTCTTTCCGTAGATGGATTATTTGAAATAGAAAATCTAAAACGGCCAAAAAAGGGAAGGCCATTGCCACAGGTATTATCAAAAGATGAAGTAACCCGGATATTAAATGCCACAAGAAATTTGAAACACAGGCTAATATTATGGATCATCTATTCCTGTGGATTACGACGTAGTGAAGTTATCAATATCAGGTTACAAGATCTGAACAAAGAGCGATCAATACTTCATATTAAGGGAGGCAAGGGAAATTTTGACCGTATAGTACCGGTATCAGGGCGTGTATGGGAAAAGATTGATGAATATATTACAGCCTATCAGCCACAGGAATATCTTTTTGAGGGTCAGAAAGGAGGCAAGTACACAGCAAGCAGTGTATATAATGTATTTAAACAAGCGATCAGGAGGGTTGGAATAAAGAAGGATATTGGGGTACACAGTCTGAGGCACAGTTATGCCACACATTTGCATGAGAGTGGTTTGGACATCAGATACATACAAGAACTGTTAGGACACAAAAGCAGTCGCACGACAGAGATCTACACTCATGTCAGTCGCCGCAACCTTATTGATATTCGCAGTCCGATCGACGATCTTGACCTAAATTAGTCAAATAACTAACGTACTATATAACAAACAAAACCCATCATACATTACAAATCCTGCACATTTTAGTTAATTTTACTCATTATATAAAGAAGTTAGGTTTCATGCTAAAATAGACCAGAGACAGATACAAATAAATGAGTAATAATTATAAAACTAAATTTATATGAAGAACAAAAATAAGTGTTGGCTTCATCAATTAACTTTAATATTATTAGTTTTAATCTCTACAAATAGTTGCGAGAAGGACAATAATGATAATAATACGGTTACCGATATTGATGGTAATATTTATCACACAGTAACTATTGGCAAACAAGTATGGATGATTGAGAACCTTAAAACTACCCATTACAACAATGGTGTAGCTATACCTGATGGAAGTACAAGAGGTGATTATTCAAGTGAATCAGAACCAAAGTATTGGTTTGCCTATAATGATGATTTAGCAAGTGTGGATGCATATGGAAGGTTATATACGTGGTATGCAGTAAATGATTCTCATAATATTTGTCCAATAGGGTGGCATATTCCAAGTGATTCTGAGTGGAATGAACTTCAGGTTTTTATGGGTATGAAGCCATCAGACACAAGTCTTATTTGTGATGACAATAATGATATCAGCGGAAAACTTAAAGAAAAGGGAACACTTCATTGGATTTCACCAAACACAGGAGCAATAGATAAATCTGGTTTTGCAGCATTGCCGGCAGGTTACAGGAGAAGGTTTAATAAAGAATTTGATTTCGTAGTGGAATATGCGTGTTTTTGGACGAGTACTGAAGCAGACAAAGAAAATGCATGGTACCGTCATTTCTATTATGATAAGGAAAGTATTTGTCGTACTTATAACTTAAAAAATTATGGGTTTTCTGTAAGGTGTATAAAAGATTAAAAGGCACGAAAACCTAACAAAATGTATAGGTCATAGCCGCCCTATGGGACGGCAACGCCCCATACATCAATCGTTATGTA
>JAUVKT010000021.1 GCA_030596125.1 Bacteroidales bacterium | reverse complement strand
ATTCCCGATCAGGCCGGGAATGACAATCTCAGGTTTCGCATAAAACCGGCATAGCCTGTACGTTGAACCGGGGAGTCATGGAAGATCTTTATAAATTGATCTTCTGTGACTGTTTGCCATTGCGCCCTGGTAAAATCCCTTATCTCGGGTTTAATATCAAACTCCACAACATTTGTTACGCCGGCTTTTTTGTTCCATGGACATACATCCTGGCATATATCGCATCCAAAAACGCACTTATCAAGACCCTGATCTGCCGGTTTATTGAATTCTCCCCTGTGTTCAATTGTAAGGTACGAAATGCATCTGTTTGAATCTATCCTGTTACCGGTTAAGATTGCCTGATTCGGGCACGCATCAATACATTTTGTACACGAACCACAGTACTCCCCGGTTTCAGGCAGGTCATAGTCCAGGTCAATATCGACTATAAGTTCTCCCAGGAATAAAAATGATCCATGGTTTTTACTGATCAGAAGACCATTTTTTCCTACCCACCCAAGGCCGGCCTCAACAGCCCATGCCTTTTCGAGTACGGGAGCTGAATCAACAAATACTCTTCCTGTTGTATCAGGCACTACCTCTCTAACAAAATCAAAAAGCCTGTAAAGCTTATCTTTTAATACGTGATGATAATCCTGTCCGTATGCGTACTTTGAAAACACCGGTTTTTCACTATTTAATTCAATTTCCTGGTAATATTTAAGCCCAACAACTATCACTGATCTGGCGCCTTCCACCAGGTGTTGGGGATCGATTCTTTTTTCAAAGTTTCGTTCCATATAACCCATACCGGCATTGAAACCATTTTCAAGCCACAAGTTAAGATGATCAATATTTTCAGTAAGTTTTCTTGAGCGGGCGATTCCGCACAGGTCAAAACCAAGCTCCTCAGATCTTTTCTTAATCAGGCTGCTTAGTTCTGCGGGAGTATTCATAACGGGGTCGGTTTTTACAGAAAACCCAGGTCAAGTTTGGCCTCTTCTGTCATCATGCTTTTATCCCATGGAGGATCAAATGTTAGAATAAGGTTACACTCTTGTACACCTTTTGTGCCGGCAACCTTATATTTAACCTCTTCAACAATCATATCGGCCATTGGGCAATTCGGAGCAGTTAGTGTCATTGTAATATGAGCAACTTTTTTCTCATCAAGACTGATCTCGTAAATAAGACCAAGGTCATAAATATTAACCGGAATTTCAGGATCGAATATTGATTTCAATACCCCTATGATCCGGCCCTCGGTTTCCAGAATTTCATTAATTTCCATCTTCAGCACTTTTCAGTTTAGCATTAAATGCAATCGCGTAAAGTTTCATCTGCTTAACCATCGCTAATAATCCGTTAGCCCGTGTCGGAGAGAGATTCTGTTTAAGTCCGATTTCGTCGATAAAATACAGATCGGTATTGATGATCTCCTCAGGTGTGCGTCCGGATACAACCCTTATAAGCAAAGCAACAATCCCTTTGGTTATTATTGCATCACTTTCAGCCTTAAAATATAATTTATTATCTGCCAGTTCCGGATAGAGCCAGACCTTCGACTGACAACCTTCAATAAGATAATCATTGCCTTTGTGTTTTTCATCTAATGGATCCAGACCTTTTCCAATATCAATGAGGAGGTTATATCTTTCCATCCAGTCATCAAACAGGGCAAACTCTTCGATTATATCCTTTTGTATTTCATCTATAGTCATAACAACAAATTTTAACCCATCATCTCCCTCACTTTCAATAGCCCTTCGATTAGGGCATCCACTTCACCGGTAGTATTATAAAAGCAGAGCGAAGCACGAATAGTTCCGTCAATACCAAACCTGTCCATTATTGGCTGAGCACAATGAGATCCTGTTCTGACTGCAATACCCAGCTTATCGAGTATCATACCAACATCATACTGGTGAATATCTTCAAGGACAAAAGATATAACAGGTATTTTATCTTTAGCAGTACCATAAATTTTTAATCCCTCAATCTCTTCCAGCCTACGGGTGGAGTAATCGAGAAGTTCCTTTTCTCTTTGAATAATATTATCTATTCCAAGGCCGGTAATGTAGTTAAATGCAGCAGCCATCCCCACAGCGCCAACAAAATTGGTTGTACCTGCTTCAAACTTAAATGGGAGTTTGCTATATGTAGTCTTTTCAAATGTGACTTTATCAACCATATCTCCTCCTGTCTGATAAGGAGGCATCTCTTCGAGCCATTTCTCCTTACCGTACAAGACCCCTGTTCCGGTTGGTCCATACACCTTATGTCCAGAGAAGACATAAAAATCGCAATTCATTTCGTTTACATCGACATCTCCATGCTGGATCCCCTGGGCGCCATCAACGAGAACAGGAATATCATTACTATGTGCTATCCCTATAATCTCCTTTACTGGATTAATAGTTCCCAGCGCATTTGACACATGGGAGACAGCTACGATCCTGGTTCTGTCACTGATCAGCTTTCCATACGCCTCAATATCAAGAGAACCATCATCAAAAACAGGTATAACTAAAAGCTTAGCCTTTTTTCTCTCACAGAGTACCTGCCATGGGACAATATTTGCATGATGTTCAATTGTTGAGATTATTATTTCATCACCCTCTCCAATATATTTTTCACCGAATGAAAAGGCAACCATATTAATTGAGGCAGTAGTGCCGGCAGTAAATATTATCTCCTCCCTTTTCCCTGCATTAACAAACTGACGTATGGCCTCCCGTGCTCCCTCATATTTTTCTGACGATATATCGCTCAGGTAATGCACACCCCTATGGATATTACTGTTGAAATTGGTGTATGCATCACTAACTGCATTAATAACCTGAACCGGTTTATGTGTGGTTGCACCGTTATCAAAATAGACAAGTGGTTTTCCATACACCTCCATAGCAAGAATTGGAAACTGTGACCTTATTTTTTCAATATCTAACAATGGGGTAAATCTTTTTCACAATTAATTACACATGTTGTACATCTCGACAGTTCTCCTCTGAGTCTTTGAAGAAGCAATCCGTCCATCCGGTCTCTCATCGCTTCAGATTTAATGTTCTCTATAACCTCATGGGCAAACCCGAACATCAGCATAAGTCTTGCTTCATCCTTATGGATCCCTCTTGAACGAAGATAGAACAATGCCTCTTCATCAAGTTGCCCGACTGTAGCTCCATGGCTGCATTTAACATCATCGGCATATATCTCGAGCTGAGGCTTGGTATAAACCCTGGCGTCATCTGTTAGTAATATATTATTATTGTTCTGGTATGCCCTGGTACCCTGAGCATCCCGGGCAACCCTGATCCTTCCGTTAAAGGAAGCAGTAGAAAAATCATCCATCACACCTTTAAACAACTGTTTACTGGTGCAGTCAGGCATTGCATGATCAATATTTACAAAATTGTCAACATGTTGCCATTTGTCAGTCAGATATAATCCTAACGCGTTGCTCTCAGCTCCTGTACCGTTAAGCCAATGGTATGTACTGTTCCTGACCATACCCCCATGCAGTGTTATATTATTTGTAACTGCACGGCTATCCCGTTCCTGATGTATAAAAGTGTGTGTTATCTTTGCAGCATTATTAAGCTCATTCTGTACCCTTAAAATATCAAAGCTGGCATTCTGTCCGACAAAAACCTCGGTTACAGCATTTGTAAGAAATTTTTGAGGAGAGATAGCGTGATCGCAAACAATTAACTCAACATCAGTATTTTCCTCAACAACTACCAGATTCCGGTGCTGTACAAGCATGTCCTCTTTCGATTCAACAAGATTAACAATCTGTATTGGCTTGTCCAGTTTTACACCCGCCGGTGCATATACGAATAATCCATCTGATGCAAGAGCGGTATTCAGCGGAACTAATCCATCTTTTCCATTCAGAGCATATTTAGAATAATGCTTTTCAACAATATCCCTGAATCTAACCGAGGCATAAGCCAGACTTCCAACCCAAATACCATTTGGAAGTTCCATCAATGTACCATTCAGTGTCGGGAAAAAGCCATTTAGCAAAACAAGACTATAGGCATCCAGATCATCCACCTCACACTTGAAATCCTCTGCTATCTTAAAATCCGCCTGTTCAGGAATAAAATAAGATTTATAATCGGCTGCAAACCATGGTTCCAGGTTTGCATATTTATAAGATTCATTCTCACGACCGGGAACACCAAGGGCAAGAAACTGCTCCATTGCCTCCTTTCTAAAGCTGTTTATCAGCTCCGAGGAATTCTTCTCCAGTCGCTGGGAACTATCCCTGAAGAGATCCTTGAATTTGTCTGTAATTATTTCACTCCTGTCCATATCATTCAGAATCTACCTCTTTCTTTATCCAGTCATATCCTTTTTCCTCGAGTTCGATTGCAAGTTCTTTGCCGGCAGTTTTAACAATTTTCCCGTCAAACAGAACATGTACCACATCGGGAACTATATAATCAAGCAACCTCTGGTAATGAGTAATTACTATTGTTGCCGAATCATCCCTTTTTAATTTATTTACACCATTGGCTACAACCCTGAGGGCATCAATATCAAGCCCTGAATCTGTCTCATCCAGTATCGATAACTTCGGTTCAAGCATTGCCATCTGGAATATCTCATTCCTTTTTTTCTCACCCCCGGAGAATCCCTCATTTACAGACCTGCTGGTCAATGCCGAATCGATCTCCACAAGTGCTTTCTTCTCTCTCATTATCTTCAGAAAGTCAGAAGCTGAAATAGGATCTTCGCCCCTGTGTTTACGATGTTCATTAATAGCTGTTTTCATAAAATTGACCATGCTAACGCCTGGTATCTCTATAGGGTACTGGAATCCTAAGAAGATCCCCTCCTTTGATCTCTCCTCAGGTGACATCTCAAGCAGGTCTTTCCCCATATACTTAACACTTCCGTGCGTTATTTTTGCAAATTCCCTCCCGGCAAGCACTGCTGCGAGAGTACTTTTTCCTGATCCGTTAGGACCCATTATGGCATGTATCTCACCCTCTTTTACTTCAAGTGATATCCCCTTTAATATCTCCTTCCCTTCAATTGTTGCTTTAAGGTCTTTTATTTGTAACATTCTATTATTCGTTTAATCGTTGAGACGCAATGCATTGCGTCTGTACTAAATCTTATAATCTTCACCCTACGGATCCTTCAAGGCTGATTTCCAATAACTTCTGAGCCTCTACTGCAAACTCCATTGGCAGCTTATTAAACACCTCTTTCGCATAACCATTAACTATAAGGCCGATAGCATTCTCTGTACTTATGCCTCTCTGATTACAGTAGAATATCTGATCTTCACCGATTTTGGATGTTGTTGCCTCATGCTCAACAATACCGGTCTGATTATTAACCTCAATATAGGGGAAAGTGTGCGCACCGCACCTGTCTCCCAAAAGCAGGGAATCACATTGCGAAAAGTTCCTGGCATGGGATGCATTTTTATGTACTTTTACCAGTCCGCGGTAACTGTTCTGACTCTTCCCTGCAGAGATCCCCTTGGAAATAATGGTGCTTTTTGTATTTTTCCCGATATGAATCATTTTCGATCCTGTATCTGCCTGCTGATAGTTATTGGTTACTGCTACTGAATAGAATTCACCGACAGAATTATCTCCCTTCAGGATACAGGAAGGATACTTCCATGTAATTGCTGAACCGGTCTCCACCTGTGTCCACGATATTTTAGAATACTCGCCTTTACATATACCTCTCTTTGTCACAAAATTATATATCCCACCCACACCGTTCTTATCACCCGGGTACCAGTTTTGCACGGTTGAGTATTTTACTTCAGCTCTTTTTTCGGCGATTATTTCAACTATTGCTGCATGCAACTGATTCTCATCTCTCTGGGGCGCGGTACAACCCTCGAGGTAACTCACATAGCTCTCCTCATCAGCAATAATAAGGGTTCTCTCAAACTGGCCGGTATTCGCCGCATTAATCCTGAAATATGTAGATAATTCCATAGGGCATCTTACTCCTTTTGGAATGTAACAGAATGAACCATCACTGAAAACAGCCGAATTGAGGGCAGCGAAATAATTGTCAGTTGAAGGTACCACTTTACCCATATACTTTTTTATCAGATCGGGATGTTCCTGTACCGCTTCACTGAATGAGCAGAAAATAATCCCGCGATCAGCAAGCGTTTCCTTAAAAGTTGTCTTCACTGATACACTGTCCATTACAGCATCAACAGCCACCCCGGTAAATATCTTCTGTTCATTCAGTGGAATTCCCAGCTTATTGAATGTTTCAATTAATTCGGGATCAACTTCATCGAGACTCTCAAGATGTGGCTTCTGTTTAGGGGCCGCATAAAAAATAATATCCTGGTAATTGATTTCAGGTATTTTCAGATGTGCCCATTCAGGCATTTTCATCTTCTGCCACTTACGAAAAGCTTTAAGCCTGTACTCCAGCATCCATTCAGGTTCGTTTTTTTTGGACGAGATCAACCTGACCACATCTTCACTAAGTCCCTTTGGGATGGTCTCAATTTCTATATCAGTATAAAAACCATATTTATACTCCCCGGAGGTTGCATCGCTTATTATTTTATCCTGATCGTTTTCCATTAAACTCATTTTTCACTTAACTTCTCCTGCCTGAATAACACTGTTCACACTCATTTGTTTTCCTTCTTAGAACAATCCTAAACAAGAAGATGCAAAATTACTAATTAAAAGCAAATCTTCATAATGATATCAGATTCCCGTTTCGATGTCAAATGTCAACCGAGTCCGGCAGTTGCCGGACGAGCTCACGGCATGTGATTGTGGCCTGTGGGGGCGAGTAAATGTCAAATGTCTCCCTCACTAAGCTTCGACCATACTTCTTACTCCATACTTCTTACTCCATACTTCTTCCCTCCTTAACATATACTTACCGGAGTTCTTTTTCTCAAACATTTTACCTAATTTGGTAGCAATATTAACCTAACATTATTTAGATATGAAATCCTTACTGGCAATATTATTCAGCATATTTTTTATTTCTGGTTTATCAGCGCAGAAATACCAGGATCTATCAACTGAAATCAAAAAAGTCACACTGTTTCCGGATCGTGCGCAGGTGTACCAGGGAGGCGAAACAACTCTCCCGGTTGGTAAAACTATCCTGAAAATAAAGGGGCTTTCTCCAAAACTGATCCCTGCGACTATCCAGGTTGAGGGTTATGGTGATTTTATGATTATGTCTGTAAACCAGATGACAAATTACCTTGAAAACCCTATGGAATCTGCAGACATGCTGGCACTCAGGAAACAAATAAAAGAGTTGACAATAAAAATCGAGGACGAAAATACTGCAATTGCAGTACTGAAAGAAAAAGAGACATTTCTTGTAGCAAACAGATTAATAGTTGGTCGTGATAAAAGCATCAACTCGAGCGAATTTAAAATACTGACCGACCAGTATGTTGCTGGAATCGAGTCTGTCAGAACAGGTGCTCTGAAGAGGTCAAGAGCCGTAAAAGAGATGGAAGAGAAAAAGAAAAAACTGGATAACCAGTTGTCAGGTGCTGTAAACAGAGCCTCTATGCCAAGCAATGAAGTACATATAACAGTTACAGCTACAAAAAGTGCTAAGGCAACCATATCGCTCACCTACCTGGTAATGAATGCCGGCTGGTATCCTTCATATGATATCCGCGTAACCGGCACGGATGTTCCCGTAGCAATATTTTATAAGGCAAATGTCTGGCAGAATACCGGTATAGACTGGAAAGAGGTAAAACTGAGTTTTTCAAGTGCTACCCCATCTGAATCAGGTGTCTTACCTGTTCTTAATCCATGGTACATTAATTTCTTCCAGACCTATAATATCAGGATGAAGGGAGCGGCAGCGCCTTCGGCCAGAAAGATGAAAGTCGCGGAGTCAGATTATGAAATGGCAGAGGAAGTATTGGCAATAACTCCTCTTGTTACAATAACCGATGCAGGAACAAACTTTTCATTCGATCTTGCTTTAAAACAGAATATCCCATCTGATGGTGCGGTATCAGTTATAGAGTTACAAAGACTTAAAGCTGAAGCAAGCTATAAGCATATAGCTATTCCAAAGCTAAAAGAAGAGGCTTTCCTGACAGCTGATATACCAGACTGGGAATCCCTTAACCTGCTTGATGGTGAAGCTAACATCTATTTTGGCAATACATATACAGGAAAAACATACATAAACAGGTCCCAGCTTTCAGACACTCTCAATGTCTCTCTGGGCAAGGATGCCGGCATTACGGTAAAAAGAGAAAAAAGAAAAGACCATACCAGCACCAGGATGATCGGTTCAAACAGGCAGGATACCAGGTCATACCTTATTTCAGTCAGGAACAACCGGAAAAACAGTATCAATATCGTGCTATACGATCATATCCCTTTGAGCCAGAATAGTCAGATCACAGTTGAAGCAACAGATGTTTCAGGTGGTCTTCTGAATAAAATAACCGGTAAGGTCAGGTGGGATATTGAACTTAAACCTAACGAGTCTGAGGAACTGACAATCACCTATACAGTTAAATATCCGAAGAATCAAAGAGTAATACTTGAGAATTAATTCCTGATCCGATAAATCAATAACAATTATGAAACTAATCGGTAACATTATATGGCTTCTTTTTGGAGGAATAGTAATTGCTTTAGAATATTTTATTGCCAGTATATTATTGATTATCACTATAATAGGAATACCCTTCGGGATGCAAACCCTTAAGCTGGGAATGCTTGCACTATGGCCATTCGGAAGAGAAACACGTCCGGGAGCCAAGTCATCAGGGGGTCTCTATATTATTATGAATATCATCTGGATCCTGGTTGGCGGCATCTGGATATCCCTTACACATGTAATATTCGGGTTACTGTTATGCATCACAATAATCGGGATACCTTTTGGTATGCAGCATTTCAAGCTTGCCGCAATAGCTCTTACCCCGTTTGGAAGAGATATTGTGAGGGTATAGGAGGAGGGGTTGGATAATGAATAATGAATAATGAATATCCAACTCCGATTTTTGAAGTGGCCAATAATTTCCCCCACTCCCCGTTTCATGTCAAATGTCAGATGTCAAATGTCAAATGCCCCCTCACTAAGCTTAGACCTCTGTCCGTACGCCCTATGCCTTACGCCCTTTGTCGTTCGTCTTTCAACTCTATCAACAAATAAACATATTTATCTACCTTTGCTGCTAAACAAAACAACATGCCAGATAAAGATAAAAAACAGGAACAGGCATTCGGAAAATATATTCTGATTGAAAAACTTAAAGAAAAATTTGCTCAAAATATGGTGCCGGATGAGAAAGCAGACAATCTCATTGTAAGCACATCTGTCATGCTTGAGGGAATACATTTCAGCATGGTCTATTTTCCGCTGAAACATCTTGGGTACAAAGCAGTAATAAGTTCACTGGCCGGTATATATAGTAAAGGTGGTAAACCCGAAAACCTGTTTATTAACCTGGGGGTAAGCTCCAGGTACAAAGTTGAGGATATTGAAGAGATATTTGAAGGGTTTGATTTTGCCTGTAATAACTATGACCTGAAAATTGCTGAGATCAATGTCGATAGTTCATTAACCGGACTTACACTATCCATAACTTCTACCGGGGATTATAACACTGCACTTAAATCATCCGCAAACCCCTCCCAAACAGACATATTATGCGTTGCCGGGGACCTTGGGGCTGCATATATGGGACTGCAACTTCTTGAAAGGGAGAGAAAAGTATTTGAAGAGACACAGGGTGCCCAGCCACAACTGGAAGGATTTGAATATGTTATTGGCAAACAACTTAAACCTGAGATCGATATCGATATATTTGATAAACTGAAAAATACCGGAATTACACCCACCTCGGTAAGGGTTCTGAAGGAAGGGCTGGCTTCTGATCTGATCGGACTCTCAAAAAGATATGATCTTGGTTGTAGAATATACCACGACAAAATACCCTATGTTCAGGAAACCGCCAATGCAGGAGACGAGTTTGGAATTGATCCACTTATCTCGGCTCTTAATGGTGGTGACGATTATGTAGTTCTATTTACAGTGGATGTAAACGACTATAATAAAATTGAGGAGCTGGATAATATCTCAATAATCGGACACTTTTCCCCGGCAGACGAAGGTTATAACCTGTCGCTGCAAGACGACAGCCTGACTGAACTAAAAGCACAGGGATGGGATGGGGATGGGGAATATTGAACACCGATTAATCCGTCGGTAGCCGGACAGGCGATTTTTGATTTTAGAAGTACTCCAAAAATCGGAGTTCGCTTGTCCGGCCACTTATGGATTAATGGATATTCTTAAATCAAAAACTACTCCTTACTTAACATTTTACCTGAAACCCGGAACCCGAAACCTGAAACCTCTTCTCTATTTCTTCGCTGCCCTGATAATTCCTCTTTCAGATGATTCGATAAACCTGATTATCATATCTCTCTCGGGAGTAGCTTCGAAATTAGCTTTTAGGTATTCCAGAGCTTGAGTTGTGTTCATACAATTTTGATAAATCACTCTGTAGATCTCATGGATTTCTGAAATTTTCCCTTTTGAAAATCCCCGCCGTCCGAGTCCTACACTGTTAATGCCCATATAACTAACCGGGTAATGCTTTACCATAACGAACGGAGGCGCATCCTGCCTGAGCAAAGTTCCTCCACTTAACATGGCATGTGTTCCGATATGTGTAAACTGGTGAACTGCAGAATTACCCCCAATTATTACCCAGTCACCAAGCACTACCTCTCCTGCAAGTCCGACATTATTAACAAGAATACAATTATCACCAACTATACAATCATGTGCTATATGCGAATTAGCCATAAACAGGCAATTGTTCCCAACCACTGTTTTCCCCAACGCTACGGTTCCCCTGTTTATGGTCACCCCTTCACGCATAATTGTATTATCACCAATCTCCGTAGTTGTCTCTTCACCACCGAATTTAAGATCCTGTGGAATCGCCGAAATAACTGCTCCGGGAAAAACCTTACAGTTCTTACCAATCCGTGTTCCATCCATAATTACAGAGTTCGGACCAATCCAGGAGCCTTCGCCAATAACAACATCTCCCGAAATGTATGCAAATGGTTCAACAGTTACGTTTTTGTCCAGTCTGGCATTGGGATGTATATATGCCTGATCAGCAATCATTTTACTTGTTTTTTACTATCTGTGCAATAAGCTCGCCTTCAGTAACAAGGGTATTTCCAACATACACTCTTCCATACATTGAAACAATGCCTCTGCGAACAATATCTGTCATTTCGAGTTTAATAACCAGGGTATCTCCCGGTACGACTTTGGCCTTGAATTTAACCTTATCTATCTTCAGAAAATAGGTTGAATATCTTTCTGGCTCTTCAACGGTACCCAGAACCAGCAATCCTCCCACCTGTGCCATGGATTCAACTAATAGCACTCCCGGCATTACAGGCTCCTGGGGAAAATGCCCCTGAAAAAACGGCTCATTTACAGTAACATTTTTAATGCCAATTATTGATGTTGCATCAACATGAATTATCTTATCAACCATCAGGAAAGGATACCTGTGTGGCAGCATCTTTTGAACCTTGTCTACACCATAAGCAGGTTCCTTTGTACAGTCATAAACAGGAATATCCTGCTTCGATCCGGCTTTCTTAATCTCCTGTCTCACAATCTTTGCCAAACGTGTATTGGAATAATGGCCGGGTCGTGTTGCAACAATCTTGCCCTTAATATGTACCCCAACCAGTGCGACATCACCCAACAGATCAAGTAGCTTATGACGTGCAGGTTCATTAGGGTACCTGAGAGCAGTATTATTTAAAATTCCCTCCTTATGTGCAGATATTTTTGGCCTGTTAAATAATTTGGCAATCCTGTCTATCTCCAACTGATTAACCTCTTTTTCCAGTATTACTATTGCATTATCAAGGTCACCTCCTTTGATCAAACCGGCATTAAACAATGGCTCAAGTTCATGAAAAAACACAAAGGTTCTGCTCTTACTGATCTCTTGCTCAAAGTCTTTTTTACTATCAAGAACAGCGTACTGATTTCCAAGTATCTTTGAGTTATAATCTATAAGCACGTTTATACTCAAATGATCATCGGGATATATTATCAGATCAACCCCGGTCTCTTCATCAGAGTAAACAATCTTCTCCTTAACTTCATAATAATTTCTCTTTGCCTTCTGCTCAATAATACCTGCCTTATTGATTGCCTGTACAAACATCCATGAACTACCACCCATAATAGGTGCTTCAGGTCCGTTAATATCAACCAGAACATTATCGAGGTTCATACCAAAAAAAGCTGCCAGGATATGTTCTATTGTCGCAACCGACGCCCCGTTCTCCTCAAGGGTTGTACCCCGTGAAGTATCGGTTACATTATCGGCAATTGCAGAAATAATTGGTTTTTCGGACAGATCGATCCGGCAAAATTTATATCCGTGATTCTCAGGGGCGGGTTTAAAGGTAACTGTAACATTTACACCTGTATGCAATCCTTTTCCCGTCAGACTGATCTCCCTTTCAAGGGTACGTTGCATTATACTCATTTATCTAAAAAGTTTTTTTATTACGATTTATGGTTGCAAAGAAAGAAAAAAAATCGAACATGCTAAAAAAAACCTTCCTAACATGGTTTAATTCAATGCTTTTAAAATAGAACGGTCAGGTCAACCCTCCCTGATCTCTTTTACTTCCTTAACTAAAAGGTCAACCTTATCCTTCAATTCAGATAATCTTCTGAATACTATATATGATTTCTGAAAATGTTTGTATTCAAGTGCAGGAGAGCCATAAAAAGTAGCATTTTCCTTTTTGATATGACTGTTGATTCCTGATTGTGCTGCGATTTTTGTCCCATCTGCAATAGTTACGTGCCCGGTAATACCAACCTGTCCGCCAAACATGCAATTTTTCCCCACCTTTGTAGATCCGGCAACTCCACTCTGGCCTGCCATCACACTATTCTCACCAATCTCTACATTATGGCCTATCTGCACCAGGTTGTCAATTTTAACACCTTTCCGAATAATGGTTGATCCCATTGTAGCCCTGTCGACAACACTGTTGGCTCCAATCTCAACACTGTCTTCGAGTATAACATTCCCAACCTGTGGAATTTTTTTGTAATCGTTTGCCTGGTTGGGAGCGAATCCAAAACCATCGCTACCAATTACCGAACCGGCATGGATGATACATCCTTTACCAATAAGACAATCGTGATAGACCTTTACACCCGAATAAAAAACTGATTCTTCGCCTACCCTTGTACTGTTTTCAATGGATACATGTGAATAGACAGAGCACCTGTCTCCCAAAACCACGTTCTCGCCTATATAAGCCATAGCGCCTATATAAACATCCTTTCCGATCTTTGCCGAATCCTCAATAACTGCCGAGGGGTGGATCCCCTTTCTCCCGGGTATAGAGTCCTGATAAAGCTGAAGCAGTGCCGCTAATGATTCATAAGCATTATCAACGCGGATCAATGTAGCCTCTATGGTCCCGGTGGGAGCAAAATCCTTGTTTACAAGTACTATGGAAGACTTTGTAGTATAAATATACTTCTCATAATTCATATTTGAAAGGAATGAAAGAGCTCCCTGATGTCCCTCTTCTATCCTGGCAATGGTTGAAATTTCAATATTATGATCACCTTCAACTTCTCCATTAAGATAATCAGCTATTTTTTTTGCACTAAACTTCATCATAGTATTCTAGTATTATCTTATTATATCACTTTAGGCACTTTTAACTTCTTCACAACTTTAGTCACTTTAGCTCACTTTTAACTTTAGGCACTTCTTCATTTAGGCACTTTAGTCACTTCTTATTCCCTTCGGATAACAAAGGAAATATTTTGTAATTTTTTGCGACAACGATCTATGATCAAACAATTCTGACACCTCAGTAAACTTTCTTAAGTTCCCCTCCTTATCAATAATCTTTACACTTGGTGCTGAGGGTGCGTATGCCCTGTTTGAAACAGTTCCTGTAAACAGATAATAGTCTGTTGCGCCATAGTCACTTCCCAGCAAATCCTTTGCCAGAATTGATAATTGATCAATTCTTTTCTTGTCAAACGGGTCATTATTCAGCTCTATTGCCAGAAGGTCCCGTTCGATAACCCTTCTCGAAAGATCAGACAGTACAATGTCAGAGTGTTCCTTCCACATCCTGACAGACGATAGCATCTCATTGTCATCCAGGGATAAAAATCTTTCTGCAATCTTCTTTGAAAGGGGCGTAACTTCGGTTACATCATCAGGCCCGAAATTGTTCTCCATGAAATACTTCACAACCGGTGTTGCCGGTATATCAACTCCTTCGCGGATAAGATCTCTTACTCTGCTAATTATGCTGATAACCAGACGCTCAGCCGACACAACCGTCTTATGCATATAGACCTGCCAGTACATCAATCTGCGGGCAATCAGAAAATTTTCGATTGAATAGATGCCTTTTATATCAACAACCAGTCTGTTATCAAAAACATTGAGCATCTTTATTATACGACCTGACCCAACTGAGCCCTCTATTACACCGGAATAGAAGCTATCCCTTACCAGATAATCCAATCTGTCCATGTCAATCTGGCTCGATATCAGGTCATGAAAGAATTGCCTGCTATAATTTCCAAGAAACATGTCAATAGCCAGATCGAGATGTCCGTTATACCCTTCATTCAATATGCGCATAATAAGCAACGATATCTCTTCATGTCCCACCCCGTTAATAAAAATGTGCTCAAGTGCATGCGAAAACGGTCCATGGCCAATATCGTGCAATAAAATTGCGGCAAGAGCAGCTTCCTCTTCCTCAAAACTGATATCAATGCTTTTCTGTCGAAGTGTTTGAATTGCAAGCCCCATCAAATGAAGGGCCCCCAGGCTATGCTGAAAGCGACTATGGGTTGCACCCGGATATACAAACTCGGTCAGACCAAGCTGCTTTATATACCGGAGTCTCTGAAAGAAAGGATGCTCAACAAGATTATATATTAACCCTCCGGGTACCGATATAAATCCATGTACCGGGTCGTTAATTATTTTATTTCTTATTAACTCCAAACTATAACAATTAAATTTTGTTTCACAAAATTAGGAATTACTTTTACATTGCTGAAATTATTACGTCATTCCTTTACTAATTGTTAAAGAATGCAAAAAAATATCTCACTGCTGATTATAATGGAACATAATGAAATATTTTCCGTCTTTTATGAGTCTAATAGATTATAACAGGTAATTTATCATTTCCTTCCCATCTGCCGACCGCGCGCCTCAAAATCCGACGCAGCCGGAGGAGAAGAAGGAATATAAAAATAACATTATGAAGATAGAGATTAGGGATCTTAACTTGATTTATAAAAACGGCAATCATGCCGTAAAAGACATAAACCTTGATATAGAACCCGGAATGTTCGGACTGCTGGGGCCAAACGGAGCGGGAAAATCAAGTCTGATGAAGATCCTGGTTGCCCTGATGAAACCCTCATCGGGTAAAGTATTAATAGACGGTGAGGATATTCAGAAAGTCCGGAAAAAGCTTCGCTCCTGCCTTGGATATCTGCCACAGGACTTCCGCTTTTTTTCGAGACTGAAAACATGGGAGTTTCTCGATTATGCCGGATCTCTTGCCGGTCTCAAAAATCGAAGGGAGAGGTTAGCAATAGTTGACGACCTGCTTGATAAGGTTGGTCTTCTTGAAGCACGTGACAGGAAAGCAAATAAACTTTCCGGGGGGATGAAGCGGCGCCTCGGTATCGCACAATCACTGATTGGTGATCCCAGGATCCTCGTGGTTGATGAACCAACTACCGGTCTTGATCCGGATGAAAGGATAAGGTTCAGGAATATCCTGTCCGATCTCAGCCAGAATGACATTATTATTGTCCTGTCAACCCATATTGTTAGTGACATATCTTCAACATGCCATGATATGGCACTTCTGAACCAGGGAGAACTCGTATTTTCAGGTTCACCCGATAAGCTGGTCAAAGAGGCCGAAGGGCACGTTTATAACCTTAGCCTTACCCAGTTTGAATATGAAGGCATCAAAGACACCCTCCATATTATCACATCCATTCCAAGTGAAACGGGATGGGATGTCCAGGTCGTTGCAAATGATGTATCAGGTTATAACAGCAAGCCTATTGAGCCTAATCTGGAGCATGCATACGTTTATTATATGGAGCATAAACTTAACGGTTCGGGTATAGCAATTTAAAAACAGATTTATCATGATTTCACTACATAATATCAGAACAGTTGCCAGGTATGAAGCTAAAACTCTTCGCAGAAGCTGGCTATTCAGATTATTTTCAATCGGGGCACTGTTTATACTTACTATGATGAATATCGGTCTGTTCAGCCCGATCGGTGATGAACAGTGGGCATTCCTCTCAATACCCTCCTCCCTGCCACAGATGAACCTGTATCTTCTCAATATAGCACAGGCTCTTATTATTGTATTTCTGGCATCCGACTTTCTTAAAAAAGATAAAAAACTCGACACTAATGAGGTTCTTTACACAAGACCCATGTCAAACCTTGAATATATTATTGGTAAATCCTGGGGAATCCTTAAACTTTTCCTTGGACTGAATCTCATTATTCTTTTAATAACCCTGATAATAAACATAATAGCAAAGAACACTTTTATAGATATAGGTGCATACTTTACACATCTGCTTATTATAACAATACCAACACTAATCTTCAGCCTGGGTTTCGCCTATATAATGATGTCGGTTATCAGGAACCAGGCAATAACCTTTCTCCTGCTTCTCGGATATGCAGCTCTGGATATGTTCTACCTGTACCACAGGGGTGGATCAATATTCGATTATATGTTGTTTGGTATGCCGGTACTTAAATCACAAATAACCGGTTATGATAATATAATGCTCATCGCATCTCACAGGCTGCTCTATACTTCCCTTGGCCTGTTCTTTATTTTCTTAACAACACTTATATTCAAGCGCTTACCTCAGTCGAGACCCCATCGTATTGTAACGGTTGTTTTACTTTTTCTTTTGTTGGGAACATCTGCCTACACAGGTTATTACTTCTATAATGACTTCAACTCCAATACAAAGATGAGATCTTCAACGCTGGAGACAAACCGCATATATGAAGATAAACCATTTTTAACAGTCACAGATGCAACTATTGAGTTAACACACTCTGATAAAGAAATCTCTGCCAGAGCAGATCTTACTTGTGTTAATAACAGTGGTGAAGAGATTGGTGATTACTACTTTTCACTTAACCCGTCATTAACTGTTTCAAACATTATGGTTAATGGGAATGATGCCGGTTTTAGTGTTGATAACCATATAGTGATCATAACCTCCGGGAATCTTACAGCCCCGGGAGAAAAAATCTCAATAACATTTAACTATTCCGGAGGAATAAATGAAGCTTACAGTTACCCGTGGTATAACGATAATATTAAAGACAATCCATACAGGATTGGCCCTATGCAGATTAAAAAAAGACAGTCTTTTCTGAGAAGTGACTATGCATTGCTAACCTCTGAAGTTCACTGGTACCCGGTAGCCGGACTTAATTATTATCCTACCAACCCGGCACGAATAAAAATTGATTTCACCAATTATACACTTAAGGTCAAAACAGACCGTTCGCTGATGGCACTATCACAGGGGAATGCTTCACAGGAAGGTGATTTTACACTGTTCCGTAACACTACTCCTCTTACCGGACTAACGCTCATTATTGGAAACTACATGAGTGACACCCTAATTGTCGACTCAGTTGAATACAGGGCCTATTATTATAAGGGTCACGACTTTTTTAAATCAGACCTGAATGAGATTGGCGACACTCTTTCACACCTTGTCTCAAATGTAATGACCGAACTGGTAACAAATTTCAGTTCTGAATATCCGTTCAAAAACCTTGACCTTGTGGAGGTGCCGATTCACTTTCACTCAATTGAAAGAAAAAATACTCAGACAAGGGCTGAAGTACAACCGTCACTTATCCTTCTGCCGGAGAGACTGGCAACATTAAATAGGGGCGATTTCTATAGAACTATCAAAAGAAGTAAAAAAAGAATGGAACGAAACAACGAGGTAATTACAGACAGGGAACTCCAGGTGAGGGCATTCTCTTCGTTTGTAAGAAACAATTTTATCTCATCAAATGATTTCAGTTTTCGTGACGGTAACCGGACAAAAGTTCCGGGCAGGTATCTTCTGGGACCCTCATTCTATTTCTTTAAGAATAATTTTTACTCCCATAGCTACCCTGTTATAAATGCAGCTTTTGAATCACACCTCCAGAAAGTTGCAAGTACAGGTAATATGGGCAGATTCTTTCTTGGCGGACTCAGTGAAAATGATAAGGCTAACACCATTCTAAGGGAGACCAGCCTTAAAGATCTCCTTGCAACAGATCCGTCGAATGATACCCTGAGGATAGTCCTGACAGTTAAAGGCGACTATATTTTCAACCTTCTCAGGGCCGAAGCAGGAATTGATGAGTTTAATGAATGGTTTGTTGATTATCTTGAAATGAACAAATTTAAGAATATCGATATCAATGACCTTAGTAATGACTTAGAGGAGAAATTCGGGTTTAATATGTTGCCCGTACTGGATAATTGGTTTAGAGGTACCGGACAGCCCGGGTTTTACTTCACCGAAATAGAGGCACGTGAAATAATCGTCGATAATCATACACGTTATCTGGTTTCATTTATCGCGTCAAACCCCGAACCAACCCAGGGACTGTTTAATATTACGTTCCGGACCGGAGGCAGGGGTGGTGGTATGGGAGGTGGCGGTATGGGCGGGGGTGGCGTAACCATTTCTGTGTCGGGAGCAGGAAGAGGTAGTGTATCGATAACCGGTGCCGGAGGCAGAGGAATGCAACCCAACCAGATCGACCGTATTGTAAAAATGGATTCTAACCAGGCCCGAAAGATTTCCGTGATTCTTGACGCACAACCCAGGATGATGTCAATAAACACTCTTACATCACTGAATAATCCCGGAGAAATAGCTATTCCGTTCATTGATATTATTAAAGATAACAGGGCTGCCGCTAATGAAAATGACCTGATTCTGACATCAATTCCCAGGTTTACAGAGGATAACGAGATAATTGTTGACAATGAAGATCCAGGGTTCAGAGTATATGAACAACAATCCTCCGGCCGCCTGAAAGAGTGGCTCGGCATTACAGGTAACGACCGTGATAACTATAGAGAGATGTTCTCCAGATGGGCTCCCGAATATTGGCAAAAGACCATACAGAGCAGTTACTATGGCAAATATGTTAAGTCAGCTGTTTATACCCGTGCAGGAACAGGCGACAGGCATATTAGCTGGAGTGCAAAAATTGATGATCCGGGTTATTACGATATATATACCTATATCACTGTACGTGGAAGGGGAAGAAGCGGAGGGCAAGGCCAGGGAGGAGGTCAGTCAATGAACAGTTCCCGTGAAAGCAATACAATGCAGGACCTTCATTATTTAGTATCGCACGATGATGGTAATGAAGAGGTTACAGTTGATGCTGAAAATGCTGAGCATGGATGGAATCACCTTGGTTCATATTATCTCTCGCCAGACAGTGCCGCTGTAACACTCTCAAATCTCTCCGATGGAAGAACCGTAAGAGGTGATGCAATTAAATGGGTAAAACAAAACAGTATTAAATAGATATTAAATGAAAAAGCTTATTATATTTCTGGCAGCTTCATCTTTTTTGTCACTTGCGCTCTTTTCGCAGCAGGGACTAACCCTTGAGGGGGCTATGGCTATTGCAGAAGAGAACAGCCCGGCAATAAAAAGGACCAAATTCAGCCTGATGAGAAGTCAGGAAAATCTGAATGCCCAGCGGGCATCTCTTAAATCAAACTTCTCGCTGTCTGTAAATCCGTTTGAGTATTCTCATAACCGGGAATTCAATGACCTGATATCAAGCTGGAACACCAGGGAAACAAAAACAAGCTACGGATCATTTACTGTTTCTCAGCCAATAGTCGCCACCGATGCTAAAATTTCACTTACTAACAGGTTATCGTGGCAGGACTCCTACAGTGAGTATAATGATTCACGTACAAAGGGGTTCAGTAATAATCTCTACCTGAATTTTAATCAGCCTATTTTTACATATAATCGTACAAAACTGCAGATACAGGAGCTTGAATATAACCTTGAAAATGCTCAGTTAAACTACGCCATTCAAAAGCTCTCGATGGAACGGCAGGTTGCTCAGTATTTTTATATGGTTTACCAGCAGCAGAAGAGCCTGGAGATAGCTGATGAAGCATACAGGAACATGCAAAACAGTTACACAATTATTAATAATAAGGTTGATGCCGGCCTTTCAGCCAGGGAAGAGCTTTTCCAGGCAGAGTTAAACCTGGCCACCTCGAGGTCTGACTTCGAAAACGGTATGGTAAACCTCGAAAACGCCCGGGATGATTTTAAACTATTAATAGGGATGAGTCTTTTTGATGATGTAATTGTGCTGCCTGACATATCAGTTGACACCATAGATGTTGATATATCATTTGCCATCGATAATGGCCTGACCAACAGAATGGAATTAAGACAACGTGAGATTGATATTGAAAATTCCCAGTTTGATCTTATACAGACTATGGCCATGAATGAATTTAGAGGTGACATTAACCTCTCTGTTGGCCTTTTTGGTGATAACGAAAATTTCACAAATCTTTATGAAAGTCCGACCGACAACCAATCTGTTTCATTATCATTTACTATTCCATTATGGGACTGGGGTGAGAAAAAATCGAGGATAAAAGCATCTGAAATATCAATTGAATCGCAGAAGCTTAACTATGAAGAAGAGGAAAACAGTATTATTATTAGTATAAGGAAAGTGTGCAGGAATCTGACAAACCTGAAAAATCAGATACAAATAGCCGAGCAAAATGTAATTAATGCTCAACTCACATATGAACTGAATCTGGAGAAATATGAAAATGGTGATCTTACCGGTATGGACCTTAATATATACCAGAATCAGCTCTCTGAAAAACGACTCTCAATTACAAACGCTCTGATATCATATAAACTCGAACTTCTGAATCTTAAGATCCAGACTCTATATGATTTTGAGAAAAAAGAAGCGGTAACTCCCGTAAAAACAATTGAATATTAAAATTATACAAAATATCTTGTCATGAACAAAACAGTCTTACTGCTAACAGTCAGCCTCGCGGTATTATTTACCGGTTGCAAAAACCAGGATCAGGGTCTTGATGCAGATGTTGAAATTCCGGTATCAGTTGAGGATCTCAAACTTAAATCGATTGAAGAATTTGTAAATACAACAGGTACCATTTACCCTGTTGTGGATATTAACCTTAACTCAAAAATATCTGCAACATATTACCTTGAAAAAAATCCCAAAACAGGTAAACCCTGGCAACTGGGCGACAAGGTAAAAGCAGGATCGCTTATTGCACGACTCAAAGATGATGAGTTTGTAAACAGTATTAAACTCGAAGTACAGGAACTTAATCTCGAAATATCAGAAAATGATCTTAAGAAACTGGAATCACTCTATGAAAAAGGCGGAGTTACACTGACAGAGCTTAAGAATGCCGGGGCCAACTATGTAAATGCCAGGTATTCGCTTGAGAACGCCCAGATCCAGATCCGGAAAACAAGAATAGAATCTCCATTCGATGGAGTAATAACTGAATTACCATTCTATACGCAGGGATCTCAGGTCGAATCAGGTTCACCTATTGTAAGGATAATGGATTATAAAACGATGTACCTGGATATTAATCTCCCCGAGAAATATTTAACAGAGATAAGGGAGGGACAAACTGTCAGGATCACCAATTACACACTCCCCAACGATACTATAATAGGAAAGATAACCCAGCTTTCACCTGCCATTAATGCTGAAACACGAACCTTCAGGGGAAGCATAGCCATTAATAATTATAACCTGTTAATGAGACCCGGGATGTTTGTAAAAGCTGATATCGTTACTTCAAGAGCCGACTCGGTTATCGTAATACCAAAAGATATAATTCTATCCCGTCAGCGGGGCATGACTGTTTATATTGTTAATAAAGGTGTAGCAAACGAAAGGGTCATCAGGACCGGACTTGAAAATAGTGATGAAGTAGAGGTAATACGCGGTCTTAATCTGAATGAACGTGTGGTAACCGATGGTTTTGAGACACTAAGTCATAATGCCAAAGTCACAATTATAAAATAGCAATCCACGGCATGAAAAAAATAGCCCGTTTTGCAGTCGAAAGCCCGGTAACAGTCTTGATGCTGGTTCTGGGAATTATACTGCTTGGAATAATCTCCTTTGGAAAGCTGGGGACAGATCTCTTCCCCGATCTGAACAACCCGAGGATCTATGTTGAACTTAAAGCCGGAGAGAGACCTCCGGAAGAGATGGAACAACAGTTTGTCGACCAGGTTGAATCGATAGCCATGAGACAGAAGGATGCCATTAACGTCTCTTCTGTATCAATGGTGGGAACAGCCCAGGTAATAGTGGAATATGCATGGGACAAGGATATGGATGAAGCTTTCCTCGACTTACAGAGAGATATTAATTCTTTCAGTCAGAACGCAGACCTTGATGAGTTTAATATCACACAGTACGACCCTAATGCCTCACCGGTGATGATTATCGGTTTGAAACATGACAAGATAACCGATATGGATGAACTGAGGCAATCGGCAGAACACTATATCAGAAACGAACTTATCAGGCTGGAGGGAATTGCTGATGTTCAGCTCTCCGGTGAAGAGGAGAGTGAAGTTGTTATTGAAACAACCCAGTACCTTCTTGATGCATTCGGATTGTCAACCAGCGACCTGGCTCAACAAATTGCCAACTACAACCGAAATGTTTCAGGAGGTTCTATTAATGAACTTGGACTAAAATATGTCGTTAAGGGTGTAAGTGTAATTGAGGAGGTAGATGATCTTAAAAACGTGATTGTAGGGTTTAAACAGGAAACATCTTCTGCCACAGGGGATAACTTCTCTGACAGAACTCCCATACACCTGAGCGATGTGGCCACTGTTTACATGGATAACAAAGATCCCGACAATATAGTTACTATTAATGGTGAAAGATGTATCGGTCTGTCAATCTATAAAGAACCACGCTATAACACAGTTAAAGCAGTTGATGACCTTAACAAAACAATTGCTGATCTCCGGAAAGCTCTTCCGGGTTATGAGTTTATAGCAGTCCAGGACCAGGGAGAATTTATTGAGAATGCCATTGGCGAAGTAAAGCAGACAGCCCTCTTCGGTATTATACTCGCAATTTTTGTTCTGTTTATCTTTCTGCGACGCCTGGGAACTACTCTTGTTGTAAGCCTTGCTATCCCGATATCAATCATTGCGACATTTAACCTGATGTATTTTAATAACCTTACTATTAACATAATGACTTTGGGAGGACTGGCTCTTGGAGCAGGAATGCTTGTTGATAATGCGATTGTTGTACTGGAAAATATTTTTCGTAACCATGAATCGGGAATGCCTCTTAAAGAGGCTGTCATAACCGGAACAGCTCAGGTAGGCGGCGCAATTACAGCCTCAACAATAACTACAATTATTGTATTTCTACCGATAATATATATGCATGGAGCTTCAGGGGAGATGTTCAAAGACCAGGCATGGACAGTAGCCTTCTCACTGCTCTCATCTCTGTTTGTTGCACTGCTGGTTATACCATTAATGGTCTCCAGGTTTTTTAAGGATAAAAAACAAAATGAGAACAGTCGCAAATCGGTACAATTTAACTGGTATTCATTATGGCTTAAAGTAATTTTAAATAACAAGGCCATTATAATAATTGCAGCCATAATCCTCATTGGAGGAACTATTCTGATTCTCCCAAAAGTCGGAAGTGAATTTATGCCCACAACTGAATCGGCTGAATTCTCGGTAGAGATCAAACTTCCCGAGGGAACCAGGCTTGAAAAAACCGCCGAAACAACTGAAGAAATTGAAGATCTGATCAGATCCCTCCTCGGAGAGAGGATAGATATGATCTACAGTCACTCCGGCATTACAACTACAACAGGAACCAGCCAAACCGACCTTTTCAGAAATGAAAACACATCTGTTATCAGAATATTTCTCACCAAAGAGGCTGCCGGCCAATCTTCGGAAGCAATTAACCTAATTGAAAAGAATATCTCTTCAATACCAGATCTGGAGGTAAGCTTCACCCGTGAGGAGAGTGCTCTACAGTCAACCCTTGGAACCGATGAAGCTCCGTTTATTGTTGAAATAAGGGGTGAAGAGCTTGATGTAATCGAATCACTTATTTTGCAGATAGAGGAAAAACTGGCCGAAAATCAGAATCTTTTTAACATTACAACATCCCTTAATGAAGGGACCCCGGAAGTTGAGATTGTCATAGACAGGTTCAGAGCAGGTTATTATAATGTTACAGTTGAGAGTATCGTCTCTCAGATACAAGCATTCCTTTCCGGAGCTGACGCCGGCGAATTTGAAAAGGGTGGCGAAATCAAAGATATTACTATACAACTCGAAGAGGTTTCGCTTGCTGAACTAGAGGATCTGATTATATCAGCAGGTTCAATTTCAATACCTTTAAGTGAACTGGCAAAAATAGAGGTTGTAAAATCACCTACGGAGATTTATAGAAATAATCAGAACAGAACCGGCTATATATATGCAATGGTCGATAAATCTGTCCCCTTCGACCAGATTGTTCATCAGGCTGAGGAGGTACTCGATGAAACACCTTTACCATCTGATTACCGGACAATAATTGCAGGACAGGAGTTAATGAGGAAAGAGTCAATGTCGAATCTGACATTTGCACTGATATTATCTGTGATTCTTGTTTATATGGTTCTCGCCTCACAGTTTGAATCTCTGATCCATCCGTTTGTTATTCTGCTTACAATACCTCTTGCAGCTGTCGGATCAATATGGATCTTTCTCATACTGGGGCAATCACTGAACATTATGGCCTATATCGGTATAATTATGCTTGCCGGTATTGCAGTAAACGACTCTATTATTCTTATCGACCGGATAAACCAGTTGCGCGAGGAAGGAAGAAGCCGTTATGATGCAATTATTGAAGCAGGGTCACAAAGAATAAGACCCATCTTAATGACCAGTATTACCACAATTCTTGCCCTGCTACCACTCACTTTTGGGTTTGGGGAGAGCGCATCTCTGAGGTCACCAATGGCACTTGCAGTAATTGGCGGGCTTGTTACTTCAACTATTTTAACTCTTGTTGTAATACCAACTGTATATTGGACGCTTGATTCATTTAAAGAACTTTTCTCCCGTGAGGAGACAGTTTAAATTTCCTTTTTTGAAAAACCTGTTATGGACTTTATCATAAAGCGAAAAACCTTAATAAGCATGCTCTTTATAGGGCTTACAATGCTTGGTTATATTTCTTATCAGCGCCTGCAGGTTGAACTATATCCCAATTCACAACTGCCAACTCTTATTGTACAGGTATCGTCTATACTGGAGGTTGATCCCTCCTATATTGAGAATCAGGCTGTTATTCCAATTGAGGGAGTTATAGGAACTCTTGAAGATATTGAAAAGATCGAGTCGACAGTAAATAGCCGGAGAGGAACAATAATAATATACTATACTCAGAAAGCAGACCTGAAATATTCATATCTCAAACTCCAGGAAAAGGTAAATATGTTAATGAAAACCCTTCCTGAAGAATTCATACTTACAATTATTAAAATTGACCTTGATCTGATTAACAGCCAGTTCATGGACCTCCAGGTCAGGGGGTCAGGTGGAGCCGACAGGGTAAGAAATGTGGCTGAAAGAGATATTAAACCTGAACTCGAAAACATTGATGGTATCGCCGGTGTGGAAATTTATGGCGGGCACGAGAGTTCCGTTGAAGTGAGGCTTGATGAAGATGCCTGCAGAGCATACCATATTTCCATGAACCAGGTCAGATCGGCTCTTTCATCAAACAGCAAAGACCGGATCTTTGCCGGAAGAATCACTGAAGGTAATAAAAGGTTCTTTGTGAATATTTCGGCTGAGTATAATGATATAACTGAGATCGGGAATATTATAATAAAACAGCAGGGACCTGTTCTGCTAAAAGATATAGCAGAGATCTATTTTGGTATCAAGGAAGAAGATTCATACAGTCGTGTAAACGGACTTGAAGCCGTAACAATAAGCCTGGTATATGATAATCAGGCAAATATTATCGATCTGTCACATAACACTCTCGACGTAATTTCTGAGCTTAACATACAACTTGCAGCAGCAGGAGTGGAAATTGTAGTGCAGAACAACAACGCCGAGACAATGGAGAAGAGTATTAACCAGATTATTAGTCTGGCCATTATAGGAGGTCTGCTTGCAATATTGATCTTATGGTTCTTCCTCAGAAATCTGAGACTGGTATTAATAATTGCTGTCTCCATCCCTGTCTCAGTGTTTTCTGCCTTTAACTTCTTTTATGCAGCCGGCATAACCATTAACAGCCTTACACTGGTAGGTATGGCTCTTGCTATAGGTATGCTGATAGATAACTCTGTTGTTGTACTTGAAAATATTTACCGGCTCGCAGGAACCGGAAAGAGCAGTGATGAGGCTGTAAAACAGGGAACAAAAGAGGTGTTCAGGTCTGTTATCGCTGCAACATTTACCACCATAATAGTATTCCTTCCGTTTCTCTTTTCTGATAATTTCCTGGTTAAGTTGATAGGGAAGAATATTGGGGTGTCAATAATTTCAACACTTCTGGTATCACTGGCTGTAGCTCTGTTTCTGATACCTATGGCAACCCATTTTCTCCTCTCATGGTCGCGCAGAAGCAACTCCGAAGTCTTTAAGAAGCTATCTATCCATAACAGGATGATCCAAACATATCTGCTCCTGCTTAAAGCCAGTATGCGAAAACCGGCAACAACCATTATAGGTTCCCTGGTGCTCTTTTTTGCAGCATTGCTTATCGGACTTGGGCTAAGCATCAACTCACTTCAGGAGGTGGAGACTCCTTCATTCAGGTTCAGTGTAACTATGCCGGGTGGATCAACACTTGAAAAGACTGATGCTGTTGTAGCAGAAATTGAAAAGAGATTTAATAATATTCCCGAAAAAGAGGATATTATTAGCAAAATTGAGGAAGAGCAGGCAACTGTAACTGTTAACCTGAAGGAGGACTGGGACAAGGAAAGTGACCGAAAGCTTGCCGAAATTAAGAACGACCTTAACGAGAGAGTACAGGGTATTCATACCGCTGACATTGAAATGGATGAAGTATCGTCAGCAGGAGGATACAGTGGAGGTGGCGGAGGTATGGGTGGCGTTAACCCGGGCGAAAGTTTTACCCGGATGCTTGGCATTGGCACGCAATCTGAGAGTATTCTCATAAAGGGACAGGATTTTGACAAGATGCGAAACGTAGCTGATGATCTTGAATTTTTTATTGATGAGCTCGAATCCATAAGGTCTGTAAGAATTAACCTGCAGGATAATACTCCTGAAATACAGTTGCATTTCGACACTGAACTTATGAGCAGGAATGAAATAAGCCTGGGCAATGTATCACAGGAACTCTCATCTTTCCAGGAAGAGTATTCGTCAGGTGTTAAATTTAAGCAGGGGACCGAAGAGTATGATATTATTATTAAATATGACAGAACTGAAGAGGAAGAAGATGAAGTTAAAACAATAGATGATCTCAAAGAGTTACAAATCTCAGGCAACTCGGGTAATATTATGGAGATGGATGAGATAGCAAATATTGTCTTTGCTTCAGGGCTCGGTAGTATACACCGCGAAAACCAGGAAAAAAGCATCACTGTCACATATCGCTTTAATGATGAGGTTAACGACTCCAAAACAATTCTTGAATCAGCAAGGGAAGAGATCGACATACTTGTTGCAAGTCTGAGTGTGCCTTCAGGTGTAGCTATTGAGGTCGTTCACGAGGAGAATGACCTGAAAGATTTTTACTACATGATCGGTATCGCCTTCCTGCTGATCTTTATGATCCTGGCCGCGGTATTTGAATCATTGACTACTCCAATTGTACTGATGTTCTCTATCCCGCTTGCAGCGCTCGGGTCACTGATAGCACTTATCCTGACAAATAATTCTTTGCTGAATGCCAATACTTTAATCGGTTTCCTGATCTTGCTTGGGGTAATTGTGAATAACGGTATTATACTTATCGACTATTCAAATATTCTGAGAAAAAGAAAATACAGAAGATCAAGAGCCCTGATGATGGCGGGCCTTGCAAGGGTCAGGCCAATACTTATTACAGCTATTACTACTATAGCAGCCATGATACCCCTTGCTATGGGACAATCGGAATTTGTATCCACCATAGGAGCATCCTTTGCAATTACGGTAATAGGCGGTCTGGCGCTTGGCACACTTCTTACTCTGGTATTTATTCCAACATTCTATACCGGTCTTGAAAACTCATTAGAATGGATCCGTTCTCAAAAATGGATCATTAAGATCATAATGTTGACGGTTACAGCACTGTTTATTACACTTATATATCTGTATATCAATAAATTCTTATGGCAGCTTATCACTACTATCCTGACTGTAATACTTGTTCCCGCATCAACATGGTTTATTATGACCAGCCTGAAAAAGGCAAAGGATACAATTATTCCCGAAAATGAGCCAATCAATATAGTAATCAGAAGTTTGGTAAAAATTTATGACCGCGACAACAGGTTCCTCAGGGAATGGAAGGCAGGGAGTAAGATCAGAAAGAGAGTAGGTATCGACAAAGATCCTGAGTCTTTGGCAGACCTCGAACAATTTGTCTGGCAGATCCCGATCTTTGCTTTCCTTATCTATTTCACATATTTCTATCTGAGTCTTAATTTCTGGATATTCGTTTTTAGTATAGTTACATGGTTCTTCTTATTATTAATGTGGAACCCGTTAAAAAAACTGTTTTCCCTGAAAGATTCTGGCAGGTCCGGAAGATTACTGCTAAAAACCACCGATACGTTTGTATTCTGGATAATACCCCTGATCAATTTAATTATTTGTCAGGTAAAATGGGATAATCTTGCTTCGGTTATTGTTATGGGATTTCTCTGGTATGCCGGCATCATTATTTACTCTACCGGCAGATACCTGCAGAAAAAAGAGACTGATATCTACAGGCTTACCGGCAAGTTCAGGAACCTCAGGAAATCATTCTTCAGGTTAGTTCTTTCCACTCCTCTGATCGGACGCACACGAAAACCATTTAAAGCGCTTAACAGCGTATCGATCGAAATAGGAACAGGGATGTTCGGATTACTTGGACCAAACGGGGCAGGTAAAACAACTTTGATGAGGATTATATGTGGTATTCTGGAACAGAGTTATGGAAAGATCTGGATCAATGGCCTGGATGTAACCGAAAAAAGAGAAGAGCTTCAGGGATTGATAGGTTATCTGCCACAGGAGTTTGGCACCTATGAGAATATGACGGCATGGGAATTTCTCAACTATCAGGCAATCCTGAAAAATATTACCGATACAAAGCTAAGAAATGAAAGGGTAACCTCTGTGCTCAGATCAGTACACATGGAAGAGAGAAAAGACGAAAAGATAGGTTCATATTCAGGCGGCATGAAACAGAGGATCGGGATTGCCCAGATCCTCCTTCATCTGCCCAGGATACTTGTAGTTGATGAGCCTACAGCCGGGCTTGATCCGAGGGAAAGGATCAGGTTCAGGAACCTGCTCGTTGAGCTTAGCAGGGAAAGGGTTGTTATCTTCTCTACACACATCATTGAAGATATCTCCAGTTCATGTAATAAAGTTGCTGTTCTTGATAAGGGTTCTCTGAAATATCTCGGACATCCGTCAGAAATGACAACCGCGGCAAAAGGACATGTATGGCAATTTAATGTGCCGGCTGCCGAGTTTAAATCTATCGCCTCCACTCACCTGGTTGTTCATCATATGAGTGAAAAAGACAGCATACGTGTCAGGACTATTTCAAAAGATAAGCCAGGTGAAAACGCCATTGAAGTAACTCCCAACCTAGAGGATGCATACCTGTGGTTGTTACGTAAAAGTAAAATTTAAGAGATGGGCAACAAGATCAGTTTTTTCAGTTTTTTAAATATTGGTTCAAAAATGATTGTTTACAACCTGAAGATCATTTTTGCCAATAAATTTATCTGGTTCCTGCTGGGAGCATTTGCGTTTTATGTCGGACTGATACTTATTTATATCTTTTCCGAAGATATCTCAAGGGTTGAAGACCTGTACGGAGTATTTGTCTTTTGCGGACTTCTGCTTATATTTTATCCAACAGTTTTCGGAATACAGAACGACCAGGATGCCAGAACAATAGAGATCCTTTTTGGCATACCAAATTACAGGTATAAGGTCTGGTTGGTAAGAATGGCTCTTATTTACGTAATAACATTTGCAATACTTCTGTTGTTTGTCTGGCTCTCTTCATTTCTGGTTGTCAGGATGCCGGTGGTGTCGGTAACATATCACGTCCTCTATCCGGTCTTTTTTCTCGGGGTAATGTCATTTATGGTATCCACACTTGTCAGGAACGGAAATGGGTCGGCTGTAATAATGATTATATTCAGCCTGTTTTTCCTGATCCTCGAAGAAGAGCTTGAAAGGAGTAAATGGAACGTATTTCTGAACCCGTTTGAGTTACCCAATAATGTATCAGAAACCGCCTGGTCCAATATTGTTGTTGAAAACCGGATAATACTTCTGGTTGTAACAATTCTGTTTCTCCTCTCAGGGTTATATAATCTCCAAAAACGGGAAAAGTTTATTTAATTATGGTATCAGGTACCGGGTCCCGGGTGGCAGGTACCGGGTTTCCGTGACTAGTGTCATCCCGAATCCCGGTATTCCCGGGAGAGGGATCTAAATCTTTTTTCTCTTTTCTCCCATGACTCGTTTTTGTCCCTCTCCCCATTCCCCCCACTCTCCCCCTCTCCCACTCCTCTTCGCCTTTTGTCGTTTGTCGTTTGTCATTCGCCTTTCCTCCCTACTCCATACTTCTTCATCTTCTCCCCGCTTCCCCGTTTCCAAAATTATGTGCAGCATTAGGAAACCTAAATAGACAAAGTGTCATTGCGAATCATCCGGCAGCTGCCGGATGGTGAAGCAATCCGTTGAACCTTCCGGCTCACAAACTTATAACAGGTTTTTGTTTATATACTGACTTGCTCAATTGTGGCAGATCGCTTCGTCACTTCGCTCCTCGCGAAGACATTAGATTAATTATGGGCAGTATCAGCCTTTCCAAATATAGAGAGTGTTATTAGGCCCTTCCCATGTCAAATGTCAAATGTTTCTAAATCGATAGCTTCTCCGTTTCTCCTCTTCCATTCACGCATTCACTCATTCACCCTTCCATTTTTCTCACCTCTCACTACTCACATCTCATTTCTTTTTTCCCTTCCGCCTAAAGCCTACAGCCTATTGCCTTTTTTCTCCTCCTTATGCCTTACGCCTTTCCCCACTCCTCTTCTCCTTTCGTCGTTTGTCGTTTGTCGTTCGCCCCTTCTTTAGATTTATAAGAAATACGTATCTTTGATTCAAAAGAATTTTAAAATGGATCAAGATCTGATTCGAGACAGGATTACAAAGACAATTCATGATAAGGATCCTTATGCAGAGGCTTATCTGTTTGGTTCTCGGGCCCGAGGTGATTTTAGAGCCGATTCAGATTGGGATATCTTAATTTTAATTGATGATGTTAAGGTTAAAAATGATATCGATGATAATTTTAGAGACGACCTATATGACCTTTAGCTAGAGTCAGGACAAGTTATTTCAACATTTATTTACACTAAAGATTACTGGAGAACCACCTTGATATATTCTCCATTATATAAAAAAGTTAGTAGAGAAGGAATCCGGTTATGACTATTAAAAATCGAGATGATTCGAAAAGTCGGCAGTCCTCAGTCTTCAGTCTCCAATCTTCCATTCTTCTCTCCCCTTCTCCCACTCTCCCACTCCTCTTCGCCTCCAGCCTAAAGCCCACAGCCTCTCCGTCTTATGTCAAATGTCAGACGTCAAATGTTAAATGTTTCTAAATCGATAGCTTCTCCGTTTCCTCCCCTCTTAGTCTTTCGTCGTTTGTCGTTTGTCGTTCGTCCCTTCCCCCATTCCTCTTCAATTTTAAATTGGGATGGTGTCAATATATTTTCTAAATTAGCATCTGCATTACTAACCAATGTCTGAAAAACATCTAATAAAATTACAGGCGCCTACCAGGGCAGATATTCGCAAACGTGTAACTCCGCATGTCTTAAGGCATAGTTTTGCAACACACCATCTGGAACAAGGAACAGATTTGCGTTATATACAATCCTTCCTGGGGCACAAAAGTTCAAAAACAACGGAGCGGTATACACATGTATCTAAAGCAAGCTTTAGTAATTTCCGGAATCCGATTGATGGTTTGCTGGAAGAGATAAACGATAAGTTCAATGAGGAAACCTATGATTAGAAAGATACATATACTCCATCGTTTTAGAGATATATATGTAACAAAACATATAGATATATTAGATATTTATGTAATTATGCATATACATATACGTTGAACTAAACCGCCTTTGGCGGCAGTTTTGCTTCCTGTAGAAATCGGCGTAACTTTCCTTACTAATCTTTAGATCATTTATTATGAAAAAAAAGCATCCGTGAATTAATGGAGCGCGAAATGCGTATTCGTAATTACAGTGAAAGAACTATCAAAAGTTACATTTGTTCAATTGGGCAGGTAGCCGGTTATTTCAACCTTTCCCCCGGCCT